>NZ_AYXS01000002.1:0-113178 GCF_000505765.1 Asaia sp. SF2.1 | reverse complement strand
GCCGGCAGGCGGGCGCGGGCCGGCATAGGCGAGGCTGTCACTGCTCTCGGCAACGCACGCGCCCTGCATCTCGCACGGATCCCATTTCTGACCGGCAGGCGGACGCGGGCCAGCATAGGCAAGACTCGAGGTGGCCGTTACCCCATTGCGCAGCTCATGCCCCGTGGAGGCAGAAGCCAGCGAGACCAGACCAAAGACAGCGCCTGAAAAGGCAAGTGCCGAAAAAGTTTTTGCAGCGTGAATGCGAATAGACATGAGAAGAATCCATTTACATGCGAAAGCTTTATTGCTTGATCAATGTATGGACTCATTTTATTGACAAGTCTCGACCAGTTATGGAATGCCTCCAAGGTAGAGTTATATCAAACAAGAATAATTTGTATTTATCTCTACTTATCTTGTATTTATGTTATCTTTTTATTTACGATATAGCGACAAGATTCCGGAAAGGGGTAATCTCTTACAATGGGTTATATTCCCATCAATCCCGGTTACTTCCTTTTTTTGGATGTGAACTAAGTCGCTATTTGAGCCCGCGCCCACTTACGACGCATCCCTGACCGGCCCCCGCTTGGACCGGGCTCCAGACACAGCCGGTGACCCATTATATGGATCACAACGATTTTGGTTTGAATTAACGTGACAAACCCTTAAAGATCACACGGACTTTGGGATTTCTTGTGTGACAACAGCGATTCCTCTGCAGACCCGGCCCCCCGGCTTTCTCGACTAAGGTCTTCTCATATGAGTAACGTTACCTCGTCCAACCCAGTAGAAACGAAGCTTCCGCTGGTTGGAAAAATGATGCTTGCTGCGATTCTCGCGGCAGTCGCAGGATTGATGTTCGGTCTCGATATCGGCGTCATCTCCGGTGCCCTTGGCTTTATTGCCAAGGAATTTCAGGCCAGTGATACCGCTCAGGAGTGGATCGTTTCTTCCATGATGTTCGGCGCGGCCCTTGGGGCACTCATTGCCGGGCGTCTTTCCTATAGCCTCGGCCGCAAGAAGGCGCTTGTCTTCAGTGCTGCCCTTTTCGTGATTGGCGCCATCTGCTGTGTCGTGGCCCATTCGGTCACTCTGCTGATTGTCGCGCGTGCGATTCTCGGGCTCGCCATTGGTATCGCCAGCTTCGTGGCGCCGCTTTACATTTCGGAAGTGGCTGACGAACAGCATCGCGGCAGCCTGATTTCGGTGTATCAGCTCATGATCACCATCGGAATTTTGCTCGCCTTCATCTCGGACGCCATGTTCGCCTATTCGGGGTCATGGCGCTGGATGCTTGGTATCGTCGCCGTTCCGGGTGCCGTGTTCCTTGTGGGCTCGCTTTTCCTACCCGACAGCCCGCGCTGGCTGATGCTGCGTGGCCGTCATGCCGAGGCGCTCGAAACACTGGCCTCGCTGCGCGCCTCGCGTGCCGAAGCAGAGAGCGAAATCCGTGATATCCAGGAAGGCCTGCAACAGAAGCAGCGCGGCTTTTCGATGTTCCTCGAAAACCCGAACTTCCGTCGCTCTGTCATGCTCGGCATTGGCCTGCAGATCGTCCAGCAGCTCACCGGCATCAATATCGTCATGTATTACGCCCCGCGTATCTTCGAAGTTGCAGGCTTCGGTCAGGACGGGCAGATGTGGGGCACGGCCATCGTCGGTCTGGTCAACATGCTGGCCACTTTCATCGCCATCGGTTTCGTCGATCGCTGGGGTCGTCGCCCGATGCTCGTCGCCGGCTTCGTCATCATGGCCATTGGCATGGGTGCGCTCGCAATCCTTCTTTCCTTCGGTCAGGATTCGAGCACGATGATGCATTACCTCTCGGTCGGGGTTCTGCTGCTCTTCATCACGGGCTTCGCTTTCTCCGCCGGCCCGCTCATCTGGGTGCTTTGCGCCGAGGTGCAGCCGCTTCAGGGTCGTGATTTCGGCATTGCCTGCTCGACCTTCACCAACTGGATTGCGAACATGGTCGTAGGCGCCACGTTCCTGACGCTGCTTGGCACACTGGGCGCCTCGCACACCTTCTGGCTGTATGCTGCGCTCAATGCAGTGTTCATTCTCGTTACTCTTGCCTTCGTGCCTGAGACACGCGGCGTGTCGCTGGAGTCTCTCGAGCACAAGCTCAACAAGGGTATCCGCCTGCGCGATATCGGTCGCTGAAACACACTCGACGTGTGACGCACAGGTCATGGGCTCCGCAGTCTCTGCGGGGCCCTTTTTTCTTGGCTTGACGCGGCAGGGACAAATCCCCATTCCCTGAACATCATGCGTATTGCTGCCATCCTCCTCGCCGCCGGTTCCGGTCGCCGCTTCGCTGATGCCAGCGCCGCGCCGGCCACCGGCCTGTCTGCCATGCCAAAGCAGTACCTGCTGCTTGGTGGCAAAACCGTCATTCGCCACGCGGCCGAAGCGCTGCGCGACCACGTGACCCTTATCCAGCCGGTCGGTGATGACCCGCTGCTGCTGCAGGCCCTCGACGGGATCGAAACACTGCCGCCTGTCGCAGGTGGGCGTGAGCGTCAGGACAGCGTGCGCGCCGGGCTTGAAACCCTTGCCCGCCTGCCTGAGCCGCCCGATCTCGTTCTGGTCCATGATGGCGCACGCCCCTACGTGCCAGCCGAGGTGGTACGGAGCGTGCTCAAGGCTCTGGAAAAGCATCCGGGCGCCATACCAGCGGTTGCCGTGGCGGATACGCTCAAGCGCGGTCGCGACGGCCTGGTCGACACAACCGTTTGCCGCGACTCCCTGTGGCGTGCCCAGACGCCGCAAGGCTTCCATTTCCCGCTTCTGCTCGACCTGCACCGCACGCATCAGGGGCCTGTCACCGATGACGCCGCCCTGCTCGAAGCCGCGGGTCATCCGGTCGCCCTCGTTCAGGGCGCTGAAGATAATATCAAACTGACCCTACCGGAGGATCTCGTGCGTCTCGAAAGACTGCTCGGCTCGACCCCACTCCCGCGCACGGGGCTGGGCTATGACGTTCATGCCTTCGAGGCCGGCCGTCCGCTGATCCTCTGCGGTATCACCATCCCCCATGATCGCGGGCTGGCGGGCCATTCCGACGCCGATGTCGGTATCCACACCCTGTGCGACGCCATTTACGGTGCGCTCGCCGAGGGGGATATCGGCCGCCATTTCCCACCCACGGATAATGAGTGGAAGGATATGGACTCCGCGCGTTTCCTGATCCACGCAGGCGAGCGTATTCGCCAGCGCGGCGGCATGCTGATCAATGCCGATGTAACGCTCATCTGCGAGCGTCCCAAGATCGGCCCTCACGCTCAGGCCATGCGCGAACGCCTTGCTTCGCTGCTTCAGGTCGATGTTGGCCGCATCTCGGTCAAGGCAACCACCTCCGAGCGCCTTGGCTTCACGGGCCGCGAAGAGGGCATTGCCGCCACGGCCGTCGCCACAGTACTCGTTCCCTGAGCGAAATACAGAGCGTATAAAAGCAGAAAGCCCGGCCATCGCGCCGGGCTTTTTCGTTGCTGTGCAGCAAGGGCGGCAAGAGCTGCGCCGTTGGACGGCTCATACCGTGCGATCTTGCCTCCCGGCGAAGGCCGGATGAGCGAAACTCAGCCTTTGATGGCGCAGATCACAACAATGACCGGGGTTGCTGCAAGGAGCAGCCAGACATTCTGGACGCAACGTGCCACGAAATGGGCAGAGCGCACCTTGAACGGAATACGACGGATGAGATTTGCAGCAGCTGCGTTCTCATCCAGTACGGCCTGAATACGAGAAGACATACCTGATCCTTGCACGAATTCTTCTGATTACCTGACAACCCTCTAATAAATCGCGAAAAGCGGGTCGAGTAACCAATGGTCACCGAGTGTGATGACCACTAAAGGCAAGGGTTAAAGGCCGATCATGGCAAAATCATGCCTGATTCGTCTCAGCTCCGTAAGAAAGCTCCAGATACCGTAACGCAATTTCCACATCTGCCGCGTTGCGATCAATCTCCTGTATCAGCGCATCATCCTCGCCCCATTGCGCCATCTGGTGCCGCTCCTCGACACTGGCCATCAGCCGTGCCGAAGCAGCGTCCACCCATCCCTCGACCAGGCCAATCGCCAGAATCAGGCTTCCCGTTGCAGGTGCGCAGATTGCGGCACAAGTCAGGGCTGCGTCATCCATACGCTCAAGGGCGGCCCCGTAGGCCTTTTGAAGCTCAGGCGCGATGGAGAGCGGCAGAAGACTGCGCGTGACCTGAGGCAAAACACCATGCCTGCTGCCAAACAGGGCCAGAACCGGATCAAACAGAGCGTCCTGCTCCCGGCCAAGAGACCCGACAGCCCGGTAACAAAGCAGATCGTTTTCACCATAGGCGCTAAGGCCACCAATGATCTGCTCGCGGTCAGGCCGGACACGCTCGATTTCCGTACCAGCCATCTGCGTCATGGGCAGATCTGCGGTCCGAAAGGCCTCTCCTTCGGGGATGGCCCGCCACTCGGCAGCAATAGCATCAGCCAGCCTTGCAGAGGATGTGGTCAGCATATTTCCGCCGGGCAGTCTGAAAGGGCGGCCGTCGAGCATGACAGCGAACTGCCCGTCCGGACCATACGCTGCGACCTCAACTGCCTTCCAGAAACGTTTGATCGTTTGGCTCAATGCAATATCCCCAAATCATGCAGCAATTCAGAGGCCTGCGAATGCTTCTTGCGCTCAGGTGCTGCTTCACCTGACATATTCTCACGCGCGGCGGAGAGGATGTCGGGACAGGTATCGGGCTGGCTGCCGCCAATTGTCAGCTGGAAACGCCCCCCTTCGGTTGCCTCCTGGCTTGCCTTGGGTGCATCGAGCGTTCCCTTGACCAGCACCGGGGTTGAAGCCCCCGTGCCGCCAAAGCCGATACGCGGCACCAGATGCAAATCGAGCATTGCGTCAGCGAGA
This sequence comes from Asaia sp. SF2.1, assembly GCF_000505765.1. NCBI lineage: Bacteria > Pseudomonadati > Pseudomonadota > Alphaproteobacteria > Acetobacterales > Acetobacteraceae > Asaia > Asaia sp. SF2.1. The sequence goes on along the minus strand of NZ_AYXS01000002.1, from coordinate 108,294 downwards.
CCGTAAACACCGTGGCCAGACAGGGTAAGCGCACCAGCCTCCATACCGATCGTATCGAGCTGGGCCTGCCCTCCCTCGAACCGGGCGCGAAGCCCAAGGCAGCGCACCGGCAGTTCACGATGCGAAAGCAGCGAGCGCGCCGCATCGCCCAGATAGGCCCCAAGCCTGCTGGTATCGATCGTGCCACCCACCATGGAAAGGCCCAGATGCCCCTGCAGGGTGTCGCGCATCGCTGCGCGTGTCTCGCCCCTTGCATCGAGCTCGCCCACCAGCATCAACGGCCCATGAAAAAGGTCCGGCATTGACAGCAGGGTCTGCGCCAGCGTGGCCGGGAAGAGTACCGGAGAGAAAACAACACGGACAGAGGCAGGCGACACACTCCGGTCGTAAATGGCACGCCCGGCAAGCGTCATGCCATTGCCTGCCCCCTTGATCGACTCGATGGCCAGCCTTGCGTTGTTCAAGGCAATATGCCCGGAGACATCGCTGTAATCCTCACCATTGAAGCGCAGTTTTGCGGTAGAAACAGCAATCGATGCCTGCCCGCGGTCAATGAAGCGCTGCAAGCCGGTCGTGCTGTCGGTATCGCCCACATTGCTGGTGGATGCGGCTGTCTCAGCCGCAGTCTGCGGCGCTGCAGCACCGTTGCCGGCTGCCCCGATCAGACCCGCAATTGGCGTCTGTGCAGGCGAGGTCGCTGTGGACGCGGGAGACGAATTTTCCGAGGCTCCTGGGCCGGCTGGCACAGGGGCTTGCGCTGCTGTTCCGGCTCCCTCATCGCGTCGACCCAGCCACAGCCCCTTGAGGGCATCGAGATCAAGCGCTGAAAACTGGAGTCTCCCGTCGATGGCAGATGGCAGGGGCGCCTTCATCGAGGCATCCATCACACCCGTCGCCTCATGGCTCGTGAGGCTCAGCCCCTTGATCTGAATGGATCCGGACGTGTCGCGCTGCACCTCCCCCTTGAACGTTACATCGTGCAATGCCGCCTGCATGACATTGAGCGTGCGTGCCTGCCCTTCCAGAGCAAGCGTGGAGTCATCCGCGCCGATCTGACCGGAAAGATGGGCCGTAAGCCCGGAACCAGTCCCGATCTTGGATACATCCCGCAGATCCACCGCCACCGGGAGCGGCGTTGCAAGTCCGGACTGCCAGGCCGAACCAGCCTGCGCCAGGGTTCCAAAACGTCCCTCCAGGGCGACGCCCGGTGCCAGTTCGCTGATCAGCGCACCATTGACGACGCCACTCACCGTCAGGGCCGAGGAGAGCGTATCGGCATCGGCATGAACCGCGCTGGAAGTTAGCCCATGCCATGACGGGATGGAATCGGCATGCAGATGCACATGGTTCACACCCAGCCGCGAGAGATCGAGCCCGCTGTCTTCGGCTTGTGGATCGGAATCGAACACCCCGATCTCGCCTCCGAGCCCTTTCACATCGGGCAGATTGGCATTCGGGAAGAGGGATTCGACATCCTTGAGTGAGGCCAGTTCACCGCGCAATACGCCCGAAAAACCGTGGAGATGGCGCATATCAGTGATCTGACCATCGAAATTCAGCCAGTCCTGCTGTTTGCCGTCCCTGCCCAATGTCGCACCCAGACTGACCGCCCAGGGAGGGTTACCCCCCTGAAACAGCGAGAGCGGGCCGATATGGCCATTGATGCGAAACGGGACATCCCCGCGACGCCCATGAACATCGAGATAGGGAGCCGAGGAAGAAAGACCGTCGAATTCGGCGCGCTCTACAATCACAGCACCGCTGTGGTGACCCTGTCTGTCATCGAGAGAGATCGCCATATTGTCTAGTTTGGCAGAGCCGATCTGCAGCTTCCATCGGGCTTGCGGGTGAGACACGTGTCCCGACGGGGAACCGGTTTTGCTCGTCAGTGGGTGGAAGACCCAGTTTGCCTGCCCGGATTCGTTGCGATGCAGTATTGCCGCACCGCGCATCACCGTCAGGTTTTCGAGACGGATCTCGCGCCAAAGCAACGGAATGAGCGCGACCGACGCGCGGATGTCGCGTGCACGCAGCATCGGCGTCACGCCATCGCCCCCCTCGTCAGACAGCGTTACCTGATAAGCACTGAAGGAAGGCCAGGGCAGCACGCCAACCGAGAAACGCGCCATTGCGAGATCACGGCCGGTCTGTCGCTTGACCGCGGCAATCACATCCTCCTTCAGCGATGAGCGATCGGTCAGGATATGGGCCGTCACGGCCAGGCCTGCCGCCAGCACCAGGATGACGATGAGCGCCGCAGTCAGACGTTTCATTTGACTAGTTCCTTGGTCATTTCCTGCCGGTCTTGCCCCCGATCCGTTCGGGGCGCGGCGTCTCACCGGCGGTAAAGCCGAGATCCTTGAATGTGTCACGCATATGGGGCGGCAATGGGGCCGCTACGCGCAGGCGCCCACCGGCAGGATGCGGAAACTCCAGCGCACGCGCATGAAGATGCAACCTGTCGATAAAACCCTCCATATGCGCGGCCTTGCCACCATATTTCGGGTCGCCAAGAATAGGCGTGCCGAGGGTTTCGCAATGCACACGCAACTGATGGGTGCGGCCTGTGAGGGGCTTGAGCGCAAGCCATGAAAGGCGTTTGCCCGCCGCATCGACCACCTCATAATCGGTCTTGGCCACCACAGCGTCTTCGTCATCACGCGTAGCGGCAATCATGAGGGCGCCGTTACCGGCCCCAAGCTTCGCGAGCGGCTGATCGATCACACCTGAGCCGGGCATGGGGCGCCCGACGACTATTGCCCAGTAGGTCTTGTCCACATCGCGCCCGCGAAAGGCTGCGGCCAGCTTGGCGGCAACACCCGGTGTCCGGGCAACCAGCAACAGGCCGGACGTGTCGCGGTCGATGCGATGCACGAGGCGCGGCCGGTCGGGCAGATCGCCACGCAGGCCATCGAGCATCATGTCGATATGCTTGGTGATGCCGGGTCCGCCCTGCGTGGGCAGGCCGGATGGCTTGTCGAGCACGATCACCTGATCGTCACGATAGACCACCATGCGCTCGATCTCGCGGGCAAGCTGCGGGTCGAGCGGGGCGGGGCGGTTGGGCTGCGCCGCCATTGGAGCAGGCAGAGGCGGTATGCGCAGGCTCTGGCCGGGGACAAGACGGCTTGCACCAGTCACGCGCTTGCCATCGAGACGCACCTGCCCTGTGCGACACAGCTTTTGCAGCGCCCCCTGGGTGAGGTCGGGATAATGGCGGCGGAACCAGCGATCGAGGCGCATATGGGCCTCATCTTCACTGACAATACGGGTCGTAACACTCATGGGCGACGGCTTGCCCGTATTGCGGCCTGCCTGTCCAGATTTTTTCTGATTTCGCTTTCCCGACCACGATCGGTGGGCTGATAGAGTGACACGCGCGCCATTTCATCGGGGAAGTAGTTCTGACCCGAAAATCCTTCCTCCGTATCATGGTCATATTCATAGCCCTTGCCGTAGCCGATCGACTGCATCAGCTTGGTAGGGGCGTTGCGTATATGGTGTGGCGGTCCGAGGCTGCCCGTTTCGCGGGCCAATTTGCGGGCCTGGTTATAAGCACGATAGACGGCGTTCGATTTTGGTGCCGTAGCCAGATGCACGACCAGTTGCGCTAAAGCCAGTTCGCCCTCGGGGCTGCCGAGACGCTCATATGTTTCCCACGCTGCCACGGCCAGCGGAAGCGCTGTGGGATCAGCCATGCCCACATCCTCTGCGGCAAAGCGCGTCAGGCGGCGGGCGATATAGCGAGGGTCTTCTCCGCCTTCGAGCATCCGGGCAAACCAGTAGAGGCCCGCATCGGGGTCTGATCCGCGCAGCGATTTATGCAGCGCCGAAATCAGGTTGTAATGTTCCTCGCGATCCTTGTCGTAAAGCACCGCCCGACGGGCCACCACACCGGCCAGCCCCGCCGTATCAAGCAGCTCCCCGGCCGGCAGAGCCTGTATCTGTTCGACCAGATTAAGCAGATAGCGCCCATCGCCATCTGCCATGGCACGCAAGGCAGCACGTGCCTCTGCGGTGAGTGGCAGCGCTGTGTCGGACAGGGCTTCGGCACGCTGGAGCAGCTTCTCGAGCCCGTTATCGTCCAGCCGGTTGAGCACCATCACCTGACAGCGCGACAGAAGCGCGCCGTTGAGGGCGAATGACGGATTTTCCGTTGTCGCACCGATCAGAATGACGGTCCCACGCTCGACATAAGGCAAAAAGCCATCCTGCTGGGCGCGGTTGAAGCGATGGATCTCGTCAACGAAGAGTAACGTCCCTCGCCCTGTCTCCTGCTGGAAGCGCGAGGCGGTTTCGAAAGCCTTCTTGAGATCAGCCACGCCCGAGAAAACGGCTGATATCTGCTCGAATCTGAGCTTGGCCTCACGGGCAAGCAGCCGCGCAATCGTGGTCTTGCCGCATCCCGGTCCGCCCCACAGGATGAGGCTTGGCAGCGTGTTGCGGCTAAGCATCTGGCTGATCAGCCCTTTTGGGCCGAGAAGATGATCCTGACCAACGACTTCCGCCAGTGTGGAGGGGCGCAGCCTGTCCGCCAGCGGCTGCGTCTGTCGCGACGTCGGCGTGGACGCGGTGCCCGTTTGCGATGCAGGGGGCATCATCGGAGCAGAATGTACCGCAGGGCGCCCGTAGCGCGCGGCTTCCTTGCGAGGGGAAGGCGTGCCGAACAGATCTGCATTTCCATCATCTTGCATCGCGCTGGCCTCTTCCTTCCTGCAATCCTGCTCTATTCGACTTACCACGTATCTCATCGCGTCACCGCCAGCCTAAGCAGGAACGTGCACATGCGGACGAACGTCGCACAGAACAGATGCTTCAGATCCATCATGCGTCGGAACGATTACGGGCTATTCTCTACGCAAGGCCAATCACCGGGGCAAATATACCCTTCGTCAGACCGGTACAGGGTGCCCTATTTGGCGAGTTGACGCATGACGCCGGGTAAAAGCATGGCGAATGGATTGATCGACAGATCCGGATTTCCCGCCGTCCCCTTGACCGTAAAGGTCGCGGCAAGAAAGCCACCCCCTTTTTCCGGCGAGAACAACTTGCCCACATTCGGCAGCCGCCCCGGTGCCGCGTTCAGGCCAAAGATAGGCACGACTGTCCCGCGCAGATCGAGCCCGCCCTTGTCGAGATCGATCTTGCCTTCCAGCGTGGCCCCGAGCGCCGGGTTGCCAAGATGCCCCTCATGAATGGTCATGACGTCATCCCGCACTCTGATCGGCAGATGAAGATGCTGAACCTCAAACCGGTCATGGCTGGCCTGGGACCAGTTGAAGACAGAAAGATGGGTAGCCACTGTCAGTGCCGCTGGTGGCTGCCTGAACGCGAAGGGTGAGACAGAAATCATCCCTTTGAAAGGCGGAACGCGCCCCGTATCGCCGTCTCCTACCTGACCGGAAATCTGCGCACGCCCGCCCTCAAGACGATCCGTCATACCGGTTTCGTTCAGAAGCCGACCGAGATTATCAATACGGAGCATGAGCTGACGCCCGGCCTCATGCGGGGCAAGATCGAACGCCACGCCAACGGGCCTGACCGCTGTGAACCGGGCACGGTCCAGCCGATCATGGCGATGCTCCAGATGCGCGGTCACACCCCCCAGAAATTTCTGCGCGTTGTAGAACAGGCGGTCGGTTGCAATATCGACAGTCCAGTCCTGACCTGCTGGCGCCGTACTTTTGCCTGACGCGCTCTCGGCAGGACCGCTCGATGCGCTGCCGGTCACCGCACTGCCGCCCTGCTCCTCCCCGGGCTTTGCATCGTCGCGGTGCAGCAGGGTCGCGATATCGAGGTCCTGCGCATGAATACGCACGGCAATCGCTGCATTGGCCTGTGTCGGCAGCTCGATCACTGCATCCCCGTTGGAGCGGCCAATCATGAATCCGTTCAGATTAATGGCCTGGACCTGCCCCTCGACCAGTCGGCTGTCGCCCTCGACATGCAGGTCTGGCCCCTCGGCGCTGATGCGATCGAGTGCAACCATTTTGCCATCGCGCAGGCCGATATGGGCGGAAGCTGTTGTCGCGATACCGGCCGCTTTGCTCCAGACGGGAATCGTCAGGGCTGCCTGGGTGAGATCAAGTGCAAGATCCAGATTGGCATGACCATCGAATGCCGCATGATAGTCAGAGACGAGCTGCGCCGTACCCTTAAACAGGCCGTTATTGGCGATATGCGCCTTGTTCAGAGCCTGTTCATCGAAAACCGATACGGCATGAACAGTCTCGCGCAGCCCGCCTGACCGGCTCAGGAAATTCTCGTTCAGCGTGGCATCGGTCGGCACACCGTCGAGCAGACCGTGCCCCTGAAGCGCGAGCTTCTTTTCAGTCGCTTCCAGATTGCCCGACGCCTCGGTCAGTTGCCGCCCCAGAACAACATTGCCAAGGGTGACGTGGTCAAACCGCGCCCGTGCGTTGACGTGGATCTGGTCATTCTCGATATGCGACGAAAGCGGCAGCGTGATGGTTTCGCTCACTTTCACTGCACCTGCTGGATGCGTAAACGGCAGTGGATGCCGCGAGAGCAGATGCAGCCTTGGATGGGCAAGCAGGGTGGCACAGTCGCCCAGATTGCAGGAGAGATCGAGTGCAATCGTGCCGGTCTGATCATGGGCAAAAAGATCGCTGATCAACATCGAGCCACCATCGAGATGGATGAGACCGGCATGGGCCGCATCGGATGCGGGCTGGGTGCCATGCAGAAAGTCGATGCGAAGGACATCCGGGGCAGCAAAGCTGAAACGCGCGGCGACATCACGTGCGGGCGGCACGGGCCGAAGCCAGTTCACAGTCGCATGCTCGATGGTCAGGGACGCGTCGGTCTTGCGGGGGCGTAGCTGGTCCCAGCCCGCGTCACTGCCGAGAATGGCATCAAGATGCAGTGAGTCTGTCGTACCGGCGCTCAGATTATTGGTGACCCAGCGGCGCGCGCCCTTCATCAGGAAGCGTGGCCAGATGGAACCCAGATGGGGGACATCGAGCGGTGTCGCCGTAAGGGAAACTCCCCCCGAAATCCGCCGGGCAGAGCGAAGCGAGTCTGCCTCAAGATGGCCATGCGCCTGGAATGTGTCGGTTCTGCCTGTATCATCAACAAGCGCGATAGCGGCATCGCTCCGGTCGACGACGAGACGCCCCTCAGGCAGGGCGATATGGGCGGAGACATGACCCGACTCCACGTTCAGAGGGTCGCCTCCTGACTGATCGATTTTGCCCTTGCCGAGAGAGAGGGCAACCTGCCCTTGCGTGACCGGGATACCTTGTAGCGGCCCATCGCCAGCAGGGTGCCGCTTGCCAGTGCTGCCCCTGACCAGAAAAAAGGCCTGCAATCCGACCGGCACATGCCAGTCACCGGCATAGGGAACGAAACCGCGCAGAATGTCAGGCGTGAAAGGGGGGACCGTCACGCGCCAGGAAAGATCCCCCGCCACCGATGTACTGACGGCGAATGAACTGGCTGCGCTGAAGCCGATCGGCGGTTCATGACCCTGGCTCACCTTGCCTTCGACCAACCCGGTCCACGCATAATCGGCTGTCCGTGGATCGTGATGCAGCACGATATGGTTCAAGAAAAGCGTAGCATCAGCGCGATCGGCATAGGCTCCAACACCATTGGCTGACAGCGCATGGCGGAGTTGCACCGTCACAGCGTTCAGGTCGAGTGCCGCCAGATGATCGAGTGAAAGTGGATTAGCGGCGTTTTTGCGATGTCTCGCATCGGGCCAGTCCAAATCGATCGACCCGTCTTCTTGACGATCGAAGATGATCCGTCCCGATTGTGCAGCAAGACGTGTGGGCTCGACACGCCCGCGTAGCAAAGGCCCCATGCGCAGGGCCAGATCGACCTGCGACAACGCCAGCGTTGGGCTGCCGTCCTTGCGTAGAATACGCAGATCCTGCGCCTTGAGCACAAGTTCAGGATGAACATGACGCAGGCCAGGCTGCCAGCTCAGAAACAGACGCTCCCAGCTCAGCCTGCCGGCAGGACGCCCTGTCTCGTTGCTGGCCTGGATTGTGACCGGCGCAAAACGTGAGGCAATGGCTGTGACATCCAGCGGGCCAAGCGACAAACGCCACAGGAACGCCAGCCCAGCCACCGCAATGATGGTGACCGGCGTTACAACAATGAGCGTCGCGAGACGGAACGCCCGCCAGGACGCACGATGGAAGGGGTCGTGCGGCACTATACCCGAAAAACGCTACAGTTCAGCGGCGGCTTCAGTCACCAGCGCCACATGCTCTGCTGGCTTGACCTTGCGCCAGAGGGCCCGGATGACACCTTCGGCATCGACCAGGAACGAGCTGCGTTCCATGCCGAAATAGGTCTTGCCATACATGGTTTTCTCAACCCACGTGCCGTACTCGTCGGCAAGCTTGTGGTCCGCATCGCTGACCAGCGTGAAATCCAGCCCGTATTTCCGGGCGAAGCGTTCAAGCTTTTCAACCGGATCGGGGCTGACCCCGATCACACGAAGACCAAGCGAACTGAGCGTCTGCTTTTGATCGCGCAGGTCGCAGGCCTGGGTCGTGCAACCGGGTGTATCGGCCTTCGGATAGAAATACAGCAGATAAGGCTGCCCATTCAGGGCTTCGCTTTCGACAACCTGACCAGTTGCATCAGGCAAGGAGAAAGCGGGGGCCCTGTCACCAATGGAGACCATAATGGATGCTTAGCCTTTGAACTCAGTATGCCGGATAGGCGGGGTAAGACGGATAAACTGCAACCGGCGGCGGGTAAACCACCCGCGGAGGCGGCTGATACACAACCGGCGGCGGGGGCGGCGCATAGACCACCGGGGGTGGCGGCGGTGCCACATAGGGCCGTGCAATCGCGCCGATTACGGCACCACCAACAAGACCGCCAACGAGGCCGCCAACGAAGGCATTACCGCCGCGATGCCAGCCGCGATCACCGCGCCAGCCGCCGCCATGCCAGCCACCGCCGCCGTGCCAGCCGGGTCCGCCCCAGCCTGGGCCGGGATGAGCCTGTACCATTGGAGCGCCTCCCATGAGGCCGATCAGGGGCAGAGCCGCAAGGCCAATTTTCAGGATATGACGCATGAAGAAACCTCCTCGTCAGATCGGCCTGAAACGGGTGGCCGATCCGATATCCAGTTCATACCATCCATATGGTGTCGATTTTGGGACCAAACAGGACCAAAACCGGGCTAGAATGTAACATAATCGCTCAGACGCGTTGATGGATCCCATGGCGGCCATGGCCGTAACAAAAAAGGGGCATGCCGACGAAGCTGCCCCTTTTTTGCGCGGTATCTGAAGTGTGGAAAGGCGAATGACCGACCCACCCTTGTATCGCCATACCTCTTGATCCGGTGAGGTCCCCCAGAATGCCGGATTTCTGAAACCCAGCGGCATCTTGGAGCACGCAGGCAGGTCGTCCCGCAACAAGAGGTACAGCTCGCTCCCCCTACTGATGATCAACCTGTATGGGTTTGGCCTCATGGAAGCCTTCCGGCTCCCTGAAGATTTCTGGCCCTTGGGCAGTCATCGCGTAGGAAAGCGCCTTGATCACCTCCAGACCGTTATGGCTCGCGGATAACAGGACGCCGTTGTCATCGTAGCAGAAATCGCCGACCTGACCGTCTGTGTCCGTGGTGGTCCAGTGTGTGCATCCCTGCCCCGCGACACGATCCTGCGTCCCGCGTTGCCAGCGACCGGCGGCCGGGGTGCCGGGCGGGGCGAACTGCGCATCCGGTGCACCAGAGACCGTGTAGGTTTTCGTACGCGTATCGATCACTGAAAGACGATGCGCCTTGTAATCCGTCAGCATGATGAGCCCGGTCGTCTCCATATCGAGACGCTGCTGCCAATGGGCAGCGTTCCAGCGCATGCGCTGGCGATAGGCCTGACCATCGGGCCCCTTGGCTTCGTAGGTGACGTCCACATCGACGCGAGGTGTAACATAAGGCGTTGCCTGTACGTCTTCAGCGTACGCCATGCCGGAATGGCAGGTCAGACCAAGCGCACCGACAGAGAGGGTGGCCAGCGCCGCCCTGCGCAGCGCGGCGCGTGTACGATTATGCAGGCTGACCCTTAGCGATTGTTGGCTCATCTGGGCGCCGCGGAGCTCTGCGGGCCAGCGCCATGCGGAATGGGCATCTGCGCCGTGATCTGCTGATAATCGGCAGGCGGCTGGAACTGGGTATCGGCAACCGGGCCGTAAGTCACCTTCTGGGCTTCAAGCTTGCCATGCAGCCCGTCTGCATCCACGCCTTCCTCGCTCAGGATAACGCCGTCCTCGGTCACGCAGGCTGCCGCTTTGCCGTGGGTCGTCGTGATGGTCCACTTGTTGCAGACAAGCCCGGCCACCGTTGCGGTACCATCCGGCGCATATTGCATGGACATGTCGAGCATGAACGGGTTGCGCAGGCCATGCTTGGGGGCAAAACTCGTATAGACGCGCTGCTTATGCATGATCAGCGTCACGCGCTGGGCGGGACGATCGAGAATGGTCGAACCTGCATGGTCGGGCGAATCGATGCGAAGCTTGTCGCCCTCAGCCTTGAACTGCACGATAGCCTGTACCGGCTGGGGCATTTTCTCGGGCTGGACGGAATAGACCACCGTCACGTCACGCGCTGGCGAAAGCCGGGGGTGGGCGCCCGTGCTTTCCTGCGCCATCGCCGTGGCGGCACCGGCCGTCATTGACAGGGCCAGCGACAGTAACGCCGCATTTCTTACATCGAATACCGACATGGTGTTCCCTCCTTCATGCCTCAGCGAGCCTCTATACCATCGCGCAGACGGATGACTTCATCTCGAAGTCTGCCCAGTGAAACATCCTTGCTCCACGATGCCTCAATCCCGAGGGCATGGTCCAGTAGCAAGCGATAGGCGTGGTCTGGAACGGTCAGGCAGCCGAATGTTTCCAGATGCCGTGTGGGAAACTGGGTATCGAGCAGGGCGAAGCCCGCAAGGCGCAGTGCAGCGACAAGATGCACCAGCGCGATCTTGGACGCATCCGTGCAAAGCGAGAACATGCTCTCACCAAAGAAGGCCCCGCCGATCTGAACCCCGTAGAGCCCGCCAACCAACACATCGTCGCGCCATGTCTCGATGGAATGGGCATAACCGAGCTGGTGCAGCAGGGTATATCTGGCCTGGATACGACCGCTGATCCATGTCTCGTCACGGCCGGGGGTTTCAGCGCAAAGGCGAATGACATCATTGAAGCAGCGATCGGTCGTCACCGCGAATCTGCCCTGCAACGCTGTGCGCGCCAGACGGCGCGAAAGGTGGAACCGGGAGTCCAGCGGCAGAACGCCACGCTCATGCGGACGATGCCAGCTGATCTCGCTGGCATCGCGCCCGTCCGACATAGGAAAAATGCCGTTCCGGTACGCCTCGATCAGAAGCTCCGGTGTGATCGGATCCGTCATCCTCTGTCCCGTTTCGCAGTCTCACTACAGCTTAAGGCATAGTTGGCAGGCCTCATGTCACTAGCTCCCGGCAACTCTTCCGCAAGCCGGGATTTGTCATGGCCAGACAATGCAGCACCATGATAGGCGATCTGTCATCGCATCCTGCCGGGAGGTTCACCATGCCACTGACTTTCGTCTATCTCATCGGTATCGCGCTCAGCGCCGTGCTCGCGCTCGTGGCCCCACATTATCGCGGCCTTTGCTTCGTCATGACCGCCATCTTCTCATTGCAGATCGTTCCGGTCGGATTGCTGGAGACCTTCACTTCCCCGCGTGAGCGCTGACCTCACGCAAGGCACGAAAGCCCCGCTCTCGTCAGTCTGACCCGGGGGTGAGAAACGCGCCATGGCACGACGTGGCGCTCTCTCACCTTGGACCCGTCAGGCCGATGCGGCGTCAGCGCCTGTCTGGCGCATATGCTGGGCGGTATCGCGCACAATTGGGCCATGCTGACGCTCAAGGCGTCGGATGGTGAAATGCGCTCGGGCAAGCGCTCTGTAATGTGAGAGGAAAGCCGCGTTGAGCGACGCGCCGCAGAGCGCACCGGCAACCGGAACCATCTGCAGGGCAAACTTGCGCGAAAGCCCGATGCCGTAATGTGACGCGACCTCAGCAATGAGCAGGACAATCGGCTTGCCGCGCATCAGGGCACGGGCAGAGAAAAAGCCCAGTTCGCTCTCATCGGCATTCTGGCCCGCAAGAAATCCCTTCAGGGCAAACACTTCGAGGCAGGCGCGGCGGGTTTCGTCATCGCTCAGATCCTCACCTTCCTCACGGGCGATGCGGGCAATCTCGCGCATGATGGTGAGTGTGGTGAATCCGATATCGGGCATCAATCCGACCACGCCACCGAAACCGCCCAGCGCTCCTGAAACCGCAACTGCCGCCTGAGCCGCCGGGTCACGCCATTTCGGGGCCTTGGTCACCGATTCCTGCGTCATGCCGAGCACCGCAATATCGAAGGCACGGGCAATCGAGGCTTCAGCCAGACCCTGAAGCTTTGTCTGGATCGCCGGAGCCATGCCCAGCCCCTGCATGCCGATACGGGTCGCCTGACCCACAGCGCCACCCATCAGATCCGCAAGGCGCACGAGTACGCCGCGCCCATGTTCGACCTTGGCCAGAGCCGCCTGAAGCTGGGCGAGCGACTCGCTATCGAGGTTCATCGGGGCGATCTCACCGATTCCGGGGATCGTCGATCCGTTTGCTGTAGCCATGGGTCATGTTCTCCCTGCACTGGCGTTCGGGCCTCGGGCTCCTGCTTTCGCGGGTCGCCTGCACAGCCTGCGCCGAATTCGTTTCATGACGGGCAACGCCCGACGGGTGCGGCAGTCACCAATAATTGTGACAAAGCCTGTTTTTTTACGTCTTACAGGTTCATAGAAAAACGAAACAGACGCGCCCCTGTTAGCACCCTACAGAGGCAGGCAGGAGCACGGACATGCCCGGATCACTTTTCACCACCCCACTTACCCGCATTTTCACCGCGTTACTTTTCATGGCGCCATTCGGTACCGGCATGGCGGTGGCCGATCCGGCCTCGCAGCTCAAGGCGATGGAACACCCCCTCACCCCGGTTGAAAAAGTGGCCCTGCCCGATGGCGGTGCCCCGCCGCCGCCGCACGGCTATGTCGTGACCGAGGATTTCGACAACTCGCTGCGAGATTATTCGTACAAGGTCCGTGCCCATCCGGCACTGGGACTGCCGAATTCGGAGGCTCATCAGAGCACCCAGATCCCCAATGACGCCCCGTCACATTTCTCGTTTTTGGGCTGGCCGGTGAAATTCAATGCACCCGTGCGGCCGCCTTATACCAACGGGGTCTATCACAACTACGCCGGCTCACCCGGCAACGGTCAGACCGATGTCGTGGCCCAGTCCGATGCGGCAGGCACGGCAATGTGGCACAATAACCAGAGGTAAAGATCATGACCCATCCTGCTTCAGGCGATTGCGTATTCACGGTCAACCCGGCCACCGGAGAAACGCTGGGGCGCTACCCGTTTCTGTCGGAGCAGGCGGTCGATGACATGCTGGCCCGTGCCCAGGAGGGGTTTTTGTCATGGCGCGCCAAAACCCTGGGCGCACGGCTTGATCTGCTCCACCGTCTTGCGGCAGGGCTACGTGCGCGCAAGGAAGAACTGGCGCGCCTTGCCGTCAGTGAAATGGGCAAAACCATTACCTCAGCGCGTGCCGAAGTCGAAAAATGCGCCTCGGTTATCGACTGGTATGGCGAACACGCACCAGCCCTGCTGAGGGACAAACCCATGCCCGTACCGATGGGCAAGGCCCATCTGAGCTATGCGCCAACCGGCATTGTGCTGGCGGTCATGCCGTGGAACTTCCCGTACTGGCAGATCATTCGCGCTGCCGTGCCCATTCTGGCCGGAGGCAATAGTTTTATCGTCAAGCCCGCCGAAAACACGCTGGGCTGCGGCGCATTGCTGAACGAGATCGCGCAGGATTGCGATCTTGGCGATGTGTTCATCTCCGCCAATCTCGCTCGCGAGCAGACGGCACGTGTCATTGCCGATAAGCGGATTTCGGGCGTGACAGTTACGGGCAGTGTCAGGGTCGGGCGTCTCCTCGCTGGCATGGCCGGTGAGAACGGCAAGAAGACCGTTCTGGAACTGGGTGGGTCTGACCCGTTCATCGTGCTGGCTGATGCCGATCTGGACAAGGCCGTCGATGCCGCCGTGACGGCGCGCTTTGCAAATTGCGGGCAGGTCTGCATTGCCGCCAAGCGGATCATCCTCGAAGCGCCGATTGCCGAGGCCTTCACGGAACGTTTTCTCGAGAAGGTAAGAGCGCTTCGTCTCGAAGATCCTATGAGTGATGGCGCCTTTATTGGCCCGATGGCACGCACTGACCTGCGCGATGGCCTGCACAAGCAGGTGCAGCAGAGCATCGCGGAAGGTGCGCGGCTTGTGGTCGGCGGCGAGGCTGTGAACCGTCCCGGTGCGTGGTACGAGCCGACCGTGCTACTGGACGTCACCCCCGGCATGACCGCCTTCAGGGAAGAGCTTTTCGGGCCTGTCGCCTGCCTGATCACGGCACAGGATGTCGATCATGCCATTACGCTGGCCAATGACAGTGCCTATGGCCTTGGCGCGAGCCTGTGGACACAGGATGAGCGCCTTGGTCTCGCTCTGTCACAGCGCATCGAATCGGGTGGCGTATTCATCAATCGTATCACTGCCTCGGACCCCACTTTGCCGATCGGTGGCGTCAAGGCGAGTGGCTACGGGCGCGAATTGACCGAACTCGGCCTGCATGAGTTCATGAACATCAAGACGGTCTGGGCCTGCTGAACCAGTCAGTTTCTCTTTCTGGTCCTGACGCCATCGGCGCTCCTACGGCGCCTCCCCGGCCTCATTGACCGGGATCAGGACCGGAACCGGTAAGAACCCTCGCTCTCCCCCCGTTGCATCCGGCAATCCGAGCGCACGCATAACGACACGCCTCGTTCTTTCTCCCTCCAAGCACAGGGCGAATCAGTCTTACGAAAGTTCTTGCGTTATATCTTAAGATAGAACAGTCTAAAGATATAACGGAGAATATAAATGTTTTTTCGCCATCATCTACGTCATGCCCTCAATCGCCATGACGGTTTCGGTCACGGCTCGGACCATCGCTTTGGCGGTGGCATGGGCGGGGGTTTCGGGGGCCGCTTCGGCCGCCGCCGGGGCGGTGACATTCCCGGCGGTCGCAAGCTGAGCGCCGAGGAACTGCAACTGGTCATTCTTGCCCTGCTGGCCGAGAGTCCGGCGCACGGTTACGAAATCATCCGCCGCCTCGAGGAGCGGACAAACGGTTTCTACAAGCCGAGCCCCGGCATGGTGTACCCTGCCATGACCTATCTGGAAGAGATCGGCCAGGCTGAGGTCACTCAGGAAGGAACCCGCAAACTCTACACCCTGACAGATCAGGGGCAGGCTTACCTGACGGAAAACCGAGCAGAAGCCGCTCGCATTCTTGAAATCCTGACACGCATTGGCAGCCGCATGAGCGAGGTTCGCGAAGCATTTGCTGGGCTGCATGATGTCGATCCCGAGGCCGCGGACGGGCTGCACAAGGCGCGTCATCACCTCAAGGCAGCGCTCTACAAGCATCGTGGCTGCAGCCCTGTCGAAGCCAGACGGATCGCTGCCATCCTGATGCGCGCTGCCGCTGAAATCATGGGCAGGGAATCATCATGACCAGCAATTTGCCCCCTCTGCCCCCCACCAAGATCCGCCATCCGCTTCGCCTGAGGCAAATCGAGGTGGCACGAATCATCCCGCTATCCGACACCATGCAGCGCGTCGTCTTTACGGGCCCCGACCTGCATGATTTCGTCACCGTCGGGACCGATGATCATGTGAAGCTGTTCTTCCCCCAGCCCGGCGAGACCCATCCTGTCCTGCCTGACATGAATGCCGACCGTACGGCACCGCGTGATCCGCGTATCATTGCCCGCGACTATACGCCGCGGCGCTTTGACGAGGAAAACGGCGAACTCATCATCGATTTTGTGCTGCACGACTCAGGCCCGGCCACCCAATGGGCGGCCCAGGCCAAACCGGGGCAGCGTCTTGGGATGGGTGGTCCCAAGGCCTCGAATATCCCGCATGAGCGCCTCACCTCGCATCTGCTGATTGCCGATGACACGGGCCTGCCCGCCATCGCCCGTACGCTGGAAGAGTTGTCGCCCGAACACAGCGCCGTTGTGGTGCTCGATACGCAGGAAAGCGACAAGACCTACCCGCTGACGAGCCGTGCCTGGGTCGATCTCTTCCGCTGTGACAGGGCCGCTGGCCAAAGCCTCGCCGATCTTCTGCGCCTGGTCGTTCTGCCTGCCCCAGAGACGCTCAACGTATGGATTGCGGCCGAGATCGATACCGTGCGTGCCCTGCGCGACCATCTGGTGAATGAGGAAGCCATTCCTCGCAACCGGATCAGGGCAGCCGGATACTGGCGTCGCGATACCGAAGCTGGTGGTGCGCGAGTGGATGACTGACCATCCGGAAAACCCAGGCCCTGAGCAGTGAACTCATCCCTTACCGGGAAACCGGTGTTCAGGACCTGGGGTATCATGAATGTTCGCCTCGTTCAGTCATCAGATGATGCAGAGCTAACTGGCCCCCGCTCAGGTTTGGGTGCAGCGCACACGTTCATCGAGTGCCGCTTCGAAACGCGACGGCTCCCAGTTTTCCTGCAAGGCCTGAGTCATAAGAGCCTGCTGACTTTGGGGCGCCAAACCATTGATGGGTGGATCACGATCGAGATTGGTCGGGAAGGCATAACCCTCGGCACAAGCTGCAACAGCGTGCATTACGGCACCGCGCCCAAGCGCCCGCTCGGTCTGGAGACGCTGGAGCACAGGGTAGAGAGCCTTGGCCATTCGCGCGCGATCCATGTTTTCCATTGCGCGGCCGAAGGGGGAGGAAACCTGAAGCAGATTGGCCATACGCCGTATGGACCGGGAATGATTCCTCCCGGCAGCATGAAAGAGCGCCGGGTTGAAAAACACGGCATCACCCTTTTCCAAAGGGAGCTGCACATGGGTGTTCTGGAACCACTCCCTGATCTCGGCACTCTGGGTTGCCAAGTAACCGGGGCCGTATTGCTGAGTGAATGGCTTGTAGAGCGTCGGCCCGCTCTCGAGCGGCATGTCACAATGGGCGACCGCCCCCTGCAGAGTCAGGAAAGGTGAGACGGCGTGCACATGCACCGGATAGCGGATGACCTGCTCGGTGGACTGGAATCCGAGATGATAGTCGCGATGGACCGTCTGCGCCTCACCGCCGGGATTAACCACATTAACCTGTGACGTGATCTGGTAAGCCGGGCCAAGCCAGGCCTCACTTACGAGCGCGATCATTTCATTGCTGTAGTAACGGGCGAACCCTTCCGGATCGAAAAGGCAGAGTTTTTCCAATGCGTTCCAGACGCGATCATTGGCTCCGGCCTTGGCGAAGTGATCGCCCGACTGCACCCCATCGCGTTTTTGCAGAGTGATCAGCGCGTCGAACTGATGCGTCACGTGGTCAAGTGCGGCCATATCATCAAAGGCCTTCTTGAGCACCACAATGCCCGGGCCGTCGCGCAGCGCCTGCGCCCATTCGGCCATCACGAGCTCACGTCCCTCCTGGGTCAGGGTAAGGCGCCGGATATCACCGCAATCGAAAAGGGGAACCTGCCCGGCACCGATAGAGGCAGCCAGAGGATAATCGCGCGGCGTGATCTGCCGCTCGGTCAGCGTTTGCAGCTCTTCCAGCGTGGCATGATCCGGGGAGTACCAGTTGCGGCTTGCCCGCAATACAGAGAGATTGTCCGCTTTCACTTGTCGATCTCCATCTTGTCGATCCCTGCCTGAAACCGGGCGGCTTTCCGTCGGGCTATCGCAGGCAACGCCAGAAGATTACAATCGTGTAATCGAACGCCCCATACGGTAAACACCTCAGAAACACCTCAGGACAGTTTCAACGCTTCTTCATGGAATCCGGAGGAGACGCAGCATGGCCATCGCCCATTCACTCAAGGACATATCCCGTCAGGCCGGGGTCAGTCTCGCCACCGTTGATCGGGTGTTGCATGATCGCAAGGGCGTGCGTGACAGCATGCGACGCCGCGTGCTTCAGGCCATGGAAGAACTCTCCCGCCAGACCCTCGAGCTTTCCCTGCATGGCAGCCGGCTGACAATCGATCTGGTCATGGAAGCGCCCGATCGCTTCTCCTCAGCTGTAAGGTTGGCGCTCGAAGCCCAGCTTGCTGCGCACCTCCCGGTATTGATGCGCGTACGCGCTCATCTGGGCGAGACAGCGACCGGTGAGGAAATTGCCGCCATCATGGCGCGTATCAGGAAACGCGGGTCCAACGGCATCCTGCTGAAGGCACCCGATCACCCCTCCATACGTGCAGAGATACTGGCCTGCGCAAAGGCGCGTATCCCGGTCGTCACTCTGGTAACGGACCTGCCGCACTCCGCCAGACAGGCCTATGTCGGCATGGACAATCATGCTGCGGGAGGCATGGCCGCATGGCTGGCCTCGGGCTGGATGCCCGCCGAGACCCATGCGGGGCGATCCATTCTCGTCGTGGTCTCAAGCAACCGCTTCGTTGGCGAGGAAGAGCGCGCCCGCGGGTTTCGCGAATGGCTGCAGCAATATGCGCCGCATCTTGCCATCGTCTCGCTTGGTGAAGGGCGCGGCCTGGACTGGCAAACCTACGATCTCGTTGCCAACACCCTGCGGGACCGTCCCGATATCGCCGGTATATACTCGATCGGTGGCGGCAATCACGCCATTGCCAGAGCCTTGCGGGACTGTGTAATCGAGCCGCGCCTGTTCATCGCGCATGATCTCGACCGCGATAACAGGGCGCTTCTCTCCGATGGAACCATCACAGCGGTACTGCATCACGATCTGACGGCTGACATGCTTCTGGCTTGCCGGATTTTCACAAGCGCCAATCAGTTGCGCCCACCGGTTCAGAATATATGCCCGAGCCCCGCCCAACTGATCACACGCTTCAATCTGCCTCCGATGGGGCAGCAACTAACTGATAGTCTCTCGAATGTATCTACCCATCGGCATGCACGACCGGGTGAGTGACAACTCGCGCGGTCGCGACTCCGGTAACGGACAACACTGCGCTTTTAGGCCAGGAATTTCGCCTGCGCCTTGCGCAGCGACGCGGGGGGCAGCGTGCCTTCCGGGGTATGGCCGTCCTGCAGGCCTGTCCCGAGAGCGATCACAACCGGCACCACGCCGCCCCACTGCGTGGAGGGCAGATCGGCATCATCCTCGACCGGGCCGCCTGTTCTGATCTTTGCGCTGGCTGCCTCGATGTCCAGGGCCATGACGCCTGTAGCCTTGCGTTCCTGCGCCGTCATGGCCCGCACCTCACCCGAACGGCCCGGCAGGAGATGATCGGTTATGGCGTCGAGCGCCAGCTGATGCTCCTCTGCCAGAACCTTCCTCGCAGTGCCATGCACAACCGCACTGCGGTAATTGACCGAGTGGTGAAATGAAGAGCGGGCCACGACGATCCCCGTCAGTTGGGTCACGGTCAGGCAGAGCTTCTGGCCATCCAGCGCCATGATCCGTGTCTTGGAAGCGCCATGCAGATAGAGCGTGCTGCCGATACGGGCATAGGCCATCGGTATGACCATCGGACGCTCATCGGCCACAAACCCCACATGCCCGACCAACCCCGTATCGAGAATGGCATGGAGGGTCGCTTCATCATAGTGCGCGCGCCGTGCCTGCCTTGCCTTGGCATAATCGGGAATCATGGCTCTCTTCTCCTTGCTCGGCATGCGGCCCCTGATCCGGCACCGCTCGTAAAGGCGTTAGCGCTGGAACTGGACTGATCCGAGAGCCGGTTTTATGGTTTTTCGCCATGCCAGTTTACCTACCCGCCCTGTTCAACGTCGATCCACACGCATCTACCCCCTTGCCGGTCCAGCTCTTCGCTGCTCTGGGTCGCGCCATAAAATCGGGCAAACTGGCTCATGGCGAAGTCTTGCCCTCGACGCGACAGGCCGCCGCCATGCTCGGCCTGTCGCGCAGTTCGATCGCCACGGCCTATGACCTGCTTCGGGCGGAAGGTATTCTCGATATGCGGGCAGGACGACGCCCGGTTGTGCATTGCACGAACCTCCCCTCACCCCGGACGGTTCAGGGCGGCACGGCCACCCTGTCGGACAGAGGCAGGATTTTGGCCCAGGACCCGCGGGCTGCAAGCTACCAACGCGATACAGGCCGCTTATCCCCCGGCGTCCCGGACGAGGCACAGTTTCCCGCCGATCTGTGGGCCCAGACGTTGCGTCGTGTTGCGCGCCAGAATCACGGCGATGAAGCCGCCTATGGCGGGTATCACGGGGCTCATGCCCTGCGTGAGGCAATCAGCACCCGCCTTGCGAGCGATCGCGGGCTGCGTGTCAGCCCCGGGCAGATCATCATCACGCCAGGCACTCAGGCATCGCTCACGCTCATCGCGCAGGTCATGACCGACCCCGGTGATGTGGTTGCCGTAGAGGATCCCGGCTATCTGGGTGCCCGTGCGAGCTTCATGGCATCGGGCGCACGCCTCGTCCCAGTGCCGGTTGATGATCACGGGATGCAGGTCAGCCAGCTGCCCCCCGAAGCGCGTCTCGTCTATATCACGCCATCGAACCAGTTCCCTCTGGGTGGTCGCATGGGGCTGGACAGGCGTCTCGCCCTTCTTGACCGCGCCAGAGCCCAGAATGCGCTGATACTCGAGGACGATTATGACAGCGAATTCCTGTGGCATGGTCGCGAAATTGCCGCGCTTGCCGCGCATGGCACGGGGTGTGAATGGCTCTATCTTGGCTCCGCCTCGAAAGCCTTGCTGCCGGGACTACGGCTGGGCTGGATGGCCGTACCCGAGCCACTGGTTGCACCCTTGCGGGCGGCACACCGCACAATGGGCCTCGCCGCCAATCTGCACGCCCAGCTTGCCCTCGCGGCCCTGATGGAAACAGGGCAATACCGGGCACATCTGCGCCGTATCGCGCGTCTTTACCAGCAGCGGGGCATGGCCCTTTATCACGCTCTTGCAACCGTGGAAGGGCTGCATGTTACGCCGCCGCATGGCGGGGTGCAAATCGGCGCGATCCTTGAACATGCGGGTTTCGAGACAGCCTGCCTGACAGCGCTCAGTGCAGCGGGGTATCGCATGGGGCGTCTGTCAGCCCTTTGCCAGCAGACAAAGCTGGAGGGGCTCATCATGGGCTTTGCCTCGCTGCGAGAAGACGACCCGGCCAGACTTGCCGCCCTTTTGCGCGGCGTCCTTGAAGGTGCGCCGGGCGTTTGAGCCCGTTGCCGCAGGCTCAGCCCTTGGGCTTGTTCCACCTTCCCATATGGCAAAGATGGTGCCATTCATCTTCGGTGACGGGCGCTACCGAGAGACGTGACTGACGCAAGAGCGCCATATCAGCCAGAGCCGGATCAGCCTTGATGGTCACGAGAGAAACCGGATTTTCAAAGGCCCCACAGGCCTGCACGTCCACGCAAACCCATTTGCCGCCCTCGGCGCTCGGATCGGGATAGGATTCGCGGACAACCCGGACCACACCCACGATCTCCTTGTCCGAAACCGAGTGATAGAAAAATGCCAGATCGCCACAGCGCATGGCGGCGAGATTGTTGCGCGCCTGATAATTGCGCACACCGGTCCAGGGCTCGATGTCGTTGCGCACCTGCTGCTGCCATGAGAAGGCCTCGGGTTCGGATTTGATCAACCAGTACTGCATTATCGTCCCTCTCTTATCGGCCTGACCTGTCTGGGTTATCGGAAGAAACTGCACCTTATGGCCTCCCTCCCCCGCCATGAATCCCGTATCAGGACGGCTTTCCGTCAAAACCTGCATTGGATGGTGGCTGAAGCGGGCTATATCATGGCCGCAATCGAGGGGGAGAGAAGCACGAAGTGACAGGAACTGCGCAAGATACCAAGGGAGGCAAAAGCGTGGAACGGCCCATACGGGGAACGTTCCTGCATCGTTACGCCAATCCGGGGCGCTTCCTGAAGCTGGCGCAATGGCTGTTGCCGCTACTGGCCCTTCTGTCATGCCTGACGCTTGGTGTCGGTCTGGTCTGGGCGCTGATCTGGTCGCCAGCAGACTGGCAGCAGGGGGATGCCGTGCGGATCATGTATATCCATGTTCCCATGGCGATACTGGCCTCGGGTGGCTATGCCGCTCTTGCCATATGCGGGGTTCTGTCCCTCGTCTGGAAGCATCCCCTGGCCGACCTTGCCGCCGTCGAGATCGGGCCATTAGGCGCTTCCATTACCGCACTGTGTCTGATCACCGGTTCGCTCTGGGGCATGCCCATGTGGGGGACGTGGTGGGTGTGGGATGCACGGCTGACATCGGTTCTCGTGCTGTTTTTCCTGTATCTCGGTCATATTGCGCTGATTCAGGCCTTCGACGATCCGCAGCGCGGTTATCGTGCCGCGGCTGTTCTGGCCATCGCCGGTGTCATCGATCTGCCCATCATCAAGTTCAGCGTCAGCTGGTGGAATACCCTACACCAGCCCGACAGCATCACGCTTACCCATGCCCCTGCCATGCCCCCATCCATGCTGCTGCCGCTTTCATGCTGCATGGCCGGCTTTGCCTTCGGCTTCGCCGCCCTTGTGACAGGCCGCCTCAAGGCCGCCATTCTTGAAGCCCGGGCCCGACAGATCATGACCCGGTCGCTCATGCACGAGGGACCGGCCGCGTGACCCATCTGCCCTATATCGTTGCCTCCTATGCCGCGACGCTTGTGATGATCGGTGCCTTTACCCTGCCTCTCGTGATGCGGCTGCGCCGCGCCAGAGCCCGCCTTGCGCTGCTCGAACAGCGGCAGGGAGCCAGACACCGCAGCATCGGAAGCCCCGATACCGGGTCGATCCCCAGCCAGGGGGCGACTCCATGAGCGATGCGCTGTTTCAGACGCGCCCGAAGCGTCGCATGACCCGCAAATCCCGGCGTTTATGGCTTGTGCTAAGTTGCCTCGCCTGCTTCACCGTCGCAACGGCGCTGGTGCTGAATGCGTTTTCGTCCAGCATTGTCTTCTTCATGGCGCCCTCACAGCTTGTGCAAAAGCCACCCGCGCCTGACCGGGTGATTCGCCTTGGCGGCATGGTCGTGGCGGGGTCGCTTCGACGCGAAACGGATGGCAAGACACCGGTCAATTTCTTCAGGGTCACGGATGGGCAAGCCGCCGTCGAAGTACGCTTTGAGGGCATCCTGCCGGATCTGTTCCGAGAAGGGCAAAGTGTGGTCGCCCTTGGCAGCTATCATGCCGGCGCGCCCTTTGCAGCCTCTGAAGTTCTGGCCAAGCATGACGAGACCTATATGCCGAAAGAAGTGGCCGAAGCCTTGCAACGCAGCGGCAAATGGGACCCGCGCTATGGCAAACCGCCCAGTTCCGAAAGCTGGACGAGCATGATCCGTGACGATGCCAAGGGTCACACAACACCATGATGTCTGTCGCATGATTTCTGTCCTGGGGGCCGAACAGGGCCATTATGCACTGGCTCTGGCCTGCGTGATCGCACTGGCCCAGTTCATCCTGCCGCTCTGGGGGGCCGCACGCGCCAGAGTTGCGCTGCTCGATCTGGCCCCGGCGCTGGCTGTAGCCCAGCTTCTGGCGCTGGGCTTTTCCTTCGCAAGTCTGATTGCCTGCGCGGTAAATGATGATTTCTCGGTTCAGAACGTGGCTGCGAATTCTGCCCTGAGCAAGCCGTTGCTCTACAAGATCACGGGTGTGTGGGGTAATCACGAGGGGTCGGTTCTGCTCTGGGCGCTTATCCTTGCCCTGTGCGGAGGCGCCGTGGCCCTGTTTGGCCGCAACCTGCCGCTTGTGCTCAAGGCTCGTGTGCTGGCCATTCTCGGTGGCGTGTCAACCGGGTTCCAGCTTTTCTGCCTGCTCACCTCCGACCCGTTCGAGCGCATTTGGCCAGCACCCGATGACGGGCAGGGCATGAACCCGCTTCTGCAGGACCCCGGCCTCGCCTTCCACCCGCCCATTCTCTACACCGGCTATGTCGGGTTTGCCGTGCCCTTCGCCTTTGCTGTCGCCGCGCTGATCGAGGGCCGTGTGGATGCGGCCTGGGGCCGCTGGGTCCGTCCCTGGGCCGTGGCGGCCTGGGCGTTTCTCACATGCGGCATCGCGATGGGCTCATGGTGGTCCTATTATGTGCTGGGCTGGGGCGGCTACTGGTTCTGGGACCCGGTGGAAAACGCCTCGCTTATTCCTTGGCTGACCGGAACGGCCCTCGTTCATTCGGCCATCGTGGTCGAAAAACGCGATGCCCTGCGTATCTGGACCGTTCTACTGGCCATAGCGAGCTTCTCGTTCTCGCTTTCAGGCACATTCCTTGTACGCTCGGGTATTCTCAATTCGGTGCATGCCTTCGCCAATGACCCTGCCCGAGGCATTTTCATTCTGGGTCTGCTTGCGCTCGTCATAGGCGGGTCGCTTGTGCTCTTCGCCTGGCGAGCCCCCTCGCTCACCTCGGGGGGCATCTTTGCACCGTTTTCACGCGAAGGCGGGCTTGTGCTCAATAACATCCTGCTTTGCGCCCTGTGCGCGGTGGTGGTGACTGGCACCATGTACCCCCCCTTCATGCAGATCCTGACGGGGCGGACCCTCTCGGTCGGCAAGCCGTTTTTCGATGCCACGACCATTCCGCTGGCACTACCCCTCCTGCTTGCAATGGGTATCGGTCCTCTGCTGCCCTGGAAGCGTGCACGCCTCTCGCCGGTGCTGGGGCGCCTTTATCCGGCGGCCTGTTTTGCTGTGGTTGGGCTTGCAACCGCGCTCATTCTGCTCGACGGCCTCCTCCCCGCGCTCTGTGGGGCGGCGGGGCTGTGGGTCATTGCGGCCAGTCTTTCCGATCTGGCCATCCGTCTTGGCATCACCACGACCCGGTGGACCGCAATACCCCGGACCATGCGCCAGCGCGTGGCAGGACTTCCCCGCGCCGTGTGGGGCGGGGCTCTAGCCCATATCGGCGTGGGTGTGACGGTACTGGGTCTCACTGGCATGTCTCAGGCGAGCCATTCTGTGGTGGAACTCGGCGTGGGGGAGACGATCCAGCAAGGTACGCTGGTCTGGCGGCTCGATGGCGCGAGACAGGAGGACGGCCCGAATTACCGCGCGCTCGTGGCAGACCTGACTGTCCTGCGCGGCGGGCGTGTCATTGCCCATCTGCATCCGTCACGTCGTGATTTCACAAGCCAGCATCAGGTGACGACCGATGTCGCCATAAGAACCAACCTGCTGCGTGACCTCTACGCGGCGCTGGGTGAGAGTCATGGCACAGGTGCGCAGACCCGCTATGTGCTGCGCCTTCATAATAATCCGCTTGCCCCCTGGATCTGGCTTGGCGGTGTGATCATGGCTCTCGGGGGGGCGCTTTCGCTGTCGGATCGGCGCCATCGCCTCGGTGCGCCCGGCAGAGGCCGCACAGCCTCTACCTTGCCGGGCGCGAAGGAGATACACCCATGACACGCCTGACAAGACGCCGGATGTTCATGGCGCTTCCCGTAGCCGGGGCGACTCTTGCGGGGCTGGGATGCTGGAAGATGCTGGCAGCGATGCAGGACGGTTCCTTCGACCCTCATGCCATCCGCAACGATCAGGCGAGCGAGACGATCCCGGATTTTTCGCTGCCCGGTCTGAGCGGGCAGAGTGACGGTTTCTCAACCGCCGACCTCAGAGCCAGCCCTGTGCCTGTGCTCGTGAATTTCTTCGCCTCCTGGTGTATCCCCTGCGTCGCAGAGATGGCCGCCCTGCGGGTGATCAGCCGCGACATTGCTCTTTGGGGCATTGCCTATAAGGACAAGCCACAGGACGCCCGTCGTTTCATCGAGCGCGATGGCTCGCCTTATGCACGCACCGGCCTGGATGAAAGCGGCATGACCGCCATCGACTGGGGCGTGACCGGCGTGCCCGAAAGTTTTCTCGTCATGCCGGGTGGGCATATTGCCTGGCACGGCGCGGCTGCGCTTGATGAAGCCCTGTTGGATCACACGATCCTGCCTCTCGCCGCGCAGGCGTCTGCCCCATCTACTGGTGATGGCAGGTCAGAATGAGCCCATCAGGACTAGCTTCTCGTTCTCTCGTTCCGGCGTGGCTTGGTGTTGTTCTGCTGACAGCGCTGCTAGCCCTCACACCCCTGATATCCGGTCGGGCTCTGGCGCTGGACGATCCGTCCGAGATGCTGCACGACCCCGCACAGGAAAAGCGGGCGGCTGCCATAGGTGCCCAATTGCGCTGTCTGGTGTGCCAGAACGAATCCATCGAGGATAGCAGCGCAGGGCTGGCGCGCGACTTGCGCCATGTCGTGCGCGAGCATGTGGCAAAAGGCGAGAGCGACGCCCAGATCATGGCATGGATGACCCATCGCTATGGCGAGTTCATCCGGCTGAAGCCGCAATTCTCGATGGCCACATTGCTGCTCTGGACCATGCCGGCTCTGGCGGTTGCCGTCGGTATTGGCGCAGCCCTTGTGATGATGCGCCGCAAGCAGGAAGAACCTCCCCTGACTGAAGCCGAAGCCACGCGTCTGGCCAGTCTGCTGCGTGAGGAGAGCAAGCCATGAGCTGGCCCGGTTTCCTGCTTGTCACGCTTCTGGCCCTCTCGCCGCTGCTTTGGCTGATATTCCTCCAGTCGAAGCGCCAGATCCCACCCGTCGGGCCACGCCTGTCAGCCCTCGCGCTATATCGCGAGCAGTTACGCGAACTCGATCGGGATATGGCCTCCGGGCTGATCGACCCCACTGAGGCGGGTAAGGCACGGCTGGAGATACAGCGTCGCATCCTCGCCGCCGACGCGCTGCCTGATGACGGACTCACAGCCCGCGCTCTGCCCGCAGCACTTGTGGATCCTGATAATCCCGAGGGCCATCGGGCGCAGGTTTCACAAGGTATGCGGCGCTGGAAATCCGTGCTCTGGTTACCCGTGCTGCCCATCGCAGGGCTCGCGCTTTACCTGGTGAACGGTCATCCGTCACTTCCACCCCAGCCGCATCAGGACCGCACGCGCAGTGTTTCGCCGGAACTGCAGGCGCTTTTCGGCAAGCTGGCCCGGCAGGTGGCAACGCTCTCCCCTCAGGACCCGGATTTCATCCGGTCGGCCCTGCTGCTGGGTCAGGTGGATGAGGCCATGAATCGCCCCGATGAGGCTATCGGCCTGTATCGTCGTGTTCTAGCTGTACGCTTCATCCCCGATCTGGCCGTGCAGGTGGCAGAGCTCCAGACACGCCGTGACGGTCATATCTCGCCCGATAGCCTCGCCCTGTATCGGCGCGCTGTGGATGAAGCCCCGGCAGATGCCCCTTGGCGTCTGGCGGTCGAGGCCCGCATCGCGACAGGCGAGCACGAGAACACCCCCTGAAATCCGACCAAGCCTGTCGCCACACTTCCTGCGCGAACGCAACGCCCCTCAGAGCCGACGCGCGATCGCCGCTCGAACGCGCTTCCAGGTTCTACGCAGCCCGTAGAAACGGGTCTGCTCGAAAGCAGGCCTGACCGTGCAGCTACTGCCGAATTTCGGAGCAAAATCGACAAGGGCCCCTTCGCGCACATATCGCTGGTAGAGCGCTTGCGTCTGATCGGTCTGCCACCCAGCTGCCTGACAGAGCACAGCCGCGAAAGCCTGCGAGCGCGGGGGAAGGAGGTCAGCCGCACGGGATGCATAGCTGACGGCAAGCCAGCGATAATGATAGCGCGCATCGGGCTTGACTGCACTGCTGTCGAACCGGGCGATTTCCTGCGCCGTGACGAAGGTTCTTGAGGCAGGCGGCTTCTGGGCTGCTGGACCTTGCACCGAGCGAGGATCGATGTTGGCACCCCAGCCATAAATCCCGCCCCAGATATGATAATCCGGTCCCAGCTCCGTGCCGGTCAGCTCCATACCATAGAGCTTCACGATCCGTGCTGCCAGAAACCAGGCTTCCGCGCGCCCTGCCCGGGTCCAGCGCGACTTTGCGTCCGAAAGCGCCTCTGCATAGGTCTGGATCAGTTGATCATAGGTCAGATTGAGCGGCTGGCCTTGCGCGCTCTCAAGCGCGAACCCTGCCTTGTGGTCGTGATCCGTATAATTCAGCGCTTCCGCGAGGCGGTTTTCACGGATCAGGCGTCTCACAAGGAGCGAACGCATTACATCCGGCATCGTCTCGACGGGGGGCTCACCAGCAGGTTCTGTCTGGTCATCCTGCACCCCGGATGATCTGGCGCCGGAGGCTTCGGCCGGCGTTGGAGGCACGTTGGCATCCACAAACTGCCTGAGTTCATCCACGCTCAGCACGCGCTCAGCGACATAGGCGGCATCGATTCCGACATCACTGCCCGGTCCGGCCTGCTGCGCCGCTTTATAGAGCCAGAGAAGCGCCTGCACATATTCGCCACGCGATAGCGCCAGCACACCCTGCTCGCCCTGCATACGCACTGCAATGGCAGGGTCTTGCGCAGGCACCAGTGTCGGGAACCCTTTGGTCGCTTCGGCATAGGCGAGCGTCGCGGCTTTTGTGTCATTGGCGCGGACAGCCAGCTTGGCGCGCCCCCAGGCAGCCAGAGGGGACGGATTCTGTGTAGCGAAATCCCGCGCCAGATCGAACTGACCCTGACGATAGGCCGCGGCCGCCAGCAGATCGGTTCCGTCATCCGGTTTGACGCCCTGCTCATGCACGGCAGTTGCAAGATTTTTCAGGGATGAATGGGCGAGGTCACCGTCATAGTCGAAAGACAGGGCATAGGCGCTGAGCAGCTTGCGCGACAGCGGATCAGCGGCGAGCGCTCTCACCAAGTCGGGATATTGCGAGACCCAGGCCAGGACGTAACGCAGGGAGTCCTCACCGGCGTAGGATCCGGATTCGACCTGATGCACATAAAGAAGGAGCGCCTTGCCAATCAGATCCTTCCTCAGGCTGCTCGTGCACGGTGCGTGAGTCTCCATTTCGTGCCAGCCGCACAGACCATTGGCACCGCGCAGATAGAGCTTCGCCTCTTCACCCCATGAGGCCTGAGCTAGGGCGTCAGGATCATTTACGCCTGCCTCGACCAGCGACCGCGTCAGGGCAAAGGCCCGGGCGGCTTCGGTCAGGTCATGCTCCGGATCGTTGGCTGACGCAAAAGCCGAAGCACTATACGCCTTGCCCAGCATGAAGGCTGCCGCAACTTTCTCATGAGCATTGCTTGTGTCTGGAAGCGCAAGAACCGCCTTGAATGCGTCGATCCCGTGATCGGCGCTATTGGGGTCGCGATAGGCCTGCGCGCCGCTCTGGTAGAGATCACGCGCCCGGGCTTCAGCTGGGTTATCCTCATCCGGAGGCGACATAGCCCCTGACCCTGGCGAAGGCTCTGGCGTTACCTTCTGTCCGGGATAAAGATGTCTGATTGCATAGGAGAACGAAAAAGAAGGCAGCTTCTCAAGCGTGTGTGTACGGTCATTCAGCAACGGCTCGGGAAAGAACGGACCGCACGCCATGACGCCGACAAGGCTTGCAGGCGTCAGAACCATCACGCCAAGCAAGGCCCGCTGCCTTGCTGTCAGTCGCTTTCGACGGGGTGCACGGTCTTCAGAAGCGTCGGGTAACGTCCTGCGCTGAGACATTGATCTGATCTTTCTTTTTCTGGCAGGTCAGCCAGCCCGCAACAATTTCCTGTCCGACCGGCAGAAGCGCCTCACCCGTTCTGACAAGAACCGGGCCAGTCTGGTCGTAATCGAGACGATAAGGCCCTTGCGCCCCCATACCGGCACAGTCCTTGTCAGCATGGATAATGAGCGGCAGCGTGGCGTCAATCGTGCCGTCATTTCTCAACACGATATGATACAAAGCTGCACCTTGTGGGTTCAGGCCAAGCGAGAGTGCCCGGCGCAATGGCTCGTGCCTGACCAGCGTCAACCACGCAGGAAGGCTCCAGGCGCGTCGGTCACCCGCAACCGGCAGGCGGAACCAGATCCATCCCGCCAGACCCGCGGGCGGCGCGTGTTCGATACGCTGCATGAACCGCGCAACCTCCTCCGGAGCAACGGTCAGTTCCTGCCCCGCCCCTCTGGCAATGCCGCGTGCCATCTCGCTTTCAACCGCGACCGGCTGGCCCGCCTCCCCCCATATGATTTTCGTACCGTAGCTTGGCAGCGCAATCTGCCACGGAACGGGCGAAATCCTGCCAAAGCGGGAAGCATCGCGCTGGGCCTCATGGGCCCTGAACAATCCACCCGCCGGATTGCTGACGGCGTGAAGCTGCAGGACGACGCCCTCGACATGGGACAGGACCGAACCGAGCGCCGGGGCGCCGATCCAGCTTGGCAAGGCTGTAATCGTCAGACGGTAGCGCCCCGACAATCTGCGATGGAGTGCATCGAGCCACGCCGCATAATCGCCAAGCCGGGCGGTGGGACAGTCATGATCGATCTCGATCCCCTCCGGCGTAAGGCCGAGCGTCTGCCATTGAGCGAGCACCTGCTCGATATGGTAGCCCGTTTGCACAGGATCGAGCGCCTCTATCCGGCCGCTGAGGCGGAACACGGCGATCACACGATGCGATGCCAGAACCTGTTTTGGGCTAAGCAACGCCGTATCACGCCACTGGCCGGTCTGGTCGAACTCGGCGGCGAGAATGTGCCAGGTCTGGATAGAGGGCGCAGCCTGCGCGATAGAGCGGATCAGTTCGTCCCGCCATTGGCGCTGCCAGATATAGGCATCCGATGGCAGCTGAACGGATGCGGGTCCAAAAAACCGCATCGCCGAAACACCTGCGAGGCAGATCAGGGCAGCGAGAAGAACGAAGGCCCCGGCGAGTGCAGCACGCCATCTGTGCACGATTCACCTCCTGCATTCAGGCGCAGCCATCGAGGCTCTGGCCCCCACGGGATCAGCCTGTCAGGACGATCTAGACGGGGATCATACACGTTGCCAAGAGATGCGGCTGAGGTGGGGGGACCGTGCCTGCCATATCATATTCTTCACCCAGACCCGCGGGGGCCGGCACGTTCAAGGGCTTCCCCGGACCTTCGCACAGTAGAGGGCGATCAGACGCCTGCCAGAGAGCGCAATACGATAGCGCAACGCGGGTCCGCGGCCTGATCAGGTCAGCCGATCAAGCAGGAACCGTGATGGGTCCAAACAGTCTTGCCTTGGTCTCAGCGCGCTACCTTGCCTGATTTTCATATTGCGCTGCCCCCATGCTTCGCGGCATGTGCACTTCATGGCGCGTCTCTCCCCCCTGCCCCGACAAAGATCGGTCATCACCGGCAATTATCTTCCTGTGCCTCGACCACCGGCGCAGGAAACGGTCGTTCTGTGCCCGGTCTGCCGCGGCAAGATGCAGCGCACGGATGAAGAATGCCCTACCTGCCATGCCCAGCGTCATTTCGGCCCCACTCGTCGAGAGACAATTGTCAGCACGCTGATCGGACTCATTGCGGCTCCTGCCCTGTCCCTCCTGCTGATACGTCCTTCCGGCTGGACATTCGCCTTTGCTGTGGCAGGTCTGCTGGCCGGTTTTTTTGTGGCGCATAGCCGCCACACCGGCGATCGCTGGTTGCGTGATCCGCGCTGATCCTGAACATTCGTAACAAGATGCAGCTTTCGGCACGTCCGGCGAAACGCTAAGGGCAATACTCATGTCTGCTTCGGCTTCACGCTCCAAACAACGCTCTCCCCTGCTGCTGCGAGAACGCTATATCCTGCGTCAGCTTTTCCTTGGGCTGGTGGGCATTACCAGTGGTGCCATTGCGCTCATCTGGCTTATGCAGTCGTTGCGCTTCGTATCACTTGTCGTGGATCGTGGCCTGTCGCTGCGCGTGTTCATCCAGCTCACCTCCCTGATGATCCCGTCTTTCCTCGCGGTCATCCTGCCAATCACGACCTTCCTTGTCGTGCTGTTCGGTTATCAGCGCATGTCGGGCGATCGTGAGCTGACCGTCATGCAGGCAGCGGGGCTTTCGCCTTTCCAGCTGGCGCGGCCAGCCATGGCCTGTGCGCTGATCACGACCGTTATTGGGTATATTCTCAACCTGTGGCTTGTCCCGGTCTCCTACCACGCCTTCAGGCGCTATGAGTTTGAGATCCGCAATCGTATGGCGGCCTTCCTGCTTCAGGACGGTGTGTTTGCTCAGCTCTCGAAAGACATGACCGTCTATGTGCGCAGCCGCGACCGTGATGGGGAAATGCACGGGGTGTTTGTGGAAGATGACCGCCAGCCTGAAGCACGCGCAACCATCATCGCTGAACGTGGAACGATGGTGGTGGTCGATAACCAGCCGCGCGTGGTGCTCTTCAACGGCTCCCGCCAAGAGATCGATCATCATACCGGGCGGCTCAATGTCCTGACATTCACGCGCAATTCAATCGATCTTTCCAGCAGCAAACAGGCCGACACCGAAGTGCGCGACGCCTCCGAAATGTCTCTCCCCGAGCTCTTTCACCCTGACCCGCGCTATGTCTCGCAGCGAGACTGGGGCAAGTTCGCTGTGGAAGGGTGGAGGCGCCTGACCTCACCGCTCACCACTTTGTCTTTCAGCATGATCGCACTTGTTGCCGTGCTGAGCGGTGCCTTTTCGCGCCACGGCAACATCAAACGCCCGCTAGCCGCCATTCTCTCTGTGGTGGGGCTGATGGCCATGTCTCTCATGTTGCAAAATCTGGCAGGCCGAAATCTCGGTCTTGTCCCGCTTCTCTGGGGCGTAGCGATTCTGCCTGCCATCGGCTGCGCAGTTTGGCTCTTCCTGCCCAGAGGGTTGAATTCCGGCCGGAAGACATCTCATGGCGCGTAATACCCTGGCCCTGTTTCGCGGCACCTCGGCTGGGGTGTCGGTCACGCTTTCAGTTTATATCTCGCGAATCTTCACGCTGTTTTCGCTGGCGATGATCGCCGCGCTGACAGGGCTCGTCTCCCTGTTCGATTTCATCGATCTGCTGCGGCGTGTCGCCACCAAACCGGATGTCCCGACGAGCCTGGTGACCGAAATCGCCGGACTACATGTGCCATATTTCATGATCATGATCATGCCGTTCGGCATCCTGCTGGGGGGTATCGTGTGCTTCTGGCGTCTGACGCGCTCGTCCGAGCTGATTGTTGCCCGTGCGGCGGGCATCTCGGCCTGGCAGTTTCTGGCGGCACCCCTGGCTTGCGCCATTCTGATGGGCGCTTTCGGGACGATGGCGCTCTCTCCGCTTTCCTCCTCCATGTTCCGCAAGGCGGAGTTGCTGGACGAGGCTTATCTGAAGACTGGCGGGGGGCCGCTCTCCCTTAATGGCGGTGCGCTATGGCTGCGCCAGCTCGATGATGAGCAGGGCGGACAGGGTGTAGCTATCCTGCACGCGCGTCACGTCTTTCTGCGGGACCGCAAATTGCAGATCAACGACATCAGCATCTTCCGCCTCGATGCGCGCGATCAGCTTGTCATCCGTATCGAGGCCCCTCGCGGCGAACTGGTGGAAGGTGCGTGGAAGCTGGAAAATGCCGCGACAGTCAGGCCGAACCACTTGCCGATCCATATCGGTGATTATCTTCTGCCGACCAATCTCTCACTGCGTCGCGTCGAGCAAAGCTTTGCGTCGCCCGATACCTTGTCCGTCTGGACGCTGCCGGGTTTCATCCATCTCCTCGAGCGGTCCGGTTTTTCCTCCATCCGGCATCGACTGCACTTCCAGACTCTGTTAGCTCTTCCGATCCTGTGCGGTACAATGGCACTCGTCTCTGCCGGCTTCTCGATGCGCCCTACCCGGCGCGGCGGTGTGGCCCGGATGCTGGGCTCGGGAATCGCGGCGGGCTTCGCGCTTTTCACCATCTCGAAGGTGGCGGCGCAATTTGGTGAATCCGGTGCGTTGCCGCCTGTCATGGCGGCATGGGCACCGACTGGCGCGGGTCTCTGCTTGGCGGTAGCCTTGCTTCTGCATCTGGAGGATGGTTGATGTCGAAACGGCGCGTTGCGCATCACAGGCGCAGGTCTTGGCTTGCTGCCTCCATGCTGGCGGGCACGGTGACATTCGGTGCCATTCCTGAGGCGGATGCAACCATGCAGCGCCAGGCGGGGCCGAAAGTTGCCGTCGGCAAGCCGTCTTCACAGTCCGATCCCGTCACCTATCTTGCTGATAACGAGAGCTACACCCGCAGCGGTGTGGCAACCTGGACAGGCAATGTGCAGGTCTGGCAGGGCGAGCATGCACTTCGCGCCGACAAGATCGTGTTCGACCGTAATACCGGTGTCCTGACGGCCACAGGTCACGTTGCAATGGTCGAGCCCGATGGCAGCACCAGCTTCGCGGACTATGTCGAGCTCAGCAACGGCATGCATGACGGCATTGCACGCGGCATCTTCCTGCGCATGGAAGACAATGCCAAGCTGGCAGCCAATGGAATGAGGCGCACCACCGGCAAGATCAATGACATGGCGAAGGCCGTCTATACGGCCTGCCAGATCTGCGCCAAGGATCCGTCACGGCCGCCCTTCTGGCAGTTGCGCGCCTATAATGCGACCCAGGATGCCGAACACAAGCGCATCGAATTCAGCCACGCCTATCTGGACATGTTCGGACTGCCGATCATGTACCTGCCTCTGTTTTCGATGACGGACCCCAGCGTGAAGCGTCAGAGCGGCTTCCTGATCCCGGGGATCAACCCGCATGACCGTTATCTGGGCACCTACTTCACCATTCCCTATTTCTGGGCGATTGACGACCAGCAGGATCTGACCGTCCAGGGGCTTGTCTCGACCCGCACAGGACCGCAGATCAGCGGGCAGTATCGAAACCAGCTCAATTTCGGCAAGATCAACTTCACGGGCGGCGTGGCCTACAGCACCCATAAGGAAGGCAGCTACGTCAACACGTTCGGCAATACGGTTGATGGCACGAACGACAACGGCATCCAGGGCTATGTCCGTGGCAATGCCATTTTCGATATCGACGATCACTGGCGCGCTGGCGCAAACGTCAATCTTGCCTCTTCGGCCAACTACATGCGTGACTACCGCATCACAGGCTACGGCAACGAAACACTGCAATCGACAGCCTATATCGATGGCTTCGGCGTGGGCTCCTACACGCGTCTCGACGGGCAGTTCTATCAGGGCCTGAACCAGGGCGTTATCCGTAACTCGAATCTGCCTTTCGTTCTGCCGCGCTTTACCTATGCGTTCCAAGGTGAGACGGATCCGCTGGGTGGCACATTCTCGCTCAGCACAAACGACTTCAACGTCTATCGCCCCGAGGGAACACGCGATCAGCGCGGGCAGATCCAGATGAACTGGAACCGGCCATTCCACAACGTGCTGGGCCAGATCTGGCTGCTGACAGCGCGTCTCGATGCCACGGTTTATCAGGCGAGCCATCTGACAGAGCAGCCAACCTATTATACCGATACCGGCACGCATACGACGGGCTGGGTCCTGCCCACTGTGGCCCTTAAGATGAACTGGCCCTTCATGCGCAGCTTTGCACATGGTCACGGGTCGCAGGTGCTTGAGCCCATTGTGCAGGCAATTGCCGCGCCCAATATGGGCAATAGTGCCACCCGCATGATCCCGAACGAAGATTCGCTGCAATACGAGTTCACGGACAGCACCTTGTTTGCACTGAACCGCTATACTGGCACGGATCGTCTGGATGGCGGCCTGCGCGGCAATATCGGGGTGCACGGTAACTGGACGTGGCGTGGTCATGTGGTTGATTTTCTGGTGGGTGAGAGCATCCAGCAGCACGTTACCCAGAACCGCATCCCCTATTCGGGCCTGTCTCATCACCTCTCGTCACCTGTGGCGCGTGTGCGCGTCAGTCCCAACCGCTATCTCGATCTGACGGCCCGTGGCCGCTATGACCCCTATCGCAAGAGCTTCGATTATGGCGAGGGACTGGTCAGTGTCGGTGTGCCCATATTCCATGTGAATGCCGGGTATATCTATGAGCCTGTCACGCCCTATTACTTCTATGCGACGAATTATCGACTGAATGGTCCGACGCAGGTCTATTATACAAAGACAAACGAAGTAACAGCGGGCGTCTCGACGGCCTATAAGCAATACCACGCTTCGATCTATGGTCGCCGTTCGCTGTCACGCAAGGAGTTTGTCAGCCTGGGTGGCGATATCGGCTACTCCAATGACTGCTTCGGCTTGGACATCCTTGCGATCAAGCAATATACCTCGATTGGTGGCCAGCAGCGTAATACGACGGTGCTGTTCAATCTCACTTTCAAGACAATCGGTACCTTCGGAATCAATGGCTGACGGACGCGCAATGACCCTTACCGCCCCCTTCCTCCGGGCTGCCCCGCAATCCGGCGCTGCCCGGCCCCTGCGTGCGATACTTATGGGCTTTGCCACCTGCCTCGTCCTGCCGGCTCTGACAGCAGTGGCAGCGACCCCGCATCACGCCACCCATGCCCGCCCGGGCCATGGCAGCGTCGCCCCGGCGGCCAATCCGCCGGAAGATGCCATTCTGGGAACGATCAACGGTCAGGTTCTGACCGAGCGCGACGTCGATAACCGCGGCAAGCTTTTTGCACTCTCTACGGGGCTGAATATCAGCGCCGACCTGATGCAGCGCCTGCGCCCGCAGATCATTCGTCAGCTGGTCGATGAGCGCATCAAGACGCAGGAAATCCTCAAGCGTCACATCAATGTCGAACCGCAGCAGATCGCCCAGGCCATCAACAACATCGAATCCCGCAATGGCATGCCCAAGAATGCCCTGCGTGATCGACTGGCGCAGGATGGTGTATCGCTCACCACCTTGATCGACCAGATCCGCGTGCAGATCGGCTGGATGCAGGTGCTTCGAGAGGAAATTTCGGGCCGCGGGCGTATCACGGCGCGTGAGATAGCCCAACGCGAGGAAGCCCTCCGTGCCGAGGAAGGCCGCGCGCAGTACAATGTGAGCGAGATCTTCATTCCGGTCGCCGATCCGCGCCATTCCGAAACCGAGCTGGAATTTACCAAGACAATCATTACACAGCTGCGCAACGGGGCGCCTTTCCCTATCGTCGCCGCGCAGTTTTCGCAGGCCCAGACCGCGCTTGACGGCGGAACAATGGGTTGGGTGCAGGAAGACAGCCTCGACCCGCCAGTTGTCGAGATCGTGCGCCAGATGCCCATCGGGGCCATTTCGAATCCGGTGAAGGTGGCGGGCGGCTACGTGATCGTCACGGTCAACGGCAAGCGCACCATCGGCCATCAGAACGTCACGATGATCACGGTACGTCAGGCCTTCTTCCCCTTCTCCTCACCGCTCAACCCACAGGCGCCGACGGATCAGCAGAAGCTGACCCTCCAGAAAGCCACGGCCGCCGCACAATCTGTGCATGGCTGTGAGTCGATGGAGGCGCTCAATCGCTCTCTGGGTGAGAAGCATCCTTCCGATCCAGGCGGTCAGCTCGTCCTCGAGCGCCTGAACCCGCAGATGCGTCAGGTACTGGCCGATCTGCCCGTCGGGCTGTCGAGCCGCCCGCTTGTCTCCTCTGATGGTATCGCGCTGCTGACGGTCTGCACCAAGGGGCAGAAGAATATTGCCCAGCAGAGCCCGAGTGAGATTGCCGACAGCCTGATGAATGAGCGCGTCGAACAGGCCTCGCGTCAGCTCGAGCGTGATCTGGAGCGTCGCTCCGTCATCGAGATGCGCAAGGACGACAAGACCGCTTCGGCCAAGGCAAGCAATGACGCTGCTGCCGATGATGAGGCCCCCGCCAAGCCTGCCCATCACGGGT
This sequence comes from Asaia sp. SF2.1, assembly GCF_000505765.1. NCBI lineage: Bacteria > Pseudomonadati > Pseudomonadota > Alphaproteobacteria > Acetobacterales > Acetobacteraceae > Asaia > Asaia sp. SF2.1. The sequence goes on along the minus strand of NZ_AYXS01000002.1, from coordinate 70,635 downwards.
CGGGGCAAGGCGGTGCGGCACAGGGTGGCAAGCCCCACGGCAAGCCAGTGTCGGACCAGGGATGACCCTTCCATCCCTGCGTGACGCAATCCGGATTCATGGTCTGGATGCGAAGAAATCCTTCGGTCAGCATTTTCTTCTCGATCCGGGAATCGTTGCCCGGATCGCCGCACTGGCTGGCGACATGGCTGGACGGCAGGTGGTCGAGATTGGCCCCGGTCCCGGTGGCCTGACACGCGCCCTGCTGGATACGAAAGCCGATGCGGTGCATGCGGTTGAGATCGATCAGCGCGCCTGGCCCCTGCTGGATGAACTTGTCGCCCACGCGCAAGGCAGGCTGCATCTGATCAAGGCGGATGCCACGTCTCTGGACTGTGCCACGCTATGCCCCGCGCCACGCAAGATCGTGGCCAACCTGCCCTATAATGTCGGCACGCCTCTTCTGGTCGCATGGTTACGTCAGGCAGCGTCTTGGGAGCGCATGACGCTCATGTTCCAGCTTGAGGTGGCCGAGCGTATCTGTGCTGCGCCCGATACCGGTGCCTATGGCCGACTGGGTGTGCTGGCGCAGTGGTGCGCAACCTGCAATGTCGTCATGAAAGTCCCTGCGGGTGCCTTCTCCCCCCCGCCCAAGGTAGAGTCGGCTGTGGTCGATATCGTCCCGAAGCCCATCCAGCCTTCAGCCTCGATGTTCAAGGCGATGGAGCATGTGACGCATCTTGCCTTCGGGCAGAGAAGAAAGATGCTTCGTGCCTCGTTGCGTCCCATTGGCGGCGAGGCCCTGCTTGAAAAGGCAGGAATCATCGCGACGAGGCGGGCCGAGACACTGTCGATCGACGAGTTTGCCACGCTTGCAAAACTGGTCTGCAAAGAGGGCTGAGCCGCGCTCAGTGCTTGCACTGGGCTGAGCGAACGCCCATACAGGGTAGACGCGGGTGCTTTTGGCCGGAAATGCGGGTGCATGTGGCGCCCGAAACAGATCCACGAGAGCATGTTTGCACGCATAATTCTTCTGCGTGGCCGCTATACTATCAAGGAGCCTTGCTATGGCAACAGGCACCGTCAAGTGGTTCAACTCAACAAAGGGCTATGGCTTCATCAAGCCGGATGCCGGTGGCGACGATGTGTTCGTGCACATTTCTGCCGTTGAGAAGGCCAACCTTTCCTCCCTCAACGACGGCCAGGCGCTCTCTTATGAGACCGAAGTCGGACGCAACGGCAAGACCTCGGCAGTAGCTCTCAAGCTTAGCTGAATCCAGCCGTTACGGGTGCCGGATTCCGGTAGAGGAAAGCGAACAAAACCAGTCGGGCGCGCAAGAGCCTCCCTTGGTGACCGTTCACGTCTCGCCGGATCTGCCCTGTCTCTGCACGGGGAGGACCATTTCCTCCCCCTCGGGTCGCTTTGAGCCCCCGCTTCCCCCTCAGAATGCAATCGATGTCGCGACAGCGAAGCTGCGCCCCTGCCCCCAGCTATTGCGGTAAACCGACCCTGTCGGAGCGATGATGTAACCCTGGTTGAGCAGGTTGACCGCATTGAGTTGCAGGTTGATCTGCCGCAAAAAGAGTTGCGTCACCGTCCATGATGCAAAGGCATCAACCGTGCCATAACCGGGCACCTGGAAGCTGTTATCAAGCGCTGCCGAGCGCGTCCCCACAAGATGGACACCGCCACCTGCACGCATCGACATAGCGTGCCACGGCAAGACGCCATTCCAGGTTAGGAACAGGCTCCCGCTGTTTTTCGGCACGCCAATCAACTGGCGCCCCTCAGTGGCAGGCGTATCACGCAGCGTCCGGGCATCGGTCCACGCATAGGCGAGCACGGTGCTCCAATGGGCAGACAGTGCCCCTGTTACACTTGCCTCCAGACCTTTGGACCCGGCCAGACCGGTAAGACGCTGCACGATGTTGCCATCGCGATCCTGCCCCGCAGTCTGGAGAACGTTTTTCTTGCGGATATGATAGAGGGCGAGATCGGCTGTCAGGCCGCCATGCGCATAACGTGCCCCGACTTCAAATTCCCGACCCGTCGTGGGCTTGTAGCCTCCCTGCAGCACGCTGCCAGCGGAGAGCTGATTTGCGCCGAAGGATTGCGAATAATCGCCATAGAACGAAACGCTCCTGAATGGCTGCCAGACGAGCGCGGCAAATGGTAACGGCTTTGTATAGGATGCATCGGTCGTCTGGATGAAGGGAATCCCACTGCCATAGCGCAAACCGAACCACTGGTAGCGCACGCCGCCGCTTGCAATCAGGCTGCTTGTCAGGTGGATATTGTCCTTGAGATAGCCAGATGCCGTATTGATGTTCTGCTGCAGATTGCTGTTTGCCGGATTGGGGCGCCCGACGGGTTCCAGCCCCCCATAGACCGGATTGGCCGGGGTAAAGCCACCCTGATTGGCTGACTGATAGAACACCCCCTGATCCTGATTCCGGTTTTCGTAGTCGATACCCGCCGTGATTTCGTGACGCATCCCCCACAGATCGTGATCGCCCAGATAATCGAGGGCGACACTGCCATTGGCACGGATTGTCCCACCATTGGCACGATAGCGACGTAGCAGAATGCCGGTACGCGCCGAGTAGCTCGAAGGGTCAGCCTGCCTGTCATGATAATCGTCGCGGTTATAGCCACCGGACAGCCTGAGCCTGTCATGCATCCCGATCCGGTAGCCCAGATGACTGGCGATGAGATGACGGGCACCAAAAGACGCGGTCCAGGGTTCATCAAGACGCTTCTGAGGACCGGAAACCGGATTATTCCCGACAAAAACGGCGCCGCGATCCAGCACATTGTCGTAAGCGACATATTCGTAAGACAATGCGCCATCCCAGCGTTCGTGATGCCAGCTGAGTGTCGGTGCCACCAGGATCTGCTTGTTGGCGCCAAAATTACGCCAGTAATTCTCGTTGCGGTAACTGCCAATCAGACGGAAAGCCAGCGTCTTTCCGAGCGGCCCGGTAACATCGACATGACCATTTCCACCTCCCAGAGAGCTCCACTGGGTCCCCAAAGCTGCTCCCCAGCGCCGGAAATCGGGCGCCTTGGTGATGACATTGATCACACCGCCTGGCTCCTGCATGCCGTAGAACAGTGAGGCTGGCCCTTTGAGGATCTCGACGCGCTCGGCAGTATCACCCTGATAATTGCGTCCAATGGGCATCCTCACCCCGTCGCGCAGGATGGACCCATCATCAATAGCCCCAAAGCCACGCTTGATGAGGGCATCCTGTGTACCGCCGAAGTTGTTCCCGATTGCCATACCGGGCACGTATTTCGCCATGTCTTCCATGGTCTGCGGCGAGAAGTCCGCGAGCGTCTGATGGGTGACGACATTGGTGGTCTGTGTCTGTTGCAGAAACGGGGTGGCGCGCTTGTCCCCCATAGCGCTTTCGGCAGCGGCATAACCACCACGTGCCCCCATTACGGTCAGCACCTCATGGTTCTGATGGTGCCGCGCGTTCGTCTCGCCTCCCTGGCCTTCCCGGTGCGGGTGGGTGATATGGCGCTTCGGTGCGTCACGCGTGGCGATATCATCCCCTGTCCGCCCGGGGCTTACAGCATTGTCGCCAGGTTTGCCCTCCGCCAAGGCATCAGGCGGCAAGGTCATGCCAAGTGCCGCAATGAGGACGATTCCGGGGCCAGACAGGCTCACCCCATTTTGTGGGTTGAGAATGTTTCTCATTCGCTAATCGTTGGCACAAAGAGTTACGTAACGAAACCGTGAGTCACGGTTTCGAGAGCCTATTTTTTTAACAAAGTATGAGATCGTACGTCAGTCGGCTGACTAGGGGCCAGCCGTGCTGCACAAAATAGGCTTCAACGACCAGCCATATAGTCGCGGGTCAATGGAACAGCATCGATATCGGCAGTCAGCTGAAGCTGGAAGTTCATGTGGCCCTGCAGTCGGAAAGACAGTTCGACCCCAACGAGGTAGAACTCGAACATACGGCAGAAGCGCTCGTCATACAGCGCCTTGATCTTCTCGCGATTGGCCGCAAAGCGCTCACGCCAAAGCCGGATCGTTTTCGCGTAATGCAAGCGCAGGATCTCGCAATCCGTCACCCAAAGGCCGGCCCGCTCGATTGCAGGAAACACTTCGCTCAAAGCCGGGGAATACCCACCGGGGAAGATATATTTATCGATCCAGGGGTTGGTGGAACCCGGCTCATCCATACGTCCGATCGAATGGACAAGCGCCACACCCCCAGGCCGAAGCGCCTTGCGCAGGGTGCGGAAATAGGTGTCGTAATGGCCTATGCCGACATGTTCGAACATGCCGACTGAAACGATGCGGTCATACTGCCTGTCGAGCTTGCGGTAATCCATGAGCTTGAAGGTTACCAGCCCTTCAAGCCCCGCCGCACGGGCACGCTCGCGGGCCACCTGAAGCTGTTCCTGCGAGAGCGTGATGCCTGTCACCTTGGCGCCGTAGTCACGCGCCAGCGTCAGGGCCATGCCTCCCCAGCCGCAACCGATGTCGAGCACATCAAGGCCGGGCCGGTCGAGTTGCAGCTTGGCAGCAATATGATGCTTCTTGGCGAGCTGCGCCTCTTCCAGTGTCATGTCGTCAGAAGTGAAATAGGCGCATGAATACTGACGGTCTTCATCGAGGAAGAGGTCGTAGAGTCTTCCGTTCAGATCATAGTGATGAGCGACATTGCGACGTGAGCGCCTCTGCCCGTTCCATTGCCGAAGAAACCGCGTGACGAAACGGGCCTTTTCCTCGACGCGATTAAGCAGATGGTGACTACCGTGGATGTTGAGCATGAGAACGCTCAGCACATCCTCAAGCGAGCAGTCCACCGAGACGATGTCGCCATCCATCCAGCCCTCACCAAAGGCGAGCCCGGAATTCAGAAGGAGTGCTCTCAGCGCCTTGTCTGTCTTGACATGAATGACTGCGCTCGGACCGGGACGCGTCCCCTTGTAGCGGCGTTTTTCACCACCGGGCAGGATGACGTCGAGTGCTCCGGCACTGATAAAGCGCTTCAGAACACGGTCCAGCAGAAATATCATGGTCAATCCCGCTCTTCTCACATCAATTCAAGTAATTGAACGAGGAAAACCTGAGATCGTCAACTGGCCCCAATAACACAAAACCCGACTGCCTGAGGCAGCCGGGTTTTACATTCAATCGCTAAGCGATGCGTCTTTTCAGACGGCAGCGCCTTCGACTTCACCTTCAGCCGCGGCGTCTTCACCCTCGACTTCGGTTTCGAGAACGTATTCGTCCTCTTCAGCGACGATGGCTTCGCCACGTGCCTGACGCTCGGCTTCTTCTTCCGAACGGGCCACGTTGACCGTAACCGGGATCGACACTTCCGGGTGGAGGGCAACGCGTGCCTCGACCAGACCCAGCAGCTTAATCGGCTCGGCGAGGACAACCTGGTTGCGGCTGACGCTCAGGCCAGCAGCCGTCACAGCAATCGCGATGTCGCGCGTCGTGACGGAGCCGTACAGGCTGCCACTGTCACCAGCCTGGCGGATGATGACAACGCTCAGGCCATGCATACGCTCGGCAAGACGCTCGGCCTCTTCACGACGCTTGAGGTTCTGGGCCTCAAGCTGTGCGCGCTCGGTCTCGAAACGCTGGCGGTTCTGGGCGTTGGCGCGGAGCGCCTTGCCCTGGGGCAGCAGGAAGTTACGGGCATAGCCGGGCTTAACGCGGACGATATCGCCCATCTGGCCCAGATGCTCAACGCGCTGCAGCAGGATGACTTCAGTCTGTGACATGCCTGTCTCCTCAGTTCATCACGTAGGGGAGCAGGGCAAGGAAGCGGGCGCGCTTGATCGCCTGCGCCAGCTCACGCTGCTTCTTGGCCGAAACCGCCGTGATGCGGCTCGGAACGATCTTGCCGCGCTCGGAGAGGAAGCGGCTCAGCAGACGCACGTCCTTGTAGTCGATCTTCGGCGCATTGGGGCCGGAGAACGGGCAGGACTTGCGGCGGCGATAGAACGGACGGCGGGCGCCGACGGCAATGCGACGGGCGGCCGGGTTGATTTCGTTGGTGTTCTCGTCAGACATCGCGATTACTCCGCATCCATCTCGGCACCCTCACGGGCGCGGTATTCTTCACGATCGTCGCCACGACGGCCGCCACGGCCGCTGTCGAAACGACCAGCAGGCTTGGAGTTGCCACCACGGAAATTGCCACGATCGCCGCGATCATCGCCCTTGCGGGACAGGATCGGAGACGGGTCCTGGGTGATTTCCTCAACGCGCAGCGTGAGAACGCGCAGAACGTCTTCGTTGAGGCTCAGCTGACGCTCCAGCTCGCGGATCTGGTCCGGACGGGCATTCAGGCCGAGAAGGACGTAGTGGCCCTTGCGGTTCTTCTTGATGCGGTATGCGAGCGAACGCAGACCCCAGAATTCGCGCTTCTCGATGGAACCCCCATCCTGGGTGAGGAGGGTTTCGATCTGCTCGACGAGGGTTTCGACCTGCGCCTGCGAGATATCATTACGTGCGATAAGCACGCTTTCGTACAACGGCATATGAGCTCCCTTCGGATTGCTTCAACCCAACCGCCCGACCGGGACCGGTCGGATCAGCGCCTCTTCCACAAGGCTCGGGTATAGCCGGGACGATGCCTTCGTCCGGCAGGGAAAGGCGGCATAAAGCACATACGTCCCTACGGGGGCAAGAGTTTTCCTGCCTCGGAACGCTTCCATGCGAGCGACAGCCTGCTTTCCCGCCTATTTGTCCAAGCGATGGGTGCGCTCAGGGGCGGAGCAGATGGGCCGGCAGGGTGAGGCCAAGATCGTCGGGCACCGCCCAATGCTCTTCCTCGACCATGATTGGCACGAAGCCCGCAGCCTTGTAGGTGGGGAGCGCATTGGGGTGATCGGCCGTGCAGGTATTGACCCGCATGACCCGCGTAACCTTGCGCCAGCCATGAGATATGGCAGCCGCCAGCAATTTGCGGCCAAGCCCCTTGCCCTGCGCGCCTGGCACGAGCCCGAGATAGGACAGATAAGGGGTTTCCGGCTTGTGCATATCAAGCTCGAAAAAACCGGCCACGCCCTGCGGCCCCATCAGACGCCAGATTTCCGTATGGCGTGAAGCGATGATGCGATGATGCGATGAAGGGTATCAGCAGGCATCATGTACCGCATCCACCAGCAATGCGGAGCGCCGATCAGACGGTAAAGCGCCAGATAATCATCCACATCAGGATGCCAGCGCTCGATGTGATAGCCTTCAGGCCAGCCGATATGGGCCGAAGGTGGCGGCCTAAGACGTTCAAGGAACGTCACCTCGACCGTGACTTCGGTCGTGGGACGCTCCGGAATCGTCTCAAGCCAGGGCTCCATGAGCCGTTCCCGCCGATCAGTTATCGTCGAGGAAGGAGCGCAGCTTGCGGCTGCGGCTCGGATGCTTGAGCTTGCGCAGCGCCTTCGCCTCGATCTGGCGGATACGCTCGCGGGTCACGTTGAACTGCTGCCCCACCTCTTCAAGCGTGTGATCGGTGTTCATGCCGATACCAAAGCGCATACGCAGCACACGCTCTTCACGCGGGGTGAGTGAGGCCAGAACGCGCGTGGTTGCCTCGCGCAGATTGGTCTGGATCGCGGCATCCAGCGGAATGACCGCCGTCTTGTCCTCGATGAAGTCACCAAGATGGCTGTCTTCCTCGTCACCGATCGGAGTTTCGAGAGAGATCGGCTCCTTGGCGATCTTCAGCACCTTGCGCACTTTCTCAAGCGGCATACCCAGCTTCTCGGCCAGCTCTTCGGGTGCAGGTTCACGTCCAATCTCGTGCAACATCTGGCGCGAGGTGCGCACGAGCTTGTTGATCGTCTCGATCATATGCACCGGAATACGAATGGTGCGTGCCTGATCGGCAATCGAGCGCGTAATGGCCTGACGGATCCACCATGTCGCATAGGTCGAGAACTTGTACCCACGACGGTACTCGAACTTGTCCACCGCCTTCATGAGGCCGATATTACCTTCCTGAATCAGATCCAGGAATTGCAGGCCACGATTGGTGTATTTCTTGGCAATGGAAATCACGAGACGCAGATTGGCCTCGATCATTTCCTTCTTGGCACGCGTGGTATCACGTTCGCCACGCGACACCACGGCATAGACGCGACGGAACTCACCGACCGGCAGACCGGTGCTGTGCGCCAGATCGGCCACCTGATTACGCAGATCGATGATCTGCTCGGCATAGCGCGTGGTGAAGTTCTTCCACGACTTGCCGGGCAGCGCCGAAACGGAGGCCAGCCAGTTCGGGTCGAGTTCGTAGCCGCGATATTTCTGCAGGAAGTCATCGCGCGAGACGCGGCACCCCTCGGCCATACGCAGCATGCGGCCTTCGAGGTTATTGAGGCGCTGGAACTGAACCTTGAGCTGGGTCACCAGCTCCTCGATACGGTTGTTGTGCAGATGGACCTGCTCGACCATCTTTACGAGTTCCATACGAAGCGTTTCGTATTCCTGCTCGGAAGAGCCTGTGGTCTCGGACCCGCTGGTCAGCGTCTCGATGCGACGCACCTGAAGCGCACGCAGTGTATCGTATAGCGGCTCGATGGCCTCGAAATGCGCGAGGATCTCGGGCTTCAGCTTCTCTTCGAGGGCAGAAAGCGACAGGCCGGAGCTCTCCGGGTCGCCACCTTCCTCGTTTGCGGGCTCCTCGTCGAGATTGTCCTCGTTCTCCTCGGCGTTCTCGCTCTCGGCGGTTTCCTCTTCAGAGGGACCACCCTGCATGGCTTCAAGATCAACGATGTCGCGCAGCAACATCTCGCCTTCCTTGAGCTTGTCGTGCCAGGAAATAATGGCGCGGAAGGTCAACGGGCTTTCGCACAGCCCGCCAATCATCTCATCGCGGCCCGCCTCGATCCGCTTGGCAATGGCGATTTCGCCCTCGCGTGACAGCAGCTCGACCGAGCCCATCTCGCGTAGATACATGCGCACCGGATCATCTGTACGACCGGCGCTTTCGCTCACATTACCAGTGGGAGATTCTTCGGATTCCTCGGCCTCTTCCTTTTCCTCGGATTTCTCCTCGGCTTCGTCAGAGTCCTCGTTTTCCTCATTCTCGACGACCTGAATCCCCATCTCGGAGAAGATCGCCATGATGTCCTCGATCTGCTCGGAGGACATCTGATCCTGCGGCAGGACAGCGTTCAGCTCGTCAAACGTGATGTGACCGCGCTCGCGTCCCTTGGCGATGAGCCGCTTGACGGCACCGGACTGCGTGTCGAGGACATTGGTATCGCCGTCCTGGTCCTGCGCGTTCCGCTCCGTTCCCGTGGCCGCTTTCGTCGCCATACCCTACTCCCTGCTCCCGCACGCCCTATCGAACGCCGCACTTAAAACCAGCCATGAAAGAAACGCGCTTGGCCAGCGCTCTGCAATCACAGAACGCCGCCCCACCCGCCAGCCTGAGGCCGACCTGTCTTTCATTTGCGATCCACCAGCGCGAGCGCCAGCAATTTCGGCATCGTGCAGGTGGGCGATACGGGCCACGAAGTCAAGGGCCGGGGGCGCTCTTTTCGCGTTACGAAACCTGCATCGTCAATCTGCGTCATCGCCCTCTTCGCCGCGGCGCAGGCGCTCGAGAGTACGCAGCCGCACCATCAGCGCCTCGGGCAGTCCTTCCAGCGCGGGATTGGCCAGTGCCGCCTGCATGTCCTGCTCGACCTCACGCATGAAGGCCGGGAAATTGACCAGCCCGAAGAAATGCCACCATTGCTGAAGCGGGGCCTGATTGAAAAGTCCGCCCGTCTCGGCTTGCGCGGAGGGCACAACGCCCCGCGCAATCAGTTGCCGGGCCTCATCGCCCAGCCCCTCATGATCGAGCGCCGCAAGGGCATTCTGCTCTGTCAGGAGGTCCGACGAACCGATTTCGGCAAACCAGTCGAGAATCGTGTCGCGGATCTCATCGAGCGGATGGGGCAGATCGAGGCGGCCATAGGGGTCTTCGATCTGCGGCAGAATGGACGGGTGGCGCAGCACCAGAACCGTCAGCACCCGCAGACGCTCTCCCGCCCCGTCCCCTACAGCAATATTTCGCACCCGGCTCTTGCCGGAATCCGGCCGTGAAGGCCCACTCCGCCCCTTGCCCCGACGTGACGATGCGAAAAACCGCTCCATCAATGCACGTCGGTACTCAGCGGCAAGGTCCCTGTCCGCCACCAGTGCGGCAGAGGCCTCCAGCCGCTTTTTCAGCGCTGCACGCTGCTCGGGCACATCCTGCTTCACACCGGCCTGCATGAGCTGGAACAGCTCGTCCGCCAGAGAGGTTGCTCCATCAAGCACCTGACGCATGGCCTGAGGGCCATCGCGCCTGATCAGGCTGTCCGGGTCATCCTTGGGGTCGAGGCGGCAGAATTGCAGACTGCGCTCCGGCGTCAGAAGAGGCAGGGCCAACTCAGCCACACGAAGCGCCGCCCGCGCCCCGGCAGCATCGCCATCAAGGCACAGAATGGGATGCGAGGCCTCGCGCCACAGAAGCTCGAGTTGCTCAACACCCATCGCCGTGCCGAGCGGCGCAACCGCAGCTTCGAACCCGGCCTGTGCGAGGGCGATCACATCCATATAGCCTTCAGCCACAACCAGCTTCTGTGCCGGATCGCGCAAGGCATTGCGGGCCTGATCGAGATTGTAAAGCGCGCGGCGCTTCGAGAACAACGTGGTCTCGGGGCCATTCACATATTTAGGCTGGGCGTCGCCAAGAGTGCGCCCACCAAATGAGATCAGCCTGCCCCGCCGGTCGCGGATAGGGAACATGACACGCGAAAAGAACAGCTCGCCTCGCGGTGCGCCATGTTCATCTACACGCATCAGCCCGGCCTGCAAAAGCTGCTCGGCCGTAATATCCTGCCCGCGCAATGCCTGAAGCAGCGCCCCCCGTCCCTCGCCCGCCCAGCCAAGGCCGAAGCGCTCGATCGTTGCCTCGGTCAGGCCGCGTCGCCTGAGATAGGACAGTGCCTGACGCCCTTCAGGCGCATAGAGGGCCTGGCGATAGACGTTCTGTACAGCCTCGAGCACATCGCCAAGAGATCGCGCCTCGCGCGATCGGGCCTCCTGCCAGGGGTCCTGCCGGGGCATGTCGAGCCCGGCTTCATTCGCCAGTTGCTCGACGGCCTCCGGGAAGCTGCGTCCCTCGCTTTGCATGACGAAGGAGATCACATCGCCATGGACGCCGCAGCCAAAGCAATGGAAGTGATCGTCATAGACATAGAAGGATGGCGTCTTTTCCCCATGGAAGGGGCAGCATGCCTTCCAGTTGCGGCCTGAACGGCTGAGCTTGGTGCGGCGCCCGATGACAGCTGCAATCGGGGTGCGGGCACGCAGCTCGTCCAGAAAACCAGGATCGAACGCCATCGTTCAGCCTGCCCTCAGGACAGACGGGCTTTGACGACAGGATTGACGCGACCCATATCGAGGGCGCTGCCAAACTTGGCCTTGAGCACGCCCATGACCTTGCCCATCTCCTTCATACTGGTCGCACCAGCCTCGGCAATCGCCGCATCGATCTCGGCATTGAGCGTCGCCTCGTCCATCTCGGGCGGGAGATAGGTCTTGATCGTCTCGATCTCGGCTTCTTCCTTTTCCGCCAGTTCGGGACGACCGCCTTCGCGATACATCGTGGCGGACTCGGTGCGTGACTTGATCATGCTGCGCAGCATCGGAAGGATATCCTCGTCACCGACTTCCTTGCCATTGGCACGCGCCGCAACATCCAGATCCTTGATACGGGCAGTGATGCCACGAATCTGGGCTACGCGATCCATCTCCTTGGCCTTCATGGCGGTCTTGAGATCGGTGGAGATCTGTTCTCTCAGGGACATTGTCTCATTCCTTTTTCGGATCACGCCACATGATTTCGGGAATATTTTTCCCACATATCAGGCAACGCATGTGAGTGGGAAAAAACTTCCCAATCTCGTCTCAAGGGCTTATCTAGCACCAACCACGCGAGCGTCCGAGTGGAAAAGGACGCAAGGGAGACGGGTATGGATATCGACGAGATCATCGAGAAGGCCGGTGGCGCCGAGGCGCTGGCGAGCCTGACCGGCGTTGGCACCGAAGCCATTCGCAAGTGGCGCCAGTCGCGTGCCATTCCCGGCAAACACTGGGCCGCATTGCTGCGCCTGCCCGGCATTTCCCTTTCGGACCTCGATCCGCAGACGCCTCAGGAGGAAACCCCGACAATGACAGAGACCTGCCCTGACGGCGCGAATGCCGCCCTCGTTCTTGCTGATGGCACCGTTTTGTGGGGCGTCGGCTTTGGCGCCCATACGGATGGCTCAGCTATTGGCGAGCTCTGCTTCAATACCGGCATGACCGGCTATCAGGAAACGCTCACCGACCCGTCCTTCGCCGGGCAGATCGTGACCTTCACCTTCCCCCATATCGGCAATGTCGGCACGAACGCCGAGGATGACGAGGCCCAGCGTGTGGCCGCGCGAGGCGTAGTGGTGAAGGAAGACGTCACCCTGCCCGCCAACTGGCGCTCGACCCAGAAGCTCGCGCAGTGGATGATCGGCCAAAACCTGCCTGGCATTGCCGGCATCGACACGCGTCTGATCACCCGCCGCCTGCGCGATGGCGGCCCGCAGACTGCCGTGCTCGCCTTCCCGAAGAATGGCCAGTTCGACCTCGCCGCCCTGCGCGCCCAGGCTGTCTCCTGGCCCGGCCTTGAAGGCATGGATCTGGCCAAGGACGTGACCTGCACCCAGAGCTACTCCTGGGAACTCGGCGTCTGGCAGAAGCCCGCAGCAGAGCGCAGCACGCGCCGTCGTGTGGTCGCTGTCGATTACGGCGCCAAGCGCAACATCCTGCGCTGCCTCGTGACCGCAGGCTGCGACGTGACCGTGGTGCCTGCCACGGCAACGGCCGAGGAAATCCTGCGGCACAACCCTGAAGGGGTGTTTCTCTCCAACGGCCCCGGCGACCCGGCGGCAACCGGCGTTTATGCGGTGCCCGCCATCAAGGGCGTGCTGGATGCCAATATCCCGATCTTTGGCATCTGCCTCGGTCACCAGCTTCTGGCGCAGGCACTTGGAGCGAAGACCTTCAAGCTGGAGCGCGGCCATCGCGGCGCGAACCAGCCGGTCAAGGACCTTGCGTCGGGCCGCGTGGAGATCACGAGCCAGAATCACGGCTTTGCGGTGGATGACAAATCCCTGCCCGAGGACGTGATCATCACCCATACTAGCCTGTTCGATGGCTCGAATGAGGGTATCCGCAGCACGAAGCTCGATGCCTTCTCGGTTCAGTATCACCCCGAGGCCAGCCCCGGCCCGTCGGATTCATTCTATCTCTTCGAGCGTTTCGTCGCGCTCATGGACAAGAAGGCAGCCTGATCCATGCCGAAACGTACAGATATCTCGTCGATCCTCATTATCGGCGCTGGCCCTATCGTGATCGGTCAGGCCTGTGAATTCGATTACTCCGGCACGCAGGCCTGCAAGGCGCTGAAAGAGGAAGGCTATCGCGTCATCCTCATCAACTCCAACCCGGCCACCATCATGACCGATCCGGGTCTGGCCGATGCCACCTATGTCGAGCCGATCACCCCGGAATTCGTCGAGCGCATCATCCTCAAGGAAAAGCCTGACGCCGTTCTGCCGACAATGGGTGGTCAGACGGCGCTCAACGCCGCCATGGCGCTCGACAAGTCGGGCTTCCTTAAGAAGCATAATGTTGAGCTGATCGGCGCCAATGCTGAAGTCATCGACCGCGCCGAGGACCGTCAGAAATTCCGCGAGGCCATGGACGAAATCGGCGTAGAATCCCCGCGCAGCACCATCGCCCACACGCTCGAAGAAGCCCGCGCGGCGCTGGAATCAGTGGGCCTGCCCGCCATTATCCGCCCTTCCTTCACCATGGGCGGCGCCGGTGGCGGCATTGCCTATAACCGTGAGGAATTCGACCAGATCGTGGCTGGCGGTCTCGATGCCTCCCCCACAACCGAGGTTCTAATCGAGGAATCCGTGCTGGGCTGGAAGGAATTCGAGATGGAGGTCGTCCGCGACAAGGCAGATAACTGCATCATCGTCTGCTCCATCGAAAACATCGACCCGATGGGCGTGCATACGGGTGACTCCATCACCGTTGCCCCGGCCCTAACCCTGACCGACAAGGAATATCAGAAGCTCCGCGATATCTCGATCGCCTGTCTGCGCAAGATCGGTGTCGAAACCGGCGGGTCGAACGTGCAGTTCGGTATCAACCCCGATGATGGCCGTATTGTCGTCATCGAAATGAATCCGCGCGTGTCACGCTCCTCGGCGCTGGCCTCCAAGGCGACGGGTTTCCCCATTGCCAAGATCGCGGCGAAGCTGGCCGTGGGCTATACGCTGGACGAACTCGCCAACGATATTACCGGCACGACGCCTGCCAGCTTCGAGCCGACCATCGACTACGTTGTTGTGAAGATACCCCGCTTCACCTTCGAGAAATTCCCTGGTGCCCCCGCCCTGCTCTCGACCTCGATGAAGTCGGTGGGTGAAGCCATGTCGGTTGGCCGTTCCTTCGCCGAGGCCCTGCAGAAGGGTCTACGCTCGATGGAAACGGGGCTGACGGGACTCGATCCTGTCGAAGCACCGGGCGATGGCTCGCTTGATGCCTATCGCGCTGCACTTTCCGAGCCGCGCCCCGAGCGTATTCTCATGGCAGCACAGGCCATGCGCGCCGGACTTTCGCTTGAGGACATCAACGCCGCCTGCCGTTTCGAGCCGTGGTTCCTGCGCCAGCTTCATGACATCGTGGTGTCGGAAAACGAGATCGCCGCCAATGGCCTGCCGCAGGATGCCCGCAATCTGCGCCGCATCAAAGCGCAGGGCTTCTCCGACCGCCAGCTTGCCCGCCTGACGGGACAGAGCGTCGAGGAAGTGACGGCATTCCGCCTCCGGCTCGCTGTGACGCCCGCCTATAAGCGCATTGATACCTGCGCGGGCGAGTTCGCTTCTGACACGCCTTATCTCTACTCGACCTATGAAGGCGGGTTCGGTGTACCGGAATGCGAAAGCCGTCCGACAGACCGCAAGAAGATCGTCATCCTCGGTGGCGGTCCCAACCGCATCGGTCAGGGTATCGAATTCGATTATTGCTGCGTTCATGCCGCCTATGCGCTGCGTGAGGCCGGGTTCGAGACCATCATGGTCAACTGCAACCCCGAGACCGTCTCGACCGATTACGACACCTCGGATCGTCTCTATTTCGAGCCGCTGACCGATGAGGATGTGATCTCTCTCATCCGCACCGAGCAGGCTGGTGGCGAGATTCTGGGCTGCATCGTGCAATATGGTGGCCAGACCCCGCTGAAGCTGTCCCGTGCGCTGGAAGCCGCCGGCATCCCGTTGCTCGGCACCCCGGCTGACGCCATTGACCGTGCGGAGGACCGCGAGCGCTTCCAGGCCCTGCTGCGCAAGCTTGGCCTGCGCCAGCCCGAGAACGGCATCGCACGCACCCCGGGTGAGGCCGAGGCCGTGGCTGAAAAGGTTGGTTACCCTGTCGTGGTTCGTCCGTCCTATGTGCTGGGCGGCCGCGCGATGGAGATCGTTTACGACCCGGCGGGGCTGCAGCGTTACCTGCGCTCCACCCTTCTTCTGGCGGGTGCCGAAGTCGCCAATGGCCCGATCCTGCTCGATCGCTATCTGAACGACGCCATCGAAGCCGATGTGGACTGCATCTGCGACGGTCAGGATGTCTATGTTGCAGGCGTGATGGAGCATATCGAGGAAGCCGGGATCCATTCCGGTGACTCTGCCTGCTCGCTGCCGCCTTATACCCTCTCACCGGCTATCGTGACCGAGCTGAAAGCCCAGACCGAAGCCATGGCCCGTGAGCTTGGCATTGTGGGCCTGATGAACGTGCAATACGCCATCAAGGATCAGGAAGTCTTCGTGCTCGAGGTGAACCCTCGCGCCTCGCGTACGGTGCCCTTCGTTGCCAAGGCGACCGGCGTGCCGGTGGCCAAGATCGGGGCCTGCGTGATGGCAGGGGCCAAACTCTCGAGCTTCAAGCTCGATGGCGACGCCATCTCTCCGCACGTGGCTGTCAAGGAAGCTGTCTTCCCGTTCCATCGCTTTGCCGATACCGACACCATTCTTGGTCCGGAAATGCGCTCCACGGGTGAGGTTATCGGTCTCGACAGCAGCTTCGAGCGCGCTTTTGCGAAGTCGCAGCTTGGCGCCGGTGTGGTGCTGCCCCAGTCCGGTGCGGTGCTTCTTTCGGTGCGCGACGGTCACAAGACGCAGGTTCAGGCCCTTGGACGCAAGCTGATCGAAATGGGTTTCAGCATTCTCGCCACACGCGGCACGGCAGCCCGCCTTGAAGAGGCCGGTATTCCCGTCAAACGCGTGAACAAGGTGCTGGAAGGCCGCCCGAACTGCGTGGACGCCATCCGCTCGGGTGACGTGCAGCTGGTCATTAACACGGCGCAGGGCGCCCAGGCCGTGCGCGACAGCTTCGATATCCGTCGCTCCTCGCTGCTTGGCGGTGTGCCGCATTTCACCACCCTCGCCGGGGCGCGTGCGGCGATCTATGCCATTTCGGCCATCAAGGATGGCGGGCTGGATGTGGCGCCCCTTCAATCCTACTTCAAACGCGCTTTTTGAGACCACGAGGCTTTGTCCTTTTCCCCTACCCGGCTGTTTCAAGCCGGGTAGGGTGACGTGGCTCTGCCTCGCGCTGCGGAAAGGGGCTTGCCCCTTTCATCCCCGCTTTGAGGCCTTCGAGGCGGGATGCGACATCCTCAAGTCGCGGATTTTCGGAGGGCGGCCGCCTTTTGGCGCATTTCAGGGCAGAGCCCTGCTGCCTCCCCGAGATGATCAACTCTGTGCAAAACAGGCCCTCATTTCGAGGCTCGCCTTGAATTTACCCCCCGGAAGACCTAATTTATCTGATCAAATTGCGGGCGGGGATTGTCTCATGCCCATCCATGCCCCGTGCAGGGCCCTGGAACACTGTTGTTCCTAGGCGCTACGCGAGGGCTGAACTCGTTTTGGGGAATGCGCTGTGCAGAAGATTCCGATGACCGGTGAAGGTTTGACCCGTCTAGAAGATGAACTGCGTCGGCTGAAAAGCGAAGATCGTCCGGCCGTCATCCGCGCCATTGCCGAAGCACGCGCTCATGGCGATCTCTCGGAAAACGCCGAATATCATGCTGCACGCGATCGTCAGTCCTTCATCGAGGGGCGCGTTCTCGAACTCGAGGAACTGATTTCGACGGCTGAAGTCATCGACCCCTCGCAGCTCTCGGGTGACACCGTGAAATTCGGTGCTCATATCGAACTGGTCGATGAGGAAACGGACAAGGAGAGCAGCTATCAGATCGTGGGTGTCCACGAGGCTGATATCAAGCTGGGCCGCCTTTCTGTCTCCTCGCCGCTCGCCAAGGCGCTTATCGGCAAGTCGGTAGGTGACAGTGTGACCGTACCGACCCCGGGTGGCGACAAGAGCTACGAGATTCTGGCCGTCACTTTCAAATAAACGGATCAGCATCAGCACGGGCTGGCGTCTGGCGGTTTCGGACGGCCGGCCCCAAAGCAAGAAAAGAAGACCGTGTCCGAAAGCCTCACCCTCACCTTCGCCGATATCCTTGCCGCTCATGAGCGGATTGCCCCTCATATTGTGCGCACGCCCAGCATTCGCTGCGCGGCCCTGTGCAAGATGACGGGTGCCGATATCTGGCTGAAGCTCGAGAATCTGCAGGCTGTCGCCTCGTTCAAGGAGCGCGGTGCCGCCAACAAGCTGGCGCTGCTGAGCGACGAGGAGAAGAAACGCGGCGTGATTGCGGTCTCGGCAGGCAATCATTCTCAGGGCGTGGCCCGTCATGCCAGCCTGCTTGGCATTGACGCCACCATCGTCATGCCGCGCCATACGCCCTCGGCCAAGGTCGAGCGCACACGTGGCTGGGGCGCGCATGTCGTGACCGAGGGTGAGGATTTTGCCGAAGCCTCGATGGTGGCTGAGGCAATCCGCAAGGAGAACGGCCTCGTTCTGGTTCACCCGTTCAATGATGTAGCCATCATGGCGGGTCAGGGCACCTTCGCCATCGAATTGATCGAGGATAGCCCTGAGCTCGATTATCTGGTCCTGCCGATTGGCGGTGGCGGGTTGATCAGTGGTTCGGCCATCGCCTCGGCAGCGCTAAGCCCCAACACGAAGATCATCGGCGTGCAGGTCGAAAGTCATGCCTCACTCTCCGCCTTCCCCGAAGCGGCCGTACAGGCACGTGGTGGCTCCACCATTGCCGAAGGTATTGCGGTCATGCAGATCGGCAATACCTGCCTCGAGACGGTCAGCCCGCTTCTCGATCGTGTTCTGGTCGTCACTGAGCTTCAGGTGGAATCGGCCATTGCCCATCTGGCCGAACAGGCCAAGCAGGTCTCCGAGGGTGCTGGCGCGGCAGCTCTGGCGGCAGTGATGGCCTATCCCGAGCTCTTTAAGGACAAGCGGGTGGCCTTGCCGATTACGGGTGGCAATATTGGCACACGCATTTTCGCCAATACGCTACTCCGCGCCCTGCGCCGTGATGGCCGCCTGCTGTCGCTTACCCTTCAGATCCCTGATCGTCCCGGTGTGCTGGCTGATATCTCCACGCGCATCGGCAATGCTGGCGGCAATATCATCGAGGTCTCGCATCAGCGCCTCTTCGCCGCTCCTTCTGTGCAGACGGCGGAGCTGGAGATCATGATCGAAGCGCGCGATGGGGCTCATGCTGACCAGATCGAGGCCGATCTGCGCAGCCATTATCATCTGACGCGCGGCTGAACCTGCTGCCCGATTAGTGCGAGCGGGCCTCGGGCGAGAAATGGCTGGCCATCCAGTTCAGGCCATCTGACTGGTCGTAGTCGTCCGGGAGGGCATAAAGCGTTGCCAGAACGGCCCTGTCATAGGGAAGCATCTCCCCTGTCGGTCCCTCAAGGATCTCGCTCTGCGTGTATCTGAGCAGACTCCGGTCGTCGTAACCGTCGCGAAGATGCGGCGCCGCAAATGCAACGAGCGAGAGCAGATCACCCAGCATGCCCCAGGATTCATTTCTGAGGCGGTTGATATCGATGATGATCAGAACAATCGTCAGGTCCCGCCGGGTTGTCACATTCCCCAGAGCGCTATCCTCTACCGGCGCAGCATATCGAACCGGAAACCCCGATGGCATGATGATCGGCGGCATATCGCTCTTGTTGCGCATGGACGACGATGCCAGCCACCTGACAGCACGTGGTTTGAGAAACTGCCTGACCTCATCGCGGGTCGCTTCGACCTTGCTCTCCTGATATTCCTGCGCATTATCCAGACCGACGAACAGATCGGGGTTCAGTTTGTGTATTCCGGCAGCCAGCGCATCGGACTGGTCGGTAAAGAAGACAAAAAGCTGCTTCGCCCTGCAATCACGCGACAGAGACAGCCCCAGACTACTCCCTGTATTTTTGAGGTGAGAGAACAGCATTTTATCGAACTGCTCCTGCACGCCATGAATATCGACGCATACCTGCTGATGCCATCGTGGCAGCGTGTCGAACTGACGTTCCCCCAGTTCGAAAATCAGATGATCCTCAAGAGCGTCATGGGTCATGCCATGCACGGTCAGATGCTCCTGACAAAAAGCAGGATTTCCGGCCGACAGCCCCGTCAACCCGACAACAGCCAGGATAGCAAAGCGACGTGACAGGATAGCAGTACGCATGACCTCTCCCGAAGAACGGACGTGACAAACTGTATCATCCGTCTCGAGCAAGAAAAGACGCTGGCATACTGCAGTGCGATCACATATCGATTATTTCAACAGAGCGAGCGGGCATCTCTCATCGTTCCATCCGACCTGCTTCGAAATGAACAGGCCGGATCGATCACCCGCCATTGCGCAGGACTTCAGCCCTGCACGAAGCCCTCACGCTTCAGTACCGCAATGGCCGCGCGGATACGATGGCCATAGGTATGTTCCTCCATCGTGCGCGCCTGAGCACGGCGCGCCATCTCGATGCAGAGCGGCGTGTCGTTGATATAGCGGGCCACCAGACGATCAAAATCGATCTTGTTCGAGAAGGTCGGAATCTCATCGGCCGTGAAGTAGCGGCGCAGTTCATAGGTATCCTCATGGAATACCTGGAAAGCACCTGCAGCAGCGGCCTCGAAGGTACGCGGACCGGGCGTCGAGGGTGAAATCATGAAGCGCTTGTTTTCGAAATGGAGCGAGCGGCCCAGATTGAGCACAAGCTTGGAGCGACGATACAACTCGATAAGCTGTGCCTTCTCGATGCGCGCATCCGAGAAACCGATACCAAACTCACCCCAGCCTGGACCAATGATCTTGATATTCAGGTTGCGGAGCGTGGGCATCAGGTTGCGCACAATATCCTTGCGGCTCGTGAAGGCCACACCGCAGAAAAGGACATCGATCGATTTTTCCACATCCGCCTCGATCGGCGCATAATGCAGCTTGCGGCTGGCTGCGAGCGGCAGATGATAGACACGCTCGCGCTGATAGAAATTGTGCCCCCAGCGGTCGCAGGAGAAGATGACATCGAAGTCATCCGTGATGCGATAATTGGCGTCCTGCTCGTAGGGGTCTTCTGTTGCCCAGAAAACGGTCGTCGCCCCGATCTTCTTGGCCTCGCGACAGACCTCACCGAAATAGGTGCTCTCGGGGAGATAGGAGCCTATAGCAAAGACGATGGTCGGCTGAATACGCTCCACTGCTGCTGCGGCACCGCTGATATGCACGGCGACAACATTTTCCTCGCCAAAGCACTCGGCCCAACCATCCATGATGGATTCACGTATCTGCGCATTGGCCTGCGACTCATAGCGTCCGCCACTGCAAACGAGAACACGCTGCGTCTTGCCAGCAGCCTTGGATCCCGCGTTTTTCTTCTCTGCTGACATGGTCTTACCGTCCATTCCTCGTTTCGGGCCGGGGGGCGTCCCCCGCACCCATTATCAGACGCGGCAGCCTCAGGGCGCCACACTCGCTTCGATAATCGTCTCCAACGCGTGACTGAATCGCGCCGGGCTGCAATCACGTTCCACGGCCCGCAAAGCCCCGGAGCGGATCATTTTCCATTTTTCGCCATTTTCGTAGAGCTCTGCGAGGGCGAAGGCGAAGGCGAGCGGATCCTCACTCGAGGCACTGATCAGCTCGGCGCCGTCGGCCCAGCCCATCTGACTGGCAAGCAGACGCGTAGCCATGACAGGCAGGCCATACGAGGCTGCTTCATGCACCTTGTACGGAAGGCCACCAGCATATCGGGTCGGCGCCACGAAAACCCTGTGCGACGCGTAGAGGGGCCTCAGGTCATCCACGGGGCCAAGCCAGTTCACCCGCCTCGCACAACGCAGTGCCGACACATCAAGCGCCGGATTGACGAAACCGGCGACCGTGAGCCGCACATCGTCGGGGAGATGTTCGTCCATTT
Source organism: Asaia sp. SF2.1 (assembly GCF_000505765.1). Classification (NCBI taxonomy): domain Bacteria; kingdom Pseudomonadati; phylum Pseudomonadota; class Alphaproteobacteria; order Acetobacterales; family Acetobacteraceae; genus Asaia; species Asaia sp. SF2.1. Next base: position 49,247 of record NZ_AYXS01000002.1, on the reverse strand, counting down.
CGGGCAGCACATCATTGATCAGCCAGAAAAGGCTGTCGAAATTGGGCGCATCCTTATCATGCAGAGCGCCGACGAACAGAATGTCACGCCGGTCCTCGAAACCGCGTGGATCCGGGCGCGTCGTCAAGGCATGGCCTAAAATCGACACGTTCTCATATCCGGCGTCCCGCACCAGGGCCGCATCATGCTCCGAAACGACCACAATGCGTTGGCAGTAATGCGCTGCCTCAAGCTCGCGCGACACCATCTCGCCCAGAGGCAGGAGCTTTTCCTTTGGCGGGTGGAAGCGCGCTTTGGCAATCGCTCTCGGTGCCGCAATCACCTCGGTATCGAGCACGACGCTGTCAACGGGCAGATGGCGGCTCTGTTCGGTAAGCACGGGAAGAAGACGTGTCAGATTATGGGTGCGCCCAATCCAAATAACATCATAATAGCCCGCTCGTTCCTCGATAAATGCATTGAGATCGCCGAGATCACTATGCGCCATGAGTTCCACATCATCCGGGAAGTTGGTCGCCAGATCGAGATGGCTCGCAGGTCTCGGCAACACCGGGAACACCGTGACCTGCAAGCCAAGACGGCTCATGGCCCAGACCAGATCATTGGAGCGGACATATCCCGAGCCCAGCGAACGCAGGGGGATACGATCCTCAATGAACAGGACGCGACACCGGGCACCACGATGGGAACGGGCCAGAACGGCATTACGCACATGGGCAGGAAGCTGCTGCCTCAGATATTCCTGATGCTGCTTGCCAAAGATGCGATGATTGATCTGGATCTGCGCATGCGAGCCCGCATTGCCAGCACTGCCGAATTCGAGATGCTCGACCACGACACCGGGATCGTAGACGATGCGCTTGCCAGAGCGCACGATACGCAGGCAGAAGTCGGTGTCCTCGAAATAGGCGGGACGATAGATCGTGTCATAGCCGTTGAGGGCGCGGGCGATTGCGCTGCGGACCATAAGAAAGGCCGCCGAGCAGTAATCGACATCGCGAACGAAATTCGCCTCAGGGATCGTGGGATTGTCCTGGCGGCGGTAGCCATAGGTCGCACCGTCGCGCCAGATGATCGACCCGGCTTCCTGGAGCCACATATTGCTGCGGATCAGCTTGGCACCGACAGCCGCAATGTCCTCTGACACATGCAGCCGCGAAAGCGCATTGCTGATCGCGTGGGGATACAGACGCAGATCGTTGTTGAGATAGAGCAGAACCGGCGCACGCACCTCGGCCAGTGCTGCGTTGCACCCGTCGAGATACCCGATGTTGTAGCGATAGCGCATGATTTTGGCACCACGCACGACGTGCTCGATCCGGGTCGTCTCGTCGCTCGATGCCGAATCAACCAGAATAAGCTGGATTGCGCCGGGATAATTCGCCCGCAGCGATGCCAGCGCCTGCATGGTCAGCGCATATTTATCGTGCAGCACCATGATGACAGAGAGCTCGGGCTCGCCCTCAAAATGGAAATCCGGGGCGTGACGGGTGATGATACGCTGCTGCAATGCGGCTTCGGCTTCGAAGAGCCTGCGTGTCTGCTCCTCGGTCGGCGGCGCAACGTCACTCTGCTCACCATATCTCAGGCGCTGGGCCACCCAGCATGAGTAGACGCTGTCATAAAGCCCGGCATCGAGTAATGCCCGTATCTCAGGCTTTTCGCCAAAGACGCGCAGGTTGATACCCTCGGCCGGGCGGCGGCCTTCCCTCGCCCCGAACCTGACAAAATGCTCATAGCCATTACGAAACGAGCCGTTATCGATACTCGGCGCCACATCGGCATGGACCCGCAGATAATACAGGTCGTCGAAGAAAGCCTGGGGGTTGAACTGTCGCGGCGTCAGATTGGTCAGATAGTGATGCAGGGCCGATACATAACGTCCGGCACTGATCTCCCGATCAACCTCAGGATAACGCTCACGATACCAGACCGGATCGAAATACCAGGACACGCGATGATGGTCTGCAATCGCGGGTGTGTCGAAAGCGAGAGCCGCGAACAGGCCACGCGTTGCGCCAGTCTCAACCGGGGCCTCGACCGCAAGCCGCGCAACAGCCTCCGGATCGACAAACCAGTGGCTGGCAAGCCCGTCCACATCACCGATCTCGAGGAAATGATCATATCCATTGATATAGAAGCCACTCGACAGTGATGCGTCGAGCAGACTGCCATTGCGTGCCCGGTAATAGGTCTCGGAAAACAGCCAATGCGGCGCATGGGTTGCAAAACCCTCCGCGCAATAATGGTCAAAGCCAGAGGCCAGCTCACCGCGACAGATTTCGGCATAGATCTCGGGATAGGCCTGACGATACCAGCCCTCATCGAAATAGCGATTAGGAGAAAACCCGAAGGATTTCCCGATCGTTTCGTAATGCTCGGTCGCGTCACGCAAGCCGTTGGTGGCGATTTCCTCAGCCGCCTCGGGATGAAGACCGAGATACCAGTCTTCATCAACCTGACGCCATTTGGGGATGCGCTCATGCTGCATGAGAAGATCTTTCCCGCGTGTCAGAGAGCAGGCTCGGACGCGTGGCGTGCCTCGATGCTGTCATTGACCTGGGCTACAACAGCCTCGGTGACATCCCTGTGCTCGACGGAGGTGACGATACCATCGGCCACATTGACCACCACATCCAGCGGCTTCACCCCCACCATTTCACCGATCGTATTCACCAGACACAGACGATAGCTGCCAGCCAGTTCCGCAGCATAGCCCGAGGCGACCGAGAGCCAGCCCTCGAAGCCGACGCAGAGCGGTGCATCGGCAAAGATCGTCTTCACGTCGTGACGCAGGAAGCGGTTGAGCGCGAAGAAGAACACGTCATTCTCTGCTTCACCAACGAGAGCGACCGACATGGTCCCGGCGCGCTCCACCTGGCGCAAGAAGCCCCAGCCACGGATGAACAGATTGCCATCTTCGGTCAGCAGAGGCGCCGGGTCACCAATGAGGCCGCTCAGTGAATCGATATAGTGCTGGAAATCGTTCGGCGCACGATGCGTGGTCATCTCACGATTGAGGCGGCTCAGCTTGATGCCGCGCAGATGCCCATCCGCATGAGAAACGCGTGTGAAATCAGCCATGATCTGGTCGTTGGACGGGCGCTCGACCTGGATCTCGTTGATCTTGCCATCCTTGACCGCAATCTCGACCGAGGTGACCATGAAAGCGCCGGACCCGTTGACGATATTGACCAGCGCCACACGGAAGCGTCCTTCACACCATTTGCCGCGCAGGGCAGCCTGACCGGCGAAACCCGAGCGACGCGGTGCGTTGGGGTAAATCGATACGACATCCCCACGCGCCTCGCGAGAGCAGGGCAGGAAGATCATCGGGGTGTCATCATCACCAATCAGGACGGCATACATCGACCCTGCGGAGCTGACGCCCGGCAGAACATGCCAGCCGCGAATATGGAATTCATACGAACCGGCAAAATCCTCCGGCTCGTTATCGGCCAGAACGAAATGGCAGACGTCGTCGATGTAATATTCAGCGCCCTGGATCGAGTACCAGTCCGTAACGGTCTCGGGCAGTTCCACTGACAGATCGCGAATGGTTGGCGGATCGAAGATATGACGCGGCGGGGCCTGATGACGCCACGACGCATGGGGCAGCAGATGAACCTGCCCGGCATCGATCTGCATCTCAGCCGTGCCAAGCTCGCGAACCGGGGCCGCTTCACGATAGACGTCACGCATGTCGTCAGCATAGGTTTCGGCCTGGGTCCAGAGCGCGGGCGAGATATTGCCCATGATCTTGCGGCGGATACCCTCGCAGGAGCGGAGCAGTTCGAGGCGCTCGAGCACCATGTTGGCGCGACCGATCGGCACCTTGAATCCGTTGACGCCATCCTTCACGCGGTCGCCCAGAGCACCGACATCGGTGACGATGGGAATGAGACCGTTCTGCCAGGCCTCCGAGAGCGAGATGCAATAGGTTTCGGGCCAGATCGACAGGTTGAGCGCAACATCGGCCACCTGCAATGCGGCAATATCACCCGCCGTATAACGACCATACACCTTCACGTTCGGGCGCGGCTTGCCGTTGATCACCGCGTCATATTCCGGATGGATATAACCGAAGATATGGAACTCGAAATGATCGGGATGGGCAATCTCGATCAGATTGAGAATGGTATCGGCGCCCTTGGTGCGCAGGAAGTTGCCGACAATCGCGACCCTGAGCGGACGTTCACCCAGCGGTTCATACGCCTTGGGCACGATGGGGATCGTGTTCTCGGGGGAAGGGATACCAAGGATCAGGCTGCTTTTCTGATTCAGGATCGGATAGATCTCATGCGTCAGGTTGCGCGAGTGTTCGGTTCCGAACAGGATGAGATCGACCGAGTGAAGCATCTTGGCGATAAAGGCCCGACGGGTCTGCTCACCGCCATATTCGATGTTCTCGGCGACCTTCAGAATGATGTCGCTGGCCACAACCGACTTCACCTCATCCTCGACGTAACGAAGATCCTGGTTCAGCAGGTTATAACGCGACGAGATCAGCCAGAAATCATGAGCCGAGAACACCACGCCCGCGCCGCAGGCCTTGGCGATGATCGGCAGCGACAGGGCGTGATGGCCCAGATGCTGGAAATGCACGATATCGAAATTATACTGGCTGATGGCATTGGAAAACGCCATTTCTTCCGGACCATCGCACATGGCGTCCATCCAGCCCACTTCCGGCACGTCGTAACGCTCGACTTCCTGCCCGTTTGCCGTGGTCAGGCGGCAATGCGTGCCGCGACGGAGCCAGTAGAAGAACTCGATTTCACGACCCAGCATCGAGCACAGGGTCTGCTGATAGACCTCGACGCCGCCCCAGGCTGCTTCATGGATGGTGGAGTGCGTGCACATCAGAACGCGCAGACGGCGACGGCGCGGGGCAATCTCGCTGCCCGGCTTTGTCCGCCCGAAATTCGCCTTCGTGACCTCAGCCATGAAGCGGAGGCGATGTTCGTAGAGATGCCCCTCCTGCACGGAGGTCTGGGCTGCCACCGCAGCCTTGCGGCGCAGTTCGCGATCATTCAGCAACGCTGCGACCGCACTCACCACGCCATCGACATCGCGTGCAAGGAACGTACCCTCGACCTCGGCAAAGTACTTAGTGTCCATGCTTTCGGGTGCTTCGACAACCTGCGCAGCACCGGCAAGACCAAGCTCATAAAAACGCGGTCCCGGAGCCGTTGCCTGGCTCACGTCACCGTGGCTGGCATAGTCGCGGAACATGGTCAGCGTCACGGCGCTGGCATTGGCGAAGTCGATGAAAGCCTCGTGGCTCACCGGGCGCTGAATGGCCAGTTCCGCCAGATCAGCAGGGAGCGGCGGCAGATACTCATTGCCGGGGCAGATCAGCTTGAGGCGGGCCTGCGGAAAGGCTGCGATGATCCGGCGCAGCGTCTCGACGCGGTTGGGCCACATCGTCCCTGCGAAGAAGATATCGTAATCGAGCGCCTCGGCATCCTTGACGTCGCGATGATGGATCGTGCGGCTGGCACCGAGCGGCAGATAGAACCCCTTGCCACGATAATGCTCGGCACAGGACGGATCGTTGGTGAAGACGTAATCGAAAAGATGGGAGTTCTCGACATTGAAATCCCGCATGAAGGGGTCTTCAAACGTCCAGAGGATCATCGTCTTGAAAGCAGGACGGATGCGCCGCATGAGCTGCGTATTGATACGCTGGCCGTCAATACAAATAAGCGTGTCATGCTCGCCTGACGCAGCCGCAGCGGCCAGGGTCATGTTATCAGCAAGCAAGATCTGGTCATGGCCGAACAATGCCCGTGCAGCACGCTCGACCGCGAGGGTCAGGTACGAATTCGGGTTATGGGTGTAGTTCGTATTGTAGATAACAGCCATGAAATCCCCACCTGCACATCTCGTCAATAAACGGGGCAATCCCCGTCCATCCATTGATCTGCCTTTAACCTAATCGCCGGTCGGGAAAAAGTGTTCGCGAGTGAATTTATAATTAAGTTGAGTGTCAGTTTAACAAGAAAAAATAAAAGGGCTGCCGAAGCAGCCCTTTCATAGTGTTTCTGCGTTTTGACGACAGATTACACTTCGGTATTACGACGACGAATAGCAGCGCCGAGGATGTCACCGAGCGATGCACCGCTATCGGACGAACCGTATTCGTTGATGGCTGCCTTGTCTTCCTCGACCTCACGGCCGCGGATGGTCAGGGCCAGCTTGCGCGAAGCGCGATCAACGGACACAACCTTCGCATCGACCTTCTCGCCAACCGCGAAGCGCTCAGGGCGCTGCTCGGCCTTGTCACGAGCCAGTTCGGCGCGGCGGATGAAGCCGGTCAGGACGTCGTCCACCTTCACTTCGATGCCGTTGGTCTGAACCGACGTCACGAGGCAGGTCACGATGTCGCCCTTGTGGACGCGCGACAGGGTATCGGCTGCAGGGTCTTCCTGAAGCTGCTTGATACCGAGCGAGATGCGCTCCTTCTCAGGATCCACATCGAGCACCTTGGCCTGAACGACCTGACCCTTCTCGAACTTCGCCATGGCTGCTTCGCCGGCTTCGTCCCAGGAAAGATCAGACATGTGCACCATGCCGTCGATGTCGGCAGAGAGACCCACGAACAGACCGAATTCGGTGATGTTGCGGATTTCGCCTTCGATGGTCGAACCGACCTTGTGCTCTTCGGCGAACTGCTCCCACGGGTTGCGCTGAACCTGCTTCAGGCCGAGCGAGATACGACGCTTGGCGCTATCCACGTCGAGAACCATGACGTCGACTTCCTGCGAGGTCGCGACAAGCTTGCCCGGATGGACGTTCTTCTTCGTCCAGGACATCTCGGAAACGTGTACCAGACCTTCAACGCCGGGCTCGAGTTCAACGAATGCACCGTAGTCGGTGATGTTCGTGACGCGACCGGAGTAGCGGGCACCCGGCGGATACTTGATCGCCACGTTCTCCCACGGATCAGCCTCAAGCTGCTTCATGCCCAGCGAGATACGCTGCGTGTCGGAGTTGAAGCGGATGACTTGAACGCGAACCGGCATGCCGATCTGCAGGGCTTCGGACGGGTGGTTGATACGCTTCCAGGCAATGTCGGTGACATGCAGGAGGCCATCGACGCCGCCGAGGTCAACGAACGCACCGTAATCGGTGATGTTCTTGACGACGCCATCAAGGATCATGCCTTCCTTCAGGCCCTGGATCAGCTCGGAGCGCTGCTCTGCACGGGTCTCTTCAAGAACGGCACGACGCGAGACAACGATGTTGCCACGAGCGCGATCCATCTTGAGGATCTGGAAAGGCTGGGGCTGGCCCATGAGCGGAGCAACATCGCGCACGGGGCGGATATCGACCTGGCTGCCCGGAAGGAACGCCATGGCGCCGCCGAGATCAACCGTGAAGCCGCCCTTGACGCGACCATAGATCGTGCCGTTGACGCGCTGGTTGTTCGCGAATGCACGCTCGAGCGAGGTCCATGCCTCCTCACGACGGGCCTTCTCGCGCGACAGCACGATGGAGCCGTCACGGTCTTCGTAGCGCTCGACATAAAGCTCGATCACGTCGCCCGGACGCACGTCAGGCGCGGTGCCCGGCGGTCCGAATTCCTTGAGCGAGACGCGACCTTCGCTCTTGAGGCCGACATCGACAATCGCATACTCGTCCGTCAGACGGATAACGCGACCGGTGACAACCGAGCCGTCAAAGCCCGTGTCCTGGCCGAGGGTCTCGTCGAGAAGAGCAGCAAAGTCTTCGACGGTGTTGGTGGCTGAAGCCATGTGTTTTCGTAATCCTGGGCCGATCGTGAAGACCGGGCCAATGTCTGCGCCCGACATCTTGGCCGGACGGCTTGCTCGATGATCCTGGGCCACCCATGAGCCTTCAGGGAAAGATCGCCCGCAAGGCGCGGGAGAACGGATAGCGCAGGTGGCGTTACGCTGCCCGTGGTCAGACACCCGCAGCGGGGTGCTTGTCAACAAAAACCTGTATTTCCGGGCCGAAATCGGGTGCGAGCTCTCGACTCCGTCTCAGATCGCAAGTGCCGCCGATCATGCCGTTCAGTCATGCGCCGCGTATGAAGTCGAACACCTGTAGGCACAGGGGTGCTTTCGCGCTGCAGGACGCCCCGGCGATGGTATGAGTGCGATGACGGTGCAAGAAAGCGATCCGTGCACAGAAGGCGTCCGATGCGTCCCTACCCGTCATCTATCTGCCGGGAACAGGGTCGAAGGACAAAGCCCCCTACCCGCCCCGGCCAGATTGCAGGCTTCCGGCGCAGGCCGGAAAACGAGACCTGACGATCGACAGGGCGTGGGCCAGAACAGCCCCGGCATCCATGTCATCTGTTTCAATCAGAACGGCATCATCAGCCTGACGGAGCGGAGAAACCGGGCGCTCCGCATCCTTCTGGTCGCGTGCGCTGATTTCTGCCGTCAGGGCAGAAAGCGCGCTTTCATCACGGGCGCCTGTCCCATGAAGCTGCTGGTAGCGACGCAGGGCACGGACCCCGGCGCTGGCAGTGACAAAAAACTTGAGGTCGGCATCGGGGAAAACCACCGTGCCAATATCGCGCCCATCAATCACCGCACCGCTGGCTGTCGCAAACTCGCGCTGACGCCGAAGCAGGGCGGAGCGTACAGGGGGCTGTGTGGCTACCGAACTTGCGCCGCGATCGATTTCCGGCACACGCAGGTCATCACGCAGCAGATCTTCGGGCTGGAGCGCCTGCGCCGTCTGCTCGCCGCTATCGGCAGCCGGGTCCAGTCCCTTGAGGATCATCTGACGGGCGACAGCGCGATAAAGCAGCCCTGTATCCAGATGAGGCAGCCTCAGTGCCGCAGCAAGCGCTTTGGCCAACGTCCCCTTGCCCGCCGCAGCCGGGCCATCAACAGCAATGATAAGGCGCATCAGAGCGCAGCCCCCAGAGCCGTCATAAGCGACACGAAGCCGGGGAAACTCGTATTGATGAAGCCGGTGTCATCCACCATCACGGGCTTCTCCGCAGCAAGGCCGAACACGATGGCACTCATGGCCAGACGATGGTCCATACGTGTCTCCACCAGACCGCCCCCCAGCCCTTCAGCGCCACCGCGTCCCTCGATGATCATGTCATCACCCTCGACACGTACCGTTGCGCCATTGGCCTTGAGCAGCGCCACAGTGGCAGAAAGGCGGTCGCTCTCCTTCACGCGCAGTTCTTCAAGACCGCGCAGGCGCGATGTGCCGGTGGCAAACGCACAGGCCACAGCCAGCACGGGATATTCATCGATCATGGAGGGCGCGCGATTGGCCGGCACGTCGATACCTTGCAGGGCAGAGGCACGCACCACGAGATCACCGACGGGCTCGCCACCCTCGATGCGCTCATTCTCGATCTCGAGCGATGCGCCCATCTCACGCAATGTGGTGAACAGACCGGTGCGCAAGGGGTTCAGCCCGATACCGGGCAGTCGGACTTCCGAGCCGGGAACGAGGCAGGCCGCCACGATGGGGAACGCCGCAGATGACGGATCAGCCGGCACGACAACATCGCGGGCAGCAAGACGTGCAGGTCCCTGCAGGGTGATGATACGACCACCTGTCGGGGTCAGCCCTACCTCAACCTCGACGCCGAAATGGCGCAGCATGTTCTCGGTGTGATCGCGCGTCGCCACGGGCTCCTCCACCTTGGTCCTGCCCGTTGCATTGAGCCCGGCCAGCAGAATAGCGGATTTCACCTGCGCTGAGGCAACCGGCAGGCGATAGGCAATCGATGCAGCCTCACCCGTGCCGATGATGGCCATCGGAAGCTTTTCGCCATGTCTGGTGGCAAAACAGGCCCCGTTGGCCGAGAGCGGCTGCGTAACGCGGCGCATGGGACGACTGCGCAGGCTGGCATCGCCCGTCATGAAGCTGGTGATGGCGTGGCTGGACAGGATACCTGACAAGAGGCGGGCGGCCGTGCCGGAATTGCCCATATCAAGCACGTCGTCCGGCTCATTCAGCGCACCGACCCCCTTGCCCTCGATGACCCAGCGATCCGTCTCTCGGGTGATTGTGGCACCGAGGGCGCGCATGGCATCGGCCGTGCGCAGCACATCCTCACCTTCCAGCAGGCCGGTTACGATAGTACGCCCACTGGCAAGAGACGCCAGCATCAGGGCGCGATGGCTGATCGACTTGTCGCCGGGCACACGAATCGAACCCCGAAGCGGGCCAGGATTGCGCGCTACGGAAAGAGGAATGACGGGGGCGGAGGGATGATGTTCCATGATAGCGTTCATTCCGATGCGAGCCCCCTTCCTGTCAATTGCTGAGACCGGTTTCACGTCAGGTTTTGACATCAAAATCCCCGATGGCATTTGACATTGCGGGCACAAGCTGGCATGGCCCCGTGCTTCGCGGCACAAGCCGTTTCCCTTTTCAACCGGTTCAGGATCGACAGGTAGTCATCATGGCAAAACCAGAACTCGGTCTGAAACGCGTCTGCGTCTCCTGCGGCACACGTTTCTACGACCTGAATCGCGCTCCCGCGATTTGCCCCAAATGCGGCGCAGAACAGCCCAGCGATCTGCCCCAGCCCAAGCGCGGTGGCGACATCCCCGCGGATCAGACCAAGAATGATCCCAAGAGCGACGAGGATGACATTGATGTCGATCTCGACGCCGATGAAGATGGCGATGACGATGTGATGGAAGACGCATCGGATCTCGATGATGACGATGATGATCTCGGTTCCGAGATCGAAGTCACCACCGACAACGACGATAACGAAAATTGATCTCCCTGGGAAAAGCCGGTCTGACCGGCTTTTTTCTTTTGTGCATGGCCCCTTCCTTCTCCTACGCCGAGGCGGCCGATCAACTGGGCCGCGCCCTTCGTGCCGAGCCCAGCGCCACAAAAGTGCTGCAAGACTATTGCAGGCGTCTCGCGCCTGGCGTGGCAATCACGGCCATTCCGCTACCTACTGACAATCTGCCGCCGCCCGCGCCCTTCAGGACCCATTTTTCGCTGAGTGCGCATGAGCATATTCGGCTGCGCCATGTCAGCCTGCGCTGCGGGACCCATGTGCTCTCGGATGCCTGGAACTGGTATGTGCCTGAGCGTCTTGAACCCGCAATGAACACGCTGCTCGACACCACCACCCTGCCTTTTGGCCATGTGGTGGCAGCGTTGCATTTCAAACGGGAGGCGTTGCGGAGCGAACGCGACAACCTTCCGCCGGATATCCTGCTGCGCAACACCGCCATGCTCACACGGGGGGCTGACGGCCTCCCCTTTTCACTGGTGGTGGAGAACTATCTAGCCTCGGGTTTTGCAGGGCTTGTGTCGCCTGCTCGCCAGTCCCACCCCTGAGCCGTGCCCGGTCGCGGTCTGGCCCGTCGCTTCCCTTACGAAACGCCGCGCATATCGCGCCACTGGGCAACCAGAGCGCACCATCGCTCCCGTGTTTCGACATCGATACGATCATCTTCCTTCATGATGGCCGCACTTTGCTCCACATAATCCCGTGATTGCTCTGCAAAGCGTCTCTCAATCTCCTCGTGGGCTTTGGCGACGCCAGGCAGACGGGAGAGACGCCGGATACCCCTGCGCACATCCTCGGCGAGAGGCAGAGCCGGCTTGGGGCCGCCAGCGTCGAAACGTGTGGTGAAGAGGTTGAAGATACCAGGATTATTGTAGCGGAAGTGCTTGATCTTGAGCACACCATTACCGTCGTTCTCACCGCGGGCGAATTTCCACACATATTCCTCGAGCGAGCGAACATGATAGTGGCAGATCATCGCATTGACGGTGGGGCGAACGGCAAAATTGATATCGTGTTCGCCCAAATCACCATCACGATGACGCTCCCCGTCAATGGTCAGGAACGGGATGACGCGCCTGTTCTTTCCATCCGGGTGGTGGGCCGAGGCGCCACAGAAAAGACCGGTGCGGAATACCGATTTGATAAGCGGATGGCGCTCGGTCTCAACAAAACGTTCAGAAGAGAGGCCAGGTGCCCAGGTCAGGTGACCATTCGAATTGAACACGCGCCATGAGATGGCAACCGCCTCGGCGCCCTCATGCTCACGGGCCTCGAGAAGCGGCGGCAGGCTGTAATCCACATGGGCACCGGGCAGCACCATTTCATCGAGATCAAGCACAAGGCACCACCGATAATCGAGCAATTCCGGCACGATGGTCAGGGCGTGATAATAGGCTTTATCCTGCATGTTGATCCGCGCAGGAGCGGCCCCGGTATTGTCAATCCAGACGATCTCACCCGCATCGGCCAGGCGCTGCAACATCACCTCTGAACCGTCGGTCAGATCATTCGTGTAGATAAAGAATTGCTCGACACCGATGCGACGATGATGGGCAATCCATTCCAGCAGATAAAGCCCTTCATCACGCGCCGTCGCCAGAACAGCCAGCTTGTGGTTCGGGACGACCGCACGACGTGCTTCACCCAGCAGCCTAGAGCCGAGGTGATAGGCACTGCCCGGACCACGCTGGTCATGCAGGCCCAGAAAATCATAGCTCTCATCGGCCTTCAGGCAGGCGCGGATGCGACCGTTTTTCCATTCGTGCAGATCCTGCAGGGCGCTGGCGATCCATTTTCCGCCTGGCAAGGCAGCCAGAAGGCGCAAGGCATCACGTGTAGCAGGGTCAACGGCCCGGGCAAGATCGGTGGTGAATAACGCCACAAAAGCCTTCAGGACATCCGGCCGCAAAATGGTCAGCAGGATATCGAAAAGGGCAGGCAGGAAGCACACGGGAGCCGAAAGCAGCGCATGCAAAGCCGCCACAGCATCGTGACGCGCATGAAGCATGATGCCGAACTGCTCGGCGAAGTCGCCCAATAATACCGGCGTCGGCTTTCTGACGGACTCGAACTCGAAAAGCTCCCAATCCGATATGGTCGGCCGGTTGTCGTGGATCAGACCCGTATTGATTTCAGCCGTGAGAAATTCGGGTCTCCCGAATTTCTTGAGCGCATGACGACCTGCCTGCATGTCGATCACGGACAGCGCCATAAAGGCAGGGCACCAAGCTTTGGTATCACCACTGGAAAGCGCCTCGGGCCAAGCCCCATCACTCGCAACCAGTAGAGCGAATTCCGGCATGAAGGACCAGGTGATCAGCAGCGTCTCGCCTGTCAGGGCGGACGGGGCCTTGTGCGACAGCCTGTGATCACGACTATTCAGGTCCAGATAGGTTTGATGATGTGTCCGGACCCGGGATACTGTGAAACCGAAGCGCTCTCCATCAGCCATACGGCAGGTCGGTGAAGTCATGGGGAGTTATGCGCCTCTTATATTCTGATGTTATGGGCGCCACTGTAAATGCTGCCCACCATCGAGCGCAATCATCTGGCCCGTGACTGAAGGCATTCGCAATAAAGCTATCGCGGCTGTGACAATTTCCTGCGGATCAGCGCCAATACCGAGAGGCGCATTCTGACACATCCTGTCGAAATGATCCTGTGACTGCCCTGCCGCCGGAAGGACCGGTCCCGGCCCAATGGCATTGACCCGTATGCGCGGCGCCAGAGCAAGCGCCATGGTCTGGGTGAGGGTCCAGAGCCCTGCCTTGGAGAGGGTGTAACTGATGAAATGTGGCGTCAGGTTCCAGACACGCTGATCCAGCAGGTTGAGCACCATCCCTCGCGCCGTCTCAGGCAAGAGACGCGCGAATTCCTGCATCAGCACGAACGGCGCTCGCAGATTGGTTTCCATATGCCGGTCCCACGAACTGCGCGTGACGTCGGACCACTCATCCCGCTCGAAAGCAGAGGCGTTATTGATCAGGACACCCAGAGGCCCGAGCGCTTTCGTGGCATCGCCGATCAACCGGGCCGTTTGCGCCTCATCCGTGAGATCGGCCTCCAGAACACATCCCGTTACGTCAAGTGTGGCCAGCAGGGCTCGCGCCTCATCCGCATGAGAGCGGCAGTGAATGGCAACCGAGAATCCCTCCATTGCCAGCGCCTCGACCAGCGCCCGACCAATGCGCCGCACCCCACCTGTGATCAATGCCGCCCGGGGCATACCCGATGGGAGAGATATCGCAGAGGTCGTTTTCATTGCGCGGGACGCCGGGCGGAGAGCGCCGCAGCCAATGTGCCGTCATCCAGCACATCGAGCGCACCACCGATCGGCACGCCGTGACCGACGCGTGTAACGGTCACATCAAAGGCAGCGAGCTTCTCCTGCAACCAGTGCGCCGTGCTCGCTCCCTCGACTGTAGCCCCCAGCGCAAGGATAACCTCACGCACCTGACCCGATTCCACCCGCGCCAGCAGCGACGCCGTGTTGAGATCCTCAGGACCGGTGCCGGATAACGCCGAGAGCACGCCGCCAAGCACCTGATAGGTGCCGGGATGCAGCCTCGAGCGCTCAAGCGCCCAGAGATCGCCCACTGTCTCGACCACACAGATCAGTCCCTTGTCCCGCGCCGGATCGGCACAGATGCTGCAAGGATCGCTGCTGTCGAGCGAGCCGCAAATGGAACAGCTGCGCACGGAATGGGCTGCGGCCTCCATGGCCTGGGCCAGTGGAAGAAGCCTGGTCTGCGGGGAACGCAGGAGCACAAGGGCGGCCCTGCGCGCCGATCGCGGCCCCAATCCGGGCAGACGGGATAGAAGCTGGATCAGCCTCTCGACATCGCCACCACCCATCATGGCTGTGCGCTCCTGCTCAGTACAACCGGTATGACGGTTTCAGGTCTCTAAGGTTCAGAAAGGAAACTTCATGCCAGCCGGCAGATCGATCCCGCCAGTGACCTTGCGCATTTCCTCGGCATTGGCTGCCTCGACCTTGCTGCGGGCATCGGCAAAAGCCGCGATGATCAGATCCTGAAGCATCTCGACTTCATTCGGGTCCGCCAGCTTCGGATCGATACGCAGGCCACGCATGTCACCCTTGCCGCTGAGGGTTACGCTTACGAGCCCGGCGCCCGAGGAGCCCTCGACCGTGAGCGCATTGAGCGTGTTCTGCACCTCTTCCATGCGCGACTGCATCTGTGAGGCCTGCTTCATCAGTCCTGCGAGATTTTTCATGATGTCTTGTCCTTGAGGTCAGAAAGAAGAGCTGCCACCGAAATCGTGCCAGTCATCGTCATCCATCAGATCGGCATCGAGGGGCGCAAAGTCCAGATCGGGCACGGCAGGTTCTGCCGTCCAGCTCTCCGGCTCTTCAAGCTCTTCGGGGGGAAGCCCGTATTCGTCGAGCGAGAGATCCTTTGGCTCGCCAACACGGGCATCGGGAAACACGTCGAGTATGGCACGCAGCAGCGGGTGCGCATGCAGTTCCTCGCGGCGCAGGGCCACGATCTCTGCACCCTGCTCATCCAGTGTCGGCTCGCCTTCTTCATCCGAGGCTTCGACTTGCCACTGCCCCGGATAGGCTTTTTCAAGCAGGGATTGCAGACGGGTTTCAATACGCGGTGGCGTTCCACGGGCCATGCGTATGGCCACACGCGGCGGCTCGAAGCGCACGAGATGCGCCGAATGGCGCAGCATGCCATGCAACATGGCTTCGGACTGGCGTGCGACAAAAGCGACCATCTCACGCCATGAACGCAGGGGCAGCAGGAGAGCATCTGCCTCCTCACCCTGCGGCGCTGGCTGTACCGGGGTCAGAACAGGCGCGGGGACAGCCACGGCACTGGAGACAGGGTCGTAAGCCACACCCCCATTAGCCACCAAACGCAAGGCCGCCCTGGGGCGGTCATCACCACCCTGATTGCCCGAAATTCCCTGCGAACTGCTCGCCTGTGCGGAAACCAATCCGGCGCCATGACTGGTCATACTTCCCGAGGAACCTGTCAGACTTTCCCTGTCCATATCACCGGCGGGGCGGTCCTCGGATTGCATCTGCATGACCATGCGTGCCACGCGATCCGGCGTCGGCAGGGTGCTGGCATAGCACAGACGTATGAGCACCATCTCCGCCGCAGCACGTCGATCAGGGGCTTGCTCGACCTCCTGAATACCCTTGAGCAGGATCTGCCAGGCGCGACCGAGTTCAGCATTGGGCAGGCGATCGGCCAGAGAGGCCCCGCGATCACGCTCGGCCTCCGGCAATTCGCGGCTGTGACGCAGCGACGGGATGGCCTTGAGACGCGAGATCACATGGATCAGATCAAGCAGATCGGCGAGGAGGATGCCAAGGTCAGCCCCCTGCGCATAGGCCTGACCACTTATGGCAAGGGCCTCTTCGGCCTTGCCCTGCATCAGGATCTCAAACAGGTCGAACACGAGCTGACGATCGGCCAGCCCCAGCATGGCGCTGACCATGGGGGCCTCAATGCGCTCGGCCCCCTCGCCCTCACCTTGCGCAATCGCCTGATCGAGCAGAGACAGCCCATCACGCACAGAGCCATCGGCAGCGCGTGCGATCAGGGAGAGCGCCTCTTCCGAAAACGCGACCGACTCCTTCTCCGCAATGCCCGCGAAATGCTGCATGAGCATCTCCTGCGGCACGCGGCGCAGATCGAATCGCTGGCAGCGCGACAGCACGGTCACCGGCACCTTGCGCAGTTCGGTCGTCGCAAAAATGAAGGTTACCTGCTCGGGCGGTTCCTCGAGGGTTTTCAGCAACGCATTGAAGGCGTTGCGTGAGAGCATATGGACCTCATCGATGATGAAGACCTTCATGCGCCCCTGCATCGGGCGGAAACGTGTCGCCTCGATGATCTCGCGTATATCGTCCACGCCCGTCCGTGATGCGGCGTCCATCTCGAGCACATCGGGATGACGATCGGCGAGAATGGCCGTGCAATTGGCGCAGACACCGCAAGGATCAGCGGTCGGGCCACCCTGCCCATCGACGCCAATGCAGTTGAGCGCACGGGCGATGATACGCGCCGTTGTGGTCTTGCCCACGCCGCGCACGCCGGTGAGCATGAAGGCATGAGCAACGCGGCCCAGCTGGAAGGCACGGCGCAGGATACGCACCGTAGCATCCTGCCCGATCAGGTCATCGAAATGCTGGGGGCGATATTTGCGGGCGAGAACACGATAGGGCCCGCTGCGCTCGTTTTTATCCCGCGCGGGTGCCGCGGACGCTGCCGGTGCAGGAGCAGCCGCTTCAACGGGGCTTTCCTGCGGCGCATCGAAAAATCCGCCAGCCTCAACCGGGGGCAGCGGAATATCGTCATCGTGGGAGGGGGTATCTGAAGGCGTCATGACTCGTGCGACGAGACCGGCTGCTTCAGAGGGTGGGAGGCCGAACACATGACCCGAACAAAACTCACTGCGGCTGCTTCCTTCCGGACCTGACCGGGTTCGCAAGCCGTCCGTCCAAGGCCGACCTCCCGGTGCAGGGTTAACACCATTCTGCCTCTCATGCGCAAGAGGTAGGATCAGGATTTTTTACAATCCGCTTGCGCCGCCACCTTCATGGCGTCGATCCCAGCCCCCATAAAGCTTGCCGCTTGCAGGCGCCGCAACCGATGGACGCCCGAACAGAATTCCCTCGGCGACACCCCAGGGGCGATGCGGCGACAGCGCGTATCCCTCGATCTGAAGCTGCTGCATCACATCAGGGCTGAGTGCTCGCGGTTCGAGCTCGATTGCCGAGGGCTTCCACTGTTCATGAATGCGCGGCAGATCCACGGCCTGCTGGATGTCCAGCCCGCCATCGATCACCCCGAGCACGACAGACAGGATGATGGTGGGGATGCGTGAACCGCCGGGGCTGCCGATCACCATGAAAGGCTTGCCCTCATGCGTGATGATCGTGGGGGCCATGGATGACAGAGGGGTCTTGCCCGGTGCGATGGCATTGGCCTCGGACCCGACAATGCCAAACATGTTGGCACTGCCCGGCTTAGCGGCAAAATCATCCATCTCGTCATTCAGGAAGAAGCCGGTATCCCCACCGATAACACCCGCGCCGAACCAGCCATTGAGCGTGTAGGTGGCGGAAATGGCAAAGCCTGAGCGGTCAGCTACAGAGAACTGCGTTGTTTCATGCTTTTCGTGATCTTCGGCAGGCTGGGCCTGCATGACGCCCGGCAGGGGAGCGCCCGCGACCAGCGCATCGGAATTCAGAGCGTGATCGAGCGGAATTCCCTGACGAATGGCGGCCGCATAGGCCGGGTCGATCAGATGGGCGACAGGGTTCTTCACGAAGTCCGGATCGCCCAGATCGCGGCGGTCGGAATAGGCATGGCGCATGGCCTCTACCTGACGCTGAACGCCAGCCACCGTGCGCAGGCCAAGCTGCTTCATGTCATAGCCAGACAGAATGTCGAGCATTTCGCACAGGGCCACGCCACCACCGCTGGGAGGCGGGGCTGTATCGATATCATAGCCACGATAGCTGCAATGAATCGGTTCCAGCTCACGCGTGTGATAGGCAGCAAAATCGGCGAGGCTCAGAAT
Organism: Asaia sp. SF2.1; assembly: GCF_000505765.1. Lineage (NCBI taxonomy): Bacteria > Pseudomonadati > Pseudomonadota > Alphaproteobacteria > Acetobacterales > Acetobacteraceae > Asaia > Asaia sp. SF2.1. Next base: position 30,913 of record NZ_AYXS01000002.1, on the reverse strand, counting down.
CCCCCCATTCTGCTTGCTGGCGGCTACGACGCGCTGGGCAATATCTCCCTTATAAAACACGTCCGGCCCCTGGCTCGCGATGCTCCGCAACGTGCGGGCAAGCTCTGTCTGCACCAGTCGATCGCCCGGCTGAAGCGGTGTACCGTCGGGCCGAAGAAAGATCTTCGATGCATGCGGATCCTTCTGGAAGGCCGCGGTGCTGGTGTGCAGCAGATCGGCATCGCCCTGCCCGATCACAAAGCCCTTCTCCGCCAGCTCGATGGCCGGCGCCATGACCTGAGCACGGCTGAGCTTGCCCCAGCGACGCTGGATCTCGTCCAGCCCGGCAACTGTGCCCGGCACGCCGATTGCCCGCCATCCTTCGATGGAGGCCTTGGGGTCAACCTTGCCCTGTGCGTCCTGATACATCGTGGCCGTGGCAGCGAGCGGCGCGTGCTCACGGAAGTCGATGAACGTCGTCTTGCCGTCTGGCAGGCGCAGGGTCATAAAGCCACCGCCGCCGATATTGCCGGCGGCCGGATAGACAACCGCAAGCGCATACCCCACCGCAACGGCAGCATCAGCCGCATTGCCACCCGACGCCAGAATACGACGCCCGGCCTCCGACGCCAGATGCTGGGCCGATACGACCATGCCGCGCGTTCCGACAACCGGCTTTGCGGGCTTTAGCGCCGGGTTGACCGTGCCGAAGGCCAGCGGGTCATAGGGCATGGCCGCTGGCGCAGCCTGGGCGAGACTCGAGACAGAAATGCTGGCGAGGAGGAGCGGCAGGGCCGCAACCCGGGTGCAGACACGCTTCACGTAAATCGTTCCTTGCAGATCAGACAGAAGCCTTTGGCTTCAGACGTAAGGCGGCTTGGTAAAGCCGGCAGGCGAGAGCGTGAAAATCTCGCATCCCTCACTCGTTACGGCAAGCATATGTTCGAACTGTGCGGAAAGGGAACGATCACGGGTCACGGCTGTCCAGCCGTCTTCGAGCGTCTTGGTGCCTTCCTTGCCCAGATTGAGCATGGGTTCGATCGTGAACACCATGCCTTCTCTCAGCTTCAGCCCCTTGCCAGGCTTGCCGTAATGCACAACCTGCGGCTCGGCATGGAATTCACGCCCGATGCCATGCCCGCAGAAATCGCGCACGACCGAAAGTCGCTGCCCCTCGGCGAAGCTCTGGATGGCGTGCCCGATATCACCAAGCGTCTTGCCCGGCGCAACTTCCGCAATGCCAAGCATCAGTGCCTTGTAGGTTGCATCAACCAGATTGACAGCTTTGCGGGGCACGTTCCCCACCAGATACATGCGCGACGTATCGCCATACCAGCCATCGATGATGGAGGTGACATCAATATTGACGATATCGCCATCCTTGAGGCAGCGCTCGCCAGGGATGCCATGACAGACGACATGGTTGATCGAGATGCAGCAGGATTTCGGGAAACCACGGTAGTTCAGTGGTGCAGGAACCGCCCCATGATCGAGCGTGTATTCGTGGATCAGACGATTGAGATCATCGGTCTTGGCGCCGGGCACGACATAGGGTGTGATCATGTCGAGTGTGGCGGCAGCGAGTTGACCCGCTTTTCTCAGGCCAACAAAATCGTCCTCAGTGTAAATCGTGATCCCGTGGTCGTGCGCCATACTGTCCATACCCTGCTGTTGCTCCCGCTCATGTTGTCTACTTCACGGATGATGCAGAGAAAATGCGCTGCCGGGGCATGAGGAGCAAGGCCGGATCGTCGTTTTTTATCGCCTGACTGGATCAACCCTTCTGGTGGCGGCTCGTCTTCCGGGTCGAGACAACATGACGCGACGTAGCCATACGCAGCTTTGCAGACGCGACTGTGTGGTGCTTGGCACCATGCGCAAGGGGCTGATAGCGGCGCGGGCCAGTCGGCGCCTCGGCCACTTCGAGAACAGCAGCGGACCCGGCAGAGAGATGCCCGTGACGGCGCGTGTTGCGTGCCAGAACAACCGGGGGATGCAGCGGGGCCATGGGGGCCACACCTTCCGCCGCAAAACCCTGATCGAGGATGTTCGCCATCATCGCGTTGCGCTGGGGATTGGAGCGCGCGCCCAGCACCACGCCCACAAGACGTACATTGCTGCGCTGGGCGGATGTGATCAGATTATGCCCTGCCAGATCCGTATAACCGGTCTTCATCCCGTCCGCACCCGCATAGGTTTTGAGCATCGGGTTATGGTTCGGGATCATGCGCCCATGGAAAGCGAACATGGGCGTTGAGAAGTAGTGGTAATATTCGGGAAAATCCTGAACCAGATGCTGTGCCAGCATGGAAAGGTCGCGCGCCGTCGTCACCTGATCGGGGTCAGGCAGACCCGAAGCATTGCGGAACGTCGTATTCGACATACCCAGTGCGCGCGCCTGCTGCGTCATCATGTTTGCAAAACGGACTTCGTCGCCTCCGCCCAGCAATTCACCGAGCGCGCAGGCAGCGTCGTTGGCTGATTTGGTGACGAGGCCGAGAATCGCCTGCTGCACGACGAAATGCGTGCCGGGAACCAGGCCGAGCTTCGAAGGCGCCTGAATGGAAGCGTGGATAGAGACCGGAACCGGGGTATCAGCCGCGATTTCGCCCGCACGCATGGCGCGAAACGCCATATACAGGGTCATGAGCTTGGTCAGAGAGGCCGGATAACGCTGAAGGTCGGGATCGACCTGCGAGAGCACAGCGCCGCTATTCACGTCCACAACATAGGAACTGACATGGCCCGCATACTGAGCATGTGCCGGCGCCGAGACCGCGACAGTGCCCAGCCCCAGTCCTGCGCCGAGCAGCGCGCGGGTGAACACCGACCATTTGCGCGCCTTGCCCGCCCGGGTGACCTTGATCAGGTTCGTCTTGGTAGCGGACTGCATGCAGTAGGTCACTCGTGCCCCCGGGAATCTGGCGTTAATTCGTATCATAGACTGACACATTTCAAACCGTCCACGATGATCTGCCACAATTGAGGGAAAAATAAGGTAAAGGGCGCTTAATAACCGCAATTGACGCCCAAGAACGTATTTCAACCCTCATTCGGGCATCAGAAACCCGTTTTTCATCGCATCGATACGCCCGCAGAGAGCCAGCAAAACACACGATTGATCTTTGCGAACGCCCTGTCGATCCCATATGGTCTGGATCATGCCGTACCGCACAGAAGTTTCAGGAACCCGGTTAGCCGACGCCTCGGTGACCCCCGCCCCTACCCTGCCTCATTTGGCGGGCGAGGACGATCCACCGCGCAAGGATGGCAATAACGACGAGTCGCATATCAGCGTCGTCATCCAGGCACGCCCCGAAACGCGGCGTCCGGCGATGTACAAGGTCCTCATGCTGAATGACGACTACACGCCAATGGAATTCGTCGTGCACGTTCTGGAACGCTTTTTCTCCAAATCGCGCGAGGAGGCGACCAACATCATGCTCAACGTCCATAAAAAAGGCGTGGGCGTCTGCGGGGTCTTCACCTTTGAGGTGGCAGAGAGCAAGGTAACCCAGGTGATGGATCTGGCACGACAGAACCAGCACCCGCTGCAATGCATGATCGAGAAAGCCTGAATCGAAATTATTCGGCCTTGCCGGGGAAACGGCAGGAGAGACCCTTTTACAAACCCATTATTTGCCTACATCCTGTCATGCTGACCCGTCACGCCTGACCTCAAGGAGCGCCCCCATGTTGTCTCGTATGCTCGAACAGACGCTCCATCGCGCTCTCACCCTCGCCGGTGAGCGACGCCACGAATACGCAACCCTCGAACATCTGCTGCTGGCTCTGACCGAAGACACGGACTCGGTGACGGTCTTCAAGGCCTGCGGAATCGACCTTGAGAAGCTCCGTGCCGATCTGACCGAGTTTCTCGACAAGGATCTGGCGGGCCTTGCTTCCGACCGCCCCACCGAGCCCAAGCCGACAGCGGCTTTCCAGCGTGTCATTCAGCGGGCGGCCATCCATGTGCAGTCGACGGGCCGCGATGAGGTGACGGGCGCCAATGTGCTGGTTGCGCTCTTTGCCGAACGCGAAAGCCATGCCGTCTATTTCCTGCAGTTGCAGGACATGACCCGGCTCGATGCTGTCAATTTCATCTCTCACGGCATTGCCAAGGCACCCGACAAGTCCAGCCGCCGCACCCCGACCGGTTCGCGCGACAAGGAGGAAGGGGAACGTGAGGAGAAGCAGGGCAAGGCCACCAAGCCGCAGGAAGCGCTTGCCGCCTATTGCGTCGATCTCAACAAGCGTGCCGAGGAAGGCAAGATTGACCCGCTGATTGGGCGTGACGGTGAGGTTGAGCGGACGATCCAGATCCTGTGCCGCCGGACCAAGAACAATCCTCTCTATGTGGGTGATCCGGGCGTGGGCAAGACCGCTATTGCCGAAGGGCTTGCCAAGCGCATCGTCGAGGGCGATGTGCCAGAGGTGTTGCTCGATGCAACGATCTTCTCGCTCGATATGGGCGCGCTGCTTGCTGGCACCCGCTATCGCGGTGATTTCGAGGAGCGTCTCAAGGCGGTAGTGACAGAGCTGGACCAGACGCCGGGCGCCATCCTCTTCATCGATGAAATCCACACTGTGATTGGTGCTGGTGCGACGTCGGGTGGGGCAATGGATGCGTCCAACCTGCTCAAGCCCGCACTGGCAGCCGGTACGCTGCGTTGCATCGGCTCGACCACCTACAAGGAATACCGTCAGCACTTCGAAAAAGACCGTGCGCTGGTGCGCCGGTTCCAGAAAATCGACGTGCCCGAGCCCTCGATCAGCGATACGATCAAGATCCTGCGCGGACTCAAAGGCAATTACGAGCGCCATCACAAGGTCCGTTACACCGATGACGCCCTGAAGGCAGCCGTCGAGCTCTCGGCCAAATACATGCATGACCGCAAGCTGCCGGATAAGGCAATCGACATCATCGATGAAGCCGGTGCGTCGCGTATGCTCCTGCCCGAAAGCAAGCGCCGCAAGACAGTCACGCTCAAGGATATCGAAGAGATCGTGGCCAAGATCGCACGTATCCCGCCCAAATCGGTCTCAACCGATGACCGCGAAACACTTCGCCTCCTGTCCCGTGATCTAAAGAACATGGTGTTCGGTCAGGATACGGCGATCGAAGCCCTCAGCTCCGCCATCAAGCTGGCCCGTGCCGGTCTGCGTGATCCTGAGAAGCCTATCGGAAACTACCTGTTTTCCGGACCGACTGGCGTGGGCAAGACCGAAGTAGCGAAGCAGCTTGCCGCCTCGCTGGGTGTCGAACTGATCCGCTTCGACATGTCGGAATATATGGAGCGTCACTCCATTTCACGCCTGATCGGTGCGCCGCCGGGTTATGTGGGTTTCGATCAGGGCGGTTTGCTGACCGATGCGATCGACCAGCATCCGCATGCGGTGCTTCTGCTCGATGAAATCGAGAAGGCGCATCCCGAACTCTATAATATCCTTCTTCAGGTCATGGATCATGGCCGTCTGACCGACCATAACGGCAAGACCATCGACTTCCGTAATGTCATCCTGATCATGACGACCAATGCGGGCGCGGCCGATCTGAGCAAGGAAGCTGTCGGGTTTGGCCGAACGGATCGTGTGGGTGAGGATGAAGACGCCATCAAGCGCCTGTTCACCCCGGAATTCCGCAACCGCCTGGATGCGATCATTCCGTTCGCCAATCTCACACCCGAGACTGTCGGCCGAGTGGTTGAGAAGTTCGTGCTGCAGCTTGAAGCCCAACTGGCGGATCGCCATGTGACGATCGAGATCAGTTCCGCGGCCAAGGAATGGCTGGCTGAACGCGGCTATGACCGCCATTACGGCGCACGTCCGTTGGGGCGCGTCATTCAGGACACGATCAAGAAGCCCCTCGCGGAGGAGCTATTGTTCGGTGCCTTGGCGAATGGCGGTGCGGTGCGCATCGGTCTCAAGGACAACGCGCTGCACTTCGACTTCCTTGAGGCTACTCCAGCCACACCGAAGAATGGCGAAGAAGATTCCGACGAGAAGTCGGAAGCGACCAGCGATAACTGACCGCAGCCCCCTTACCTCGGTATCCCGCCGAACAAGTGGCAAAGAAACAACAAGCTCACATGAGCCCAAAAGAAAAAGCGGTGGGAAAACCCCACCGCTTTTTTATTCGTAGCGTGTACCGTTCACGACGACATAGCCGGGCGTTGCCCAGTGTCGGCCTGTGCCGTGATGCGTCCAGTCAATGCCCTGACTGCGCGCAGAGTCGAAATAGTAACGGCCCACGACCTCGACCTGATCGCCCGGCTTGACCCATGGCCATGCGGGTGCGTTCATGCGGTCAAGATCAGACACGATGCGAATGGCCTGCCCAGGCGCCAGTTGCATGATGAAGTAGCCATGGACACCGCTGCGCGTATGACGCGACCGCGTGGTGACCGACATGACCTTTCCGCAGACGTGTTCAGGCAGGTCGACACGCGTCGGACCTGTTTGCAGAAAACCAGACTGATCTGTTTGGAATTTCGCGTTATCACACTGGCCGTCTGCTGCCTGCGCAATGGCGGGAGCCACAGCGAAAGCCAGAGCGGCAAGCGCAGCACCTCTCCAGCGCCGAAACGATTGAACCTGCATCTGCGTCACTTTTTGTGCAGTGTGTCTGGCTTGTGCGCGGCCTTCGCGCCAGTCTTGTCACTCTCCACCACAATTTTGGGATTGTCCTTGGACGCTTTCACCTCGTTGCTTTTGATCTTCATCGGCTTTGTAACCGTCTTGACCACATGGCCCTCGGTCTCGCCGTTGCTCGTCTTCCAGGTGACGTCATCACCCTTCTTGAAGTCCTTCGCTGACATGATGCCTGTCCTTGCTTGGCCCGGCGGGCGGTTGGAAAAGAAAATCCTGTGCAAGCCGAACGCAGGGCTAGGCACGAATGTTGCCTGCCTTGCCAACCGAACAGACACAAAAAAAGCCGCCCCGAGGGACGGCTTTTGCACGAATGGACTAGTATCAGGCTTCAAGCAGCAATTGCCTTGGCACCGGATTGCACATCCAGGATCTGCTTGAGGATCAGCGGGAATTCAGAAAGATGCCCGATGCGGAGCAGTCCAGGCCAGCTGGGAGCAGGCTTGCTGAGGTCGCGCAGCAGCACACAAGCCATACCGGCGCGACGAGCGGCTTCAGCACCCGTGTCCGAATCCTCGAGTACGATGCAATTCTCAGGATGCACGCCTTCCATTTCAGCTGCGTGCAAATAGAGATCGGGGCGCGGCTTTGGCATGTCGAGATCACGACCCGAATGGATCCGCTCATCTTCAAGCAGTTCATCAAGCCCTGTGCTTGAGAACTTTGCTTCCATTTCAGCACCTGAAGAGTTCGAGCCAATACGGATGGGGAGGCCCAGATCATGCACGCTCTGCAGCATGTCATGGGCGCCATCGATGGTTTCTGCTTCGGTTTCCATCATTTTGACGATGCGGTCCTGCATCATCATATCCCAGTTCTCGGGCATTACAGTGCCGGTCTCACGGCCGATGCGCTCACCGATCTTCACAAGTTCACCACCCGTGAAAATCTTGTGGGCCTCGTCATTGGAAATGTTCCAGCCATAATGGCGGGCTTCTTCAGCCATCTTGGCGGTCGACAGATGTTCGCCGTCAACCAGTACGCCATCACAATCGAAAATGACGAGTTTCAGTGAGCCATCTTCGCGAAGGGCTGCGGGGATATCGGTAGCATTAGCGGAAGCTACGGTCATGATATTGTCCTCTCTCGGTTTGTGCGGGCACCGACCGGCGCTCTCTGCACACAGGGTTTGGGCAATCACGAAATCGTGTGTATGACCCTAAAATAGGCATGGAAACGAGAAATGCAAGGAAAAACGTCAAAATATGTCTTGATGAGCAGGGAAATTCTGGATTCCGCCAATGCAGCGCACATAACCGGAGCAAAGTCATTCTTCACATATTTAACGTTACACGTGCTATTTCCGGCTATCCTACTGAAGACATGACAGAAACATGACAGGCACCACGCGCACGAAACATATTATGAGTTTCTGCTTACTCAATACTATGTAAGCCTGATTTCCATTTGAGGAGATGGCGGGTGATATTGTAAAACCCTGCGGGTGTTCACCCGCCTCCGGTAATCGCGGGCATGTGATGAACAGCGCTGAACGGGCTCACCAGTTTTCTGATTACAGCATGAAGTTTTTGTAGCCTGAGCGTTATCTTGGAGGCTACGCAATTATTGCTCCGCCTGACACGCAGGTCCGAACCCTATCGGGCGTAGCGCATGAGATAATCCCGGGCGACATCGAGGCTCTCTACAATGGCGAGAGCGTTGGCCCGTGCGAAATCGTCCGGTTCGGCCAGATCCGGCACCATGATAACGCGCATACCCGCTGCAACGGCAGCCCTGACGCCGACTGTTGAATCATCGAGCGCGAGACAAAGCTCGGCAGTCACGCCAATACGGGCAGCGGCAAGCGTATAGGGTTCGGAGTCCGGCTTGGCGTGGGTTACATCGTCACGCGTCACAATGGCGTCGAAACGCTCTGACATGGCAAGAGCAGCGAGATGCGCTGTGGCGCGCGCATGACTTGAGGACGTGGCAATCGCTCGCGGGATATTTCTGGCGTCAAGCAGATCGAGAAGACTGAGGGCGCCCGGCTTTAACTGCAAGCGCCCCTCACCGACCATTTCCGAAAGGCACGTCTCCTGCAGAGCGAAGAACTTCGCCGCTTGCCCTGCCACGCCACATTGCTCCGTAACAAGCTCAAAACACTTGTCTTCTGAAAGACCGATCATGGCTCGTGCGAGAGATATTGGCAGAGATAATCCGCATTGTCGCGCCGCCCTCATGGAAGCCTCTATGCCGAGGGACTCACTGTCGAACAAAAGACCGTCCATGTCGAAAATCACCCCGCGTACCGACATCTGCGGGCTGGCGATCAGGGTTTCAGGCAGGACTTTAATGACCATCTCACGTCTCTTTCGCAGCAAATCCAGTGCCGCGACCCCCAGAGAATTTTCTCTTCGACAAGAGACTGGCCAGAAGCAACGGCATCCCTCTGCTCTGAGGCAGACGGTTGAGCAGATTGTATGAACCTGTCGATACAACCCGGTTGAGTCTTAACGGTGTCGCACACTCGCTGTTTGCATGATGCGCCTAACCCCTCGTTCACAACAGCGCTACCACGCTGACGTGTTTCAGAATCTCGAGGATTCGACGTCTCGCCAGCCCCAGTGAAACCGCCGCTCCCCGTCATCGGCTGCGCGAACTAAGCGCTCAATGATGCGCCGCGCGGTAGAGCACCCACTCCTCGACCACGCGTCCATAAGCCAGATGGCAATAACCCACCTCGCCGTCTTGCTCGTGCCGGATCTCAAGCTTACCGCCCTGCTCCTTGCAATAGACCGAGGCGGGGTTGGCCATGTAGGCACCCTTCGCCGGTCTCTGGTCCTGCGAACATCCTGCAAGCAATGGTGTCAGGCACACTGAGGACAATGCGATGACGCAGAAAAAGCACCGGCTCTTTAGTTGATGCAATCTGATCATGAAATGCGTCCTTTCACACAACTATCTATATGCAGCCTCTAGTGATGAACCATGTCAGGAGAGAGGTCGAGTGCGGCACATGTTATGCACCGATGCCTCCTCGTGAGACCGGAGTCCCACATCGACCCAGGATCGATACAGAGTACCGCAAAACGCTCGACGCGATTTGGTGCGCCAAGAGGATAACGAGCGGGATTCCGGTCGCAGCGTTCACGGCCGAGCGCCGTCACCCGCACCGTTGCCACCGAGTGCGCCTGACCTTACCCACTGATCAGCTGAACAAACCCGCTCGGAGGTGTCGCACCATGTTGTGCCACATACTGATGCATGGTCTCGCAGGTCGAAGCCAGTGATACGCAAAGCACGTGCTCGGCAGCAATATCCGCCTCCTACATCTGTCATGACGAGCAAGAGAAAATGCCGGAGCGGCGGAAGATCGGGGTGCAATCCATTGCCCTGCCCCCCCTTCCTCCAGCACACGAGCGAGAGCGAACGCCTCAAGAAAATTGCAGTCTCAGGTTTGGCTTTGGCTCTCAGCGCAATCCTGCCGGACTGCTTCCCATACCAAATTTTCGTCTTTTTTGCATCGTCAGCACTACGAGTGTCATACCGAGGATCAATAGTATAAGGTCGATCCCGGAGTATATTTTTTGTAGTCGAAAGGCGTAATTGCTCTGATGAAGCTGCCGGGTACAGACGAAAACTCTGGCAGATTTGCGATCACCTGGAATGCGTGGGGCGCAGGATACCGTGGAGGAAACTTTATCGACAGGCCCGGCGGAAGAGGGAGCATGAATGCATGTCGCCCGCTCGGATCGTAGCACGCTCAGTCTCATATCCCTTATGGTCACCCGACCATCACCGTAAGCACCTCCAATCGGGACGCCGACCGGCGATCGCACCACCCGGCGGCTCAGCCTCACCGTAGCGTGTTCGATGTCACTCAAACTTGTGCGCCGCTCCCTCTTCCTCCCGTTTCTGATCCCTCGTTCAGTATGCCGCCTACGGGTCGCCTCACAGGGAGGCGACGCAGGATCTCACAAGGACAATCGGAATGGATCTGGGTCTCAAGGATAAAGTTGCCGTCATCACAGGCGGTAGTGTCGGTATAGGCCTTGCTGTGGCGGAAGGTCTGGCCCGTGAGGGTGCTCACATCGTCATGGTGGCACGCGACAAGGAGCGACTGACAGAAGCAGCATCGAAGCTTGCGGCGAGCTTTGGTGTGCGCTGCCTACCTGTTGCTGCCGATGTAGCCACGAGCGAGGGTATCGAAAGCGTCGTTCGTGAGACTGAAGCCGCTTTTGGTGGTGCGGATATCCTCATCAACAATGCCGGGACGGGCTCGAACGAGACCATTATGGAAGCCTCTGACGAGAAGTGGCAGTTCTACTGGGATCTGCACGTCATGGCGGCCATTCGCCTGGCACGCGGCCTTGTGCCTGGCATGAAGAAGCGTGGCGGTGGCGCCATCATTCACAATGCCTCCATCTGTGCAGCTCAGCCGCTGTGGTACGAGCCGATCTACAACGTCACCAAAGCAGCCTTGATGATGTTCTCGAAAACCCTCTCGACAGAGGTGATCAAGGACAACATCCGCGTGAACTGCGTCAATCCAGGCCTGATCCTGACGCCTGACTGGATCAAGACCGCCAAGCAACTAACCAGCGAGAGCGGTGGCGACTGGGAAGCCTATCTGCAGGGGGTTGCCGACGAACATGCCCCTATCAAGCGCTTTGGATCACCCGAGGAACTGGCCAACTTCTTTGTGTTCCTGTGCTCCGACAAGGCTTCCTACAGCGTGGGGTCATCCTATTTCGTTGATGGCGGGATGCTTAAAACCCTTTGATGCATAGCAATGCGAAAGCGCTGCTATACTGCTAGTTATGAGGAACCGACCCGCGCCTATGCCGCTAAGGGCAAGGCAGGGTCTATCGGCGCATCCCGATCGAAAGGCCGGGATACGACCATGAAGGATGACAACCAATGAGTGAGACGAAACGTTTCGCTGGCAAGACAGCTCTCGTGACCGGTGCCGCTGGCAATATCGGGCTTGCCGTGGCGCGCCGACTGGCGAAAGAAGGCAGCCACGTCGTGCTGCTCGATCTCGATCAGGGCAAACTCGACGAAGCGGCGAAGCAGTTCGCCGAGCATGGCGTGAAGGTCAAGACGGTGGTTTGTGACGTCACGAACTACGCCAGCGTCGAGGAAGCCATCGACTACGCTGAGAAGAACGTCGGTCCGATCGACCTGCTGTTCAATAATGCCGGGTATCAGGGCGCCTTCGCTCCGATTCATGAGTACCCCGTTGAAGACTTCCAACGCGTCGTCGATATCGATCTGGTTGGGGCGTTTCACGTGCTGCGTGCCGTATCGCGCCGCATGGTTGCTCGCCGTTCGGGCAGCATTGTGAACACAGCCAGCATGGCAGGCCTGCAGGGCCCTCCAAACATGGGCGCCTATGGCTCATCGAAATTCGGCGTAGTTGGCCTGACCCAGGTCGCCTCAAAGGATCTCGCGCCTCATAACATCCGGGTCAATGGCATTGCCCCAGCGCTGATGGGGCCGGGCTTCATGTGGGACCGCCAGACTGAGCTGCAAGCGGCCACGAATACGCAGTATTTTTCGACCGATCCGGAGACAGTCAAGAAGGAGATGGTTGCTGGTGTTCCCATGCGTCGTCTTGGCGATATCGAGGAAATCCCTGGCACCGTGGCTTTCCTGCTGAGTGAGGATGCAAGTTACATCACAGGCGTCACCATGCCGATCTCGGGCGGTATCCTCTAACGCCCAGCCGCTCGGTCAGGGTGCACGGCGCCAGGCGCTACTGCCCCTGATCTGGCGCGGTTCACGCCTCAGGCGCAGCTTGCCCAGCGTTCGCGAAGATGCTCAGAGGTTGCGAGGCTTGATGGGCGCGGCACTGAGGGTGGTGGATCGAACACCCCTTCGGACAGGTAACGCAATGCGTTCACTACGCCTGCATGAGAAAATGGCTTGGCGATCACACCATGGGCCCCCGAAAAATCCTCGGGGATTTTTGAGACGTTTGCGGTCAGGAAAACGATCAGGGCTTCCGGCCATCTCCCGCGGATATGCGCACAGACCTCGAACCCGTTCGATCCCCCAGCGAGATGAAGGTCAACCAGTGCGAGCTGCGGACTAACGTGATCCGGCAGCGCTTCGACCTCCTGCAGCGACGCAACAGCTCCCACCACCTCGTGACCACTGTCACGAATCAGCGCTTCCATATCCATAGCAATGATCATCTCGTCCTCAACAATGAGAACGTCCATGGGAGTTGCCATCAGAATGTATCGCTTTTTGGGAAGGTGATCGTGACGCAAGTCCCAGGACCGTTGTCACTCCATGTGGCCTGAGCTTGGGCCTGACGTGAAAGACGGGTGATCAGGGCCGCACCTATGCTCTTGGTTCGCTTGACTGAGGGCATGCCCGGACCGTCATCACAGATACGGATTGTGCCGAGCCTGTTTTCCTCCCCGGCGAACAGACTGAGCACGCCTGCCCGACCATCCGCAAAACCGTGCTTGATGGCATTTGTCAGGATCTCGTTGAGGATGAGACCAAGGGCGGAGGCATGGGCTGAATCGACCATCAGCGGCCGCACCTTCAACAGTAGACGTATATCTGCGCGGCCACTCGACCCGACGACGTCGCGTGCAAGGTTTTCAACAAAACCGCCAATGTCGAACGCGGCGATATCCTCTGACTGATAAAGCTGACGATGGACCACAGCAAGCGCATCGACACGTTCGAGCATGCTGTCGAGTTTGGCAACGATCGCCGGATCATCAATCGTGCGCGCTTGCAGGCGCAGAAGCGACCCGATCATGGTCAGGTTGTTCTTCACACGATGGTCGACTTCGTGAAGGAGGATGGTCTTCGCCTCAAGGGCATCTCGCAAATCCGCCGTTCGGCGCTCAACTTCACGCTCGACCAGTATTTTCTGCTGGTTGATGATGTGCTGCGCTTGCACGCGCTCTGTCACATCGAGTTGGGAAGCGAAGAAAAAGCGGATATCACCTTTTGCGTCACGTACGGGAGAGAGATAGAGCGCATTCCAGAAGGTTGATCCATCCTTCCGATAATTCAACAGGTCCACATCGATATCATGCCCTTCCTCGATGGCCGCCCGAACCCGGGCGACGGCCTCAGGATCAGTATCAGGCCCCTGCAGAAAGCGACAATTCCTGCCCATGATCTCGGCGCGGTCATATCCCGTCAGTTCCTGGAAAGCGACATTGCAGAAAACAATCGGATTATCGGCCTGACCCGGGTCCGTAATTACCATAGGCATGCGGGTGGCTCGTACAGCAGCCGCAAAAGGATCACCACGCCCCTGTTCGTAATCAAGCTCGTCCGTCAAATGCCAGTCGTCGCGCTGCTTCACATTTTCTCCCCCGGGTGAATGCCCGAGAGGCATCACTTCGGGCTAAAACGAAACCTTGCGGAGAGGGTTTCACGAATTCCCGTGTTCCCCAGGCGGGTGGGGAACGAGCCAAACGTGCACGCTCATGACTTGGCTGAGGCCAGACTATCGCTCAGGAACGGGAATCCTCTTTCGCCAATGCGCCAGCAGGCAGTAGGGGCTTCCATACTTGCAAGACAAAGATCCCATCATTCCCATGAATCGGGCTCATTAAAAATATACCGAATAACTTTATAGATTTATATTAGAGCGTAAATTCGTAATATTCATTTTTATCCGAAAATATGATATGGATATATCCATTCTGAGGGTATCTGCAGTTCAGATCATAGTCGCGTTCCCCCACCCTCAGAGCTCGACAGGGCCGACGCTAGAGCACGGCAACACAGCCCAAAAACACGCGCTATCTTCATTCCTGCCAAGTGGGGAAGAACGCTGAAAGCGTGTCCTGAAGCGATCATCATGCGCCGAACAGCTCCACGCAGATTTGGCGGAAAGCAGGTTTCCAGCTGAGACGGGACCGGCAGATACGCCTTTGGGAAAAGGTCTAAGCCGCGGCACGTGGCTCACCGTCGTCGCGCATCAGTTGTCGATAAATCGCAAGAAAAGAGAAAGGTAATGGATGATTCAATCAGGATCGCCACGGCGCTTTTACGCCGTGATGATGTCGAGGGGCTGCGTCTTGCGCCCTATCTTTGCCCTGCGGGGTACTGGACGATTGGCATTGGCAACCGGTTTCTCGCTGATGGCAGTCCGGTTACAGCAAGAACACCCCCGCTGACAGAAAACGACGCACTGAACCTACTGCAGAGCACTTTGACTGACCTGCGCAAGAAGCTGCGTGACTCCATTTCCGTCCCTCTAACGCCAAATCAGGAAGGAGCGCTTCTGTCTTGGCAATTCAATATTGGTAGCGCGGCAATGTATCGCTCAACTTTGCGCCGCCTGCTCAATCAGGGCCAATACAACGCGGCAGGTGAGCAACTACTACGCTGGGATAAAGCCAGCGTGAAGGGCCAGATGGTCGCCCTACCCGGGCTCAGAAAGCGCCGCCAACTCGAGCGTGCCGTCTATTTCGGACAAGCTGTAACAGGCACGTCGCGCAGTATCTGATTATTTTCCGACAACGTTCTCCAGGACAATCCGAGCATGAATATCGATTGGCAACAATTCTACACTGCAATCATGCCAATAATTCCCGTCAGCCTGGCGTCAGACCTCACAGTGCTTGGCACCTTCATAGTGGCATCCTGCGCGGTCGCAGCCCGTTTCTGGCCGCGCCCGGCTGAGGGCTCCAGATGGATGGGCCTCTATAATATCGTCAATCGCCTCGCCATGAACAGCAGGCATGCGGCCAATGCCGACGACACACAGCCGCCCAAGCGGTAGCGTCATCCCACTCTGTCCCTCTAGCGCGCAGGACCGGGGCAACCCACTTACGGTCCTTAGTCATTACGGGTTTTAACTGCCAGTTTGCCATGTACGATCTGGTTCGCCCCCTTCATTGAAAGCAGAGCGCTTGGTTCAGGCTTTACAGAGCAGACGTTGGGTAACGTTGTTCACGCGGCGATAGGCGATATCGAGCCGTTCCTCCAGCGGAAGCCGCAGATGCGGCGCGAATGACGCACCATAATTGCACTGCGAATGCTCTCACTGCCCCAAATCCGCCGCCAAACACAGCGGGCATCGTGGCCAATTGAGCGTCAAACGCGGAGCAGGACAAAATCGCAAGCGTCACGACATAAACGAGGGAGGTATACGCCTAGGGGATCAGTTCAAATCAAGTCCGATCCTGTCTCTTCCATACTGCGTGATCGTGGGCCTCAGCGAAGTTTTCTGAAAGGGCGATACATCCTGTATATGCTGCTTTCCCACTCATGAGTACCGTGTGTATGAGTTCTCGATTCCTAGTGAGGAATTGGTCTGTAGGCTGAAAAAGTAGGATGGGCAGAAATGAAAGGCAGGGTCTACACATCACATATCATGCCACGAGTATCATGGGGGCTTGATCACGTCCTCTTATCTTAGGAAGGATCTCGGCACGAGCCACAACCACGCAAGCAGGCCAGCCTCAGATAGCACAGGCACAGAGAATGCCATTGATATATCCTATTGTCATAGAAACAGGCTCGGAAACTCGGGCATTCAGCGTAATTGTACCTGACCTTCCCGGCTGTTTCTCGGCAGGCGACACATTCGACGAGTCAGTCAACTGCGCGGCCGAGGCCATTACCTCGTGGATAGAGGAAGCCATCGAGAACGGGCAAAACGTGCCATTCCCCTCGTCTCTCGATCAGCTACGCGCCGGGAGCGAATGGATAGGGCCAGACTGGATCTGGGGATTTGTTGCCGTCAACCCGGCGCTGTTCGACGAGTCAGTAGAGCGCATCAAGATCACCCTGCCCCGTCGTATTCTGGCCCGCCTGGACAGGCGCGCCAGAAAGGAAAACGAGACACGCTCGGGCATGATTGCGAAACTCGCTTTGACCGTCTGATCGGTTCTCAGTGACGTTGATATGGTCGGGTTGCGTGAGGGTGGTCCGACTGCCATTGCTAAGAGGCAACCCATTTCCCATCCGATGGATCGAGGGAAACGATGGGACTTACTGTCATATTTTTCTGGGAAATCATGGTGCTGCTAGCGAGGATTGAACTCGCGACCTCTCCCTTACCAAAATACCGGAGTGCCTGAAAATAAACAGTTTCTGGTCACCTCAGGGTGCACGGAATGAGGAAATTACGCTCGTCATTTAGCGATATCTCGTCCACTGGCCGAGCATCCGCTTCCCCGCTATCTTAACGCTTCCAGTCTGAATTCCTTAGACAGCGCATTATCCGCGGGGCTTCAATTGATGGCAGACACTGCCGCTGTGCTGGTCGACTGTTTCTCTGTCGTCCACATGCATCTTCCTCTTGCAACTCCCGATGCCTGTGTCGCCGCACGTGCAGCCATAAGAGCAGCAGAAATCCAGGCAAAAGCGACGCGTTATGCCGGCGGCTTGACACTGATTTCGGGCATTGCCGCGTTGTTTGCTGGTCTTTTAGCAGTGGCAGCTGCAGTGGCTGATCAGGTTAACCAGCGACGAGCCGAGCGGCGCCGTCGTCAGGCATACTTCAGGAGGATGCTGAATCTTTTTGATCAGACTGAAGGAGATTTACTTTCTCTAAAAAACTTATTTTCAGATAACAAATCATTGCCAGCGATAGGAGAACGCATTTTTGGATGGTTTTTAGTCAATTCCGGCAGAGAGAATGAATACGCTCACATTATGGATTTGATGGATGTTTTATCAAAAAACAACTGGGAAGAGATGTCTTTATTTTCAGAACAAATAATGGGGGATCTTTTCGATCTCAGTGAGAATTTAAAAAAAACTATATATAATTTATCTATCATAAGAGATAATACCAAGTGTGAAGAAATTACTCCAGGAGCAACGGCAACAGTTACTTTTCGACCTTGGGCTGTGCAGAATGCCGCATGCGCTGGCATCAAGCTCGTAGAAACAATAGAGTCCTTGCTGAAATTCATCAGAAGCGAACTTGCCCGCGAACTGAAACTGTGAACACTCCGCCTACACACAACTGTCTTTTATAGACCGTATCTATCCCGACAGCGCGTCCGCCGCCCGCCTAAGCCAGTCTGGGCTGTGGTGGCCGTAGACGCGCTCGATCATATCGACGCTGTTTCCCAGGAACTTGGCGACCATTTCGAACGGGACGCCTTTCATGACCATCCAGGTGGCGCAGGTGTGGCGCAGCGTGTGAGGGGTGACGTTCTTTAGGCCCGCGGCGCTGGCTCTGTCGCGGAAAGCGTGGCGGATGCTGGCAACGGCCTTGCCGTGATACTCGATCACGCTGTCACTCGTCCGGATCGTGGCAGCCTCCCACATGGCGGCACGCAGCTCGGGAATTATGGGCACGATTGACCGGCGCTTGTTGCCGCTGCCCGTGCCGTAATTGATCGTGCTGCGCTCAAAATCGACCTGTTGCCATTGCAGCTCCAGAATCGCGCTCGTTCTTGCGCCCGTATAGAGCGCGAGCTGGATGAAAAGGCGCAGGTGCAGCGTCTCGGCTGCGTCCAGAAGCCGCCGCGCCTCGCCCTGCGTCAGCCATCGCTCTCTTGGTGGCGGAGCAGGCGGCGCTTCGACCCGCGGTGCCCGCTCTATCCAGCGTTCATCGACTGCCCAGCGCAAGGCGGCGCGCAGGGTTACAACCTCCCTGATAATCGTGCCATCGCTCAGTGGTTTGCCGCGGCCAGTGGCCCCTCGCCTTCCCTGAGCACGCCGTGCGGCGGCATAATTGCGGCTCGATCTCGTCGTGATCTGGTCTGGTGTCATATCGCCCAGATGTTCCGTGAGCGCCGCACAAGCATAGCGGATTGACGCAATGCTCCGCACCCTCCCCTCTCGATCCTGCACATATCCAGCCAGAATTTCGCCAATCGTGGGGCTCTTGGGCGGTTCAGGCGTATCCAGCCCCGTGAGAAACTGCCTTAGCGCGCGCTTTGCCTCTTCGCGGTTTGCTGTCCCAAGCGAAAGGCGTTTACTCTGGTGCCCGTCCCACCACTGGACATAGAACTTACCGGCCCGCTCACAGAGGCTATAGGTCGGGGTGTCGGTCTTACGTCGTGACACTGCATGCTCTTTTCGTATTCGATGATGGCGCTCGGTTCGATCCGGTAGCGGGAGCCCACCTGAACAGCCCTGAGAAGACCGCGCCTGATGATGCTCAGCACTGTTGATGAGGAAACCGACCATCGCTCGGCCAGCTCGGACACCCGCATCAAACGCCCCGGCAGGACAGCACCTGGATAGGGCACATCGTCGGACTGCGCGCCGACATACGGGAATAGCTCAGCCTCGATAATTTTCGGTTCCTCCCTTTCGTGCCTCCGGCTCTGCCGTCCGGACACTGGCAGACTCACCCTCCCCCGACCTGCGAAAGCGCAGGCGCGTTGTCTGGTCGTTCAGGCTGATATCGACCAGCGGACAGGCCGCCCTGATCCTGTCGATCTCTTCGCTATTCATGAACTGCACCCGGTGACGGATGCCCTGTTGCGGGTATGTCTCGATATCCCCCGATCGCCAGAGGCAGCGCCACTGGCCTGACGTCGCGGCGAACTCGGCAAGCAGGCAATAGCGCGGCTGGCGCGCGATCCAGAACTCGACCAGCTCGGCCGGAATGGCATGAACGAACGCGCGCCAGGCGCGTGGGCGGTGCGGCAGCAGTGACAACAGGCCCGGATCGAGCGGGTCGATTGTCGGCTTGTCGCGCCTGATAACGGGCAGCTCAATGGCGCACTGGCTTTCGCGGTAACGGGTTTCGCGCATGGCGTAAGTCCGTTCCGACGCAGCGGCGCGGTTGGGGCGCATCATATGATCCTGCTCCCGGCTGTTGTGAGGAAAACCAGCAAGCCTTTGTCCGCGCCCGGATAGACCGTCGCGAGATGCGTGCGGTTGCGGTAAACCGGCACCGAAACCCGCAGGCTGCGGCACCGCCTCGATGCTGCGCGCTCGGCCTCGGCATAGGTGGGAAAGCGCTCGATTGTGCGGCGCTTTTCGTTGCGAATGGCAAAGAGCTGCTGGGTCATCCGTGCCGTCCGATCAGATGATGCAGCCGGTCGGCGGCCTGACGCTGGATGATTTCCAGAATGGTGGAACTCATGAACTGCCATCCGGGCCGACGGCCGGGCATGACGAAGGCCGTATCGGCTGAGAGATCGGCCATCAGTTCGAGCCGATCCTCTGGCGTCAGCGCATATCTGTTGCACGTCGCCTCGATCTCGGCGGCGGCAGCGCGATAGGCGCGGCGCTTGTCGCTGGCGCGATTGCTCACTGGATCGCCCTCCTGTGGAATGCGGTCACGGCAAGGGCACGCAGGGCGCTCACCTGAGCAGCGTATGGCGGTGGCGCGATCGGTTCGGCATGGTGCCCAAATAGAGCCTGCAATTCTGTCGAAAGGGCCGCGGCGGCGTGCTTCCACGGTGCGGCGCATTGCGGCGGTCGGCCATCATCGGCGCGCGTGGCGGCGTAGCGCCAGCGGCGGAACAGGTCGAGGGCGTGCGCCTGCTCGGGTTGGGATAGCGGGGTAATGGCGATCCAGAACGCACGCTCTGTCATGACGGTGAACGTTGGACCGATATCGGCGGGGCGATTGACCGGGCGCATGTCACACCTCCCAGCGCATGAGAAACGGGCATGATCGTTCACGTCGAAACTGCCCGCTTTTTACCTGCGGCGTCTGGCTTATCTGGGAAATCCGGTCAGCATCGTAGGCCAACCTGCCAGCAACATGACAAGGAACTGGCAAGAGGTTCTGAAGAGCTAGGGTACTTTCGTGCATGAAGGCGCTCCATCATGGTGTGATAGAGTTATTTTCGTATGACGAAAGTTTCAAAGTCAAGTTTAATTTCGTAAGACGAAACTACTTTTTCCTCATGGCTCGTCCGGCAAGGATCCAAGCAGCAAATGCCTCGTCGTCGAGCTCGTTCGCAAGCTCGGAAACCGCCTTAAATCGCTCTGATTTTTCGGCATCTTCTGGTGAAAAAAGTAGGTCTTCAGGCTTTGCGCCTAGTAATTCGGCAACTCTTGCAAACTGTGACATCGTCATCGGTGCCTTTCCATTCAACCATTTTGAAATGGAAGGCTCGGACATGTCTAGATGTTCTGCCAAATCCCTCTGCTTCAAGCCTTTAACCTTGAGCCAAGATTTCAAAAAACGAAGCGTATGACGGTTCGCCGCGATTTCATCGGGAGAGAGTTTCTTGTCAGCCATGCGTCGAGAATGACAGTCTTTTTCCAAACACTGGATTCCGTGACACGAAACTTTCTTGACACGAAACTTTCGTGTTACTAAATATTCTCCATGTCACTTGCCCATCTCCTTGACCGAGCAAATCTCCGACAGAACCAGATCGCGAACTTGATCGGGGTTAGCCAGGCGACCGTATCTCAATGGTTTAATGGCAAACGAAGGATACCCTCTGACAAACTGCGCCCAGTTGCTCGGCTTTTGGGTGCAAGTCTTGACGAACTGGTACCCGAAGAAACGGGTAGCGAAGACATTATTCCTGCGTCTCCCTCCCTGACACCTCAGCCTGATGACAGGTTGCCTCACACCCATACTGCACTGCCTATCGAGTCAGACGAGATCCCTACGGCAAGCGACCAGCCCAAACGAAAGCTGCAAGTAGCCGAGAGATACGAGCCATGAAAATTCGTCATGCCCTGCACGCTATTGAGCTTGCGCCCTTCTGTCACCCGGAGGGTATCCGAGTCACGGAGAGCCCCAATGGCGCACGGCTACAATATGCAAATATTCTGGAGACGCGGCTTGCGCGTGCCATGCTGGGAATCGCGTCATGAAGATCGCGAGAATCAAGACGGCGACCCAGACGGCTATCAGCGTGATTGGCGATGTGGAATCAGCTGCATCATATACGCGCGTCGGTAAGTCGCAGATTTCGGAATATCAGAATCGTCATTCGCCCCTGATCGTACCGGTCGACGTTGCCGTCGATCTGGATATTTCTGCGCAACAGCCCCTCATTCTCGCCGCCATGGCCACCATCGAGGGTTATGCGCTGCTCCCGATCGCGTTCGGCGAGGGATGCGCGGCAACAGCCATGAGCGACGTCGCGGCCTCGGCCAGTGGCACGATGACCGCAGCCATCAGGGCGATGGCAGATGGCAGGATCGACCGGACCGAGGCTGCCGACCTGTCGCAGCGTCTGGGCGACCTCATACGCCACTCGACCGATGCGCTACAGAAAATGCAGGCACTCGCCTTTCGCACCGATGGGGAGCGTTGAGCCATGCCCCGCCCCGCCATCATGACGCCAGAACGCGAAGCCGCCACCGTGCTCATGCGCCGCATGAGGGCGCAGCGCGGCGGAGCGGAAAAGATCGCTGCAAAGCTCTCTCTCGATCCATGCACGGTCAAGGGGTGCGAGCTTCTACCGGCCTGTCATCTCAGGCGTTTCGTTGCCTGTTTTGGCAATCATCCACCGAGCCACAAGAGTGCGCGATCGCTACAGCCTGAGCCAGTCGAGCGGATCGACCGCAAATGCCTGTGTTGCGGGGCGTGGTTTACCGCAAAAGGGCGCTGGCTGCGCCTGTGCCAGCCCTGCCGGGAGCGCTGCTGATGGCCCGGCCCGCGCTCGATCGGGGTCGCATCGACCCCGCCATAGCGGCGCTGCGTCAGCGTGGTGCAAGCGCATCGCGCATCGCCCGCGCGCTGGGCATATCGGAACGCACGGTGCGCTATGCGCTGCGCCGTCTGGCCGTGCCATCGCCTGAGAGAAAGGCGGCATGACATGACCATGCAGATCGGCGCGGCCGAACTCTCAACCCTGCTGACCCAGCGTATCGATCAGCTGGTGCGCGAGCTGTTGCCGTTCGGCCAGCGCATGGGCGCAGATTGGCGGTGCGACTCCCTGTCGGGTGGCAAGGGCACCGCGTTTTCCGTGCATCTGACCGGCAGGAATCCGGGTGGTTGGGTCGATCATCGCTCGGGTGAGTTTGGCGATCCGCTCGATCTGGTGGCGGCGTGCCTGACAGGCGGAAACACGAAAGAGGCGTATCGCTGGGCGCATAGCTGGCTCGGGCTGGGCGATCTCGGCCCCGTCGCCATACGACAGGCGCATCTGGCGGCGGAGAAGATCCAGCGCGACGCGGCAAAGGACGAGCAGGACGGGCGCAAAAAGGCGCTGGCTATGTGGCTCAATGCCGAGCCCGTCACCGAGGGTTCGCCGGTGCTCGCCTATATCCGCAATCGCGGCATCGACGTCGCCCCGCTCGGGCGTTTCACGCGCTCGATACGCTTTGCCCCCGCCCATTACTGCAATGAGGTGCAGCGCAAGCTGCCCGCCATGCTGGCCGCCTTCACCGATGCCACGGGCGCGCATGTCGCCACGCATCAGACATGGCTTGCCCAGGATAGCGAGGGCCGATGGGTCAAGGCGCGGCTCGATGTCGCCAAGAAAATTCGCGGGGCCTATGCGGGCGCTGCCGTACGCCTGCGCAAGGGCGAGACCGGCGAGACGCTGGCCAAGGCCCGCCCGGATGAAATCGTGCTGATCGGCGAAGGCATCGAGACCTGTCTTTCGGTGGCCGTGTGCTGCCCCGAATTTCGCGTGCTCGCAGCCGGTAGCCTGAGCAACATGGCGGCCATCTGGCTGCCGGACCAGGTGCGCAGGGTCACGCTTCTTGCCGATCGGGATGAACACGAAGCCGCGAAGCGCGGCCTCGATCGGGCGATCGACTTTCACCTTTCCAAAGGTCGCGAGGTGCGGGTCGCAAAACCCCCTCGCGGGAAGGATTTCAACGATGCAATCCAATGATATCCGCGATGCGGTACTGCGCGCCGACCGGGCGTTTCAGGTTATCGACGGGGGCCGCCTGGATGGCGAGCGCAAGGGCGGCGGCGAGCCGCCAGCCGCGCCAGAAGAAAACGAGCCTTGTCCCGTGACGGCGCTGGGCCATCTTGATGGCTCCTACTTCTTTCTCGACCGCGTGGGACAGCTGCGCGTGCTGACCGCAAGGCAGGTCGGCTCGCGCCATGATCTGCTCGGCCTGTTTGCCGGGAATGACGGGTGGCTGCGCGCCAATTTTCCGAAGAAAGCGCAGTGCAAGAGCAAGGACCAGGACGGGCAGGAAGTCACCGAGGAAAAGGTGGTGGATTTCCGCATCAATTCGGTGGCCAGCTTCTTACAGGCTGAATGCGCCGAGGCCGGTCTTTTCGGGTCTCATATCATGATCCGCAAGCCGGGTGTGTGGCCTGCCGAAAACGGTTTTCCGGTGGTCCATTGCGGCGACACCGTGATGATAGGCGACCGGCTGGAAAAAGCGGGAACACGCACCGGGAATCAGGTATGGGCCGCTGCCCCGCCCTCACCTCGCCCCGCACGGCCCTGCGGCCCGGAGGAAGGGCGCTATTTACTTGAGCAGATCCGCAGGCTCTGGAATTTTCGCACGCCGGGCGGTGAGATCGCGGTGCTCGGGTTGCTGGCCTGCGCCTATTACGGGGCCTCGATCCCGTGGCGGCCTGCCGGGTTTCTGATCGGCGGGGCCGGGTCGGGCAAATCGTCGCTGTTGCGCGTGTTGCAGGCGGCGTCGCCTTTGCATGTGTTCGTCAATGACACGTCGAAAGCCGGACTGGAGCAGAGGCTCGACGGGCGCGCGATGCCCGCTTTCATCGATGAGGCTTCCGATCGCGAGGATCAGCGCGGTGCGCGTGCGCTTCTGGATCTCGTGCTCTCATCGACGGGCGGCGAAGGCACCAAAGGCGTGCGCGGCGGCAAGGATGGCGTGGCCCGGAGTATCGAGGTCGTCGGCTCGATCATCATGGCCTCGATCAACCCGCCTGACATGCAGGCGCAGCATCTGGGACGCTTCACGATTATCGACCTCGCCAAGGCCGAGGAAGGGGCCGACCATTCGACCGAGCATCGTGACCTCGCCACCTGGGCGCGCGAGCACGGGGCGGCGCTTTGGGGGCGAGCCCTTGCCGGATGGGAGCGCCATCGCGCCGCGCTGGCAATCTTCCGGGCGGCGCTTCTTGAAAGCGGTTGTCAGCCCCGTGAAATGGACCAGCTCGGCACTATTCTTGCCGGGTGGTGGGTCATGACAGAGGATACAATCCCTGACGAACGTGGCGCTCAAATAGGAATTGGCGCTTTATCAGAATTTGTACGTGACGCCGAGGACGTTACGACGCAAGATGCACCAACACGCATGATCAATCACCTGTTGACGCAGCTTGTCATGGTGCAGAGATCGACCGAAAGGAAATCTATAGCTGACCTTATCGAGCGCCTTCTTGAAAACGACAGCGGAGAGAGGCCGGATCTCGACCCGCTCTCGCGCTCTGTTGCCGATGAAGTGCTCGGGCAATACGGCATCCGGGTTATCAGGCCAAACGAGATCAAGGCGCGCAACGGCGTGGCGTATCCTCGCGAGGCCGATGGTGCCGGGCTCTGGTTTTCCCAAGGGAATGCCATGCTGACCCGGCTATTCGATGATACACCGTTCGCCGGTCAACGCTGGCTCTATGAGCTGCGACGTCTTGAATCGGCCCGCAGCCCCAAACGCAAGGTCAAGATCGGCTCGATGACTCCCGCCCGCTGCGTGTGGGTTACGGCGGCGGAATTGGGCTTCGGAGTAGGTGAAGATGACTAAGTCACTGAAAATGCTACATAATCCCGTAGCCAATGGTAGCCAGCCGGTAGCCATAAAAGAGCAATAAAAACAACGCTGTAGCTCCCGCAGCCGCCGTAGCCACTCCCTGCACCTGTATAGACGCATTTCCCACGAAGGGAGACGTGTCTCTTGTGTCTTGAATACTGGCTACCGTGGCTACCGTGGCTACCATTAATATAACTTACTGATAAATATATATAATCCTGTAGCCAATCCCGTAGCCCGGTAGCCGAGCCGGTAGCCAATGGGCTTTGGTGGCTTGAAAGAGGATGGCATGACCCCTGATTACGTCCTTTTCGATCACTCCCGCGATATTGCCGATCAGATTGCGGAGTGGCTTGCTGAGGCAGCGGACACGCTCGCAGCCCTTCCCGCCACGGGCACCAGGCCGAGCACGCATTGCGTCAAGTGGCCGGACGTCGTGTTCGACCCGGAGGATCTGGACTGGTTCCGCGAACTCGAAGCCTTCATGCCGCCGCCGACTGCCGAGCAGATCAGGCGTATGGATATCGCGCTGGGCTGGCTTTCCCTGATTGATGCTTCGCAGATCAGGCTGCGCAGGGTCATCAACATGCGGTTGATTGTTCATCCGGTGTCGGGCCGAAACCGCTGGGGCTGGGAGAAGATCGCAACAAAAATGGGTATTTCCGAACCAACCGCAAAAAGATGGCATCGGTTGGGTTGTGAAGCCATTGGTAAAAAAATCATGACCCGTTGATTTTTAATGTTGCTTTTGTCGGTTTTTGCAGTATTTCAAATGTCATTCTCGCGAGACGCTTACCCATTCGGGCAGGCGTCTTTTTTTATGCTTGATCAAACTGGGATAGGTGTTGCACAAATTTCACCTGTTGACAGGCGGGCACACGACCACAGGGTCTACTCTGAACAAGCAGCGATTTACAGGGTAAATATCTTCAAATAACATTCTGCTTCGTCACAGTGCGTACATGATTTGAAGTTTCCTCCCCCTTTGCAGAGAAGTGCGAATTATTTGATGCTGATCTCAGACATTTATAATTCATCCAAAAAAATTAGCGCGGAAGAAGTCCAGATCATCTTCGATACAAGCCGCATCAAGATTGAACGAGCCTCCGTATCGTCATCAGTCAATGGGAAAATTTCAGGTCACGTTAGTGACGGTTACGGCTCTGTTTCCGGCACGGTGAAGACGCTTCGTTCTTATTCCTTTGTTGCAAATGGGAAGACTTATCGAACGCAAGAGATCAGCGCATATTTGGACATAAATGAAGAAGATGTTCTTTTGTGCGTCCATATGAGTTCGCCGAACTCAGACGGTACATTTTTCGTACTTGGTTTTAAAAATTTATCAAACGGCACTTTTTACGCGCTGGACTTAGCTTCGCTTCGAAATGGTCTCGCGATTGAACATGCTAAAAACGTCTTTCTCTGTTTCTTCCTGATTGGCTTTTTATCAGTAGGCCTAAGCTTAAAGGTCTTGAGAAGATTCGAAGGAAACATACCCTTAATCCAGCAGGAACTTCTCTTGATTTCCTCTGCGTCTGCTTAAAGAATGACTCTTAGGGAAAATCTGTGTCTAAAAGAGGATATCCTCAACTCAGTGTGCTTGGCACATCTCTAAAAACCCCAAGTCCTCGCATCGCAGGCCTCCCGCAAAAAAACGCGGCCTCTTTCTATACTTCCTCTGGATGGCGTTGTCTTATCTCCCGCCTTTTGGCTGAGCGTGGGCGACTCTGCGAGGTCTGCGGCCGTACCGGCTGCCGGATCTTCGGCGATCATATCCATGAACTGAAAGACGGCGGTGCGCCGCTCGATCCGAACAATGTCCGGCTGCTCTGTGGCTCCTGCCATAGTGCCAAAACCGCCCGCGTCCGGGCCATCCGGACCCGCGAAACCCCGCCCCGCCGACCCCGAGGGGCGGGTCGAAAGTCCGGCCGGATCCTACCCCCGCAACCGCGCAAGGCTCAGCGGCAGATTTTCCGGTCTATCAAGGAAATCAAGTTATCAAGGAAAGGGACCAGTAATGGCTCACGGTGGCGCACGTCCTGGCGCCGGACGCAAAAAGGGCAGCCGGAACAGGAAGCAGGTGGACTGGAATGGCCCGCTCGTGGTCGATCCCGCCGCACTTGCGCCCGGCCTCGATGCCCTGAGCGGCATGAGCCCGCAGGATCTGGCAACCTGCTCGCCGCTCGCGTTCCTCACGCATATCTACCGCAATCGCGGCCTGGCCGCCGCCATCCGCGCCGACGCCGCCAAGGCCGCCCTTCCCTACGCTCATGCCCGTCTCGCGACCCCGCGCGAGGATCAACCCGCCCTGCCCGGCCTCGATAGCGGCTGGGGCGACGATTTGCCCCCGATGAACAGAAGGAACTGACATGCTGGATCTGAGCCGGAAGGACTGGGAGGCGCGTTTGCGTGCCGGCCAGTCCCTCCTGCCGGATCTGGAGCCGGTCAATTCCGATCTCGCCGCGCGGGCCGTGCGCTGCTTCGACCGGCTGCGCATTCCTGACGTGCCCGGCACGCCAGCCATGGCGCAAGCCTGCGGCGACTGGTTCCGCGAGATCGTCTCGGCCCTGTTCGGCGCACTCGATCCCGACACAGGTGTGCGTGCCATCCAGGAGCTTTTCCTCCTGGTGCCGAAAAAGAACAGCAAGACCACGAACGGCGCGGGCCTGATGCTGACGGCCGTGATCGTGAATGAACGCCCCAACGCCGAATTCCTGATCGTCGCGCCCACCAAGGAAATCGCCGATCTCGCCTTCAGCCAGGCGCTGGGCATGGTGCAGAACGACCGCACGCTGATGCGCTGCTTTCAGGTGCAGCAGCATCTCAAGCGCCTCAGATTTCATGCGACAGGCGCGACCCTGCAGGTCAAGGCGTTCAGCCCGGACGTCATGACCGGCGTGAAGCCTGCAGGCGTGCTGGTGGATGAGCAGCACGTCATCGCCATGCGCAACGATGCGGGCAGCGTCATGCGCCAGATACGCGGCGGCATGATCTCGCAACCCGAGGCGTTCCTCGCCATCATCACCACCCAGAGCGACGGGCCGCCTCGGGGCGTGTTCGCGCAGGATCTGATCCGCGCCCGCGAGATACGCGACGGCAAACGCTTCCAGCCCGTTCTGCCGGTGCTGTACGAATTGCCGCCCGATATCCAGCAGCCCTCGAAACTACCCGGCGAGGCCGCGCCCTGGGAAGATCCCGCCTACTGGCCGATGGTGCTGCCCAATCTCGGCCGGTCGATCACGCTGGACCGCCTGAAGCGCGAGTATGAGGACGCCCGCGAGAAAGGCGTGGGCGAGCTGGCCAGCTGGGCGTCGCAGCATCTCAATGTCGAGATCGGCCTTGCCCTGCGCTCCGATCGCTGGGTCGGTGCCGATTACTGGCAAGGCGCAGGCGATGACACGCTGACCCTCAAGGCCCTGATCGAACGCAGCGAGGTGATCGTGGCAGGCATCGACGGCGGCGGGCTCGACGACCTGCTGTCGCTGGCAGTTCTTGGGCGCGACACCATCACGGGCCAATGGCTACACTGGCAGAAAAGCTGGGTGTTCGAGGGCGTGCTCGCGCTTCGCAAGCGCGAGGCCAGCCAGCTGCGCGACTTCGAGACACAGGGCGATCTGGTCATCACCGCTGAGCCAGGCACCGATATCGAGCAGCTGGTGGCGGTCCTCGGCACAATCGACCGGAGCAACAAGCTCGCGATCGTGGGGCTCGACCCGATGGGCGTGGGCGCCATTGTCGATGCGCTGGCCCAGATCGGCATCGCGCATGAGCGCGTGGTCGGCATCTCGCAGGGCTGGACGCTCTCAGGTGCCATCAAGACCGCCGAGCGCAAGCTGGCAGATGGCACGCTCTGCCACGGTGCTCGGCCGATCATGGCCTGGGCCGTCTCGAACGCGAAGGTGGAGCCGAGAGGCAATGCCATCATCATCACCAAACAGGCGGCGGGTTATCTCAAGATCGACCCGCTGATGGCGCTGCTCAATGCCGTCACGCTGATGAGCCGCAACCCCGAGCCGCCCGGTGGCGGCCGGATGGATGACTTTCTTTCAACCGGGATCATTGCCGTATGAGCATCGCCACAAGACTGCGCGGCATGGCCTGGAAGGCCGCAAGTGCGGCGTTCCAGTCCGTCACGGGCGTATCCCTCACCGATCTGCGCCTCGGCGCTTTCATGGCGGGCGGCCCGAGCATTGCGGGCCAGAGCGTGTCGGTCGATACCGCGCTGCAGCTCGACACGGTCTGGGCCTGTATCCGGCTCCTGTCCGAAACCATCGGCTCCATGCCGCTCAAGCTGCACGAACAGCAAGGTGACGGGCAATCGTCCCTGGCCCGCGATCACCCGCTTTACCGGGTGCTGGCCCGCGCGCCGAATGCCGATATGACGCCCATCGAGTTCTGGTCGTGCATGGCCGCGTGCTGCCTCGCCTGGGGCAATGGCTTCGCCCAGATCATGCGGCGCGGTGACGGTCAGATCGTGGCACTCAATCCGTTACGCCCCGACCGCATGACCGTGCAGCGCGATCCCAGCACCGGGGCACTGGTCTATCGCTACAGCTATCAGGGCAGGACGTTGGTGCTCAGTGAGGGCGACGTGTTCCACATCAAGGGCTTTTGTTTCGACGGGCTCATGGGCATCTCGCCCATCACGGCGGGTCGGCAATCCATAGGGGCCGCGATCGCCGCCGAAGAAACAGCGGGGCGCATGTTCCGCAACGGGCTGCTCTCGCAGACCTATATCTCGGCCCCGACCTATCTGAGTGCGCCGCAGAAGGAACAGGCCAAGGCGATCCTCGGCGAGTATTCGGGCGCGATCAATGCGGGCAAGACGCCTCTGCTCGAGGGCGGGTGGAAGGTCGAGAGCATCGGGCTCAAAGCCGAGGATCTGCAGCTGCTGCAAACCCGTCAGCTGGGCGTTGCGACACTTTGCCGGTGGTTCGGGGTGCAGCCGGTCATGATCGGAGCCATGGAGAAATCCACCGCCTGGGGCACCGGGCTGGAGCAGATGAATCTCTGGTTCCTGCAATATGGTCTCATGCCCTGGCTGCAACGCATCGAGCAGGCCGTTGCGCGCTGCCTGCTCTCGCCCATCGAGCGTGACCGGTATTTCGCCCGCTTCAATGTCGATGCGCTGTTGCGCGGCGATAGCACGGCGCGCGCCAGTTACATGCAAACCGCGCTGCGCTCGGGCTGGATGACCGTCAACGAGGCCCGCGCAAATGACAACCTTGCCCCCATGCCGGGCGGCGATGTGCTCATGGTGCAGGCGCAGATGATCCCGCTTGCCGATATCGGCAAGCCCCGCAACCTGACCGGCACAGGCGGGCAAGATCCGCCTGCCAGCCACCGACTGCCCGGCACGCAATCCGGCATCACGGGAGATGACAATGAATGACTATCTGGCCGCTGCTTTCGAGTGGAAGTTTGCACCCGACGCGAAAGAGGGCAGCTTCGAGGGCTATGGCAGCGTGTTCGGCCATCAGGACGCGCACGGCGATATCGTCCTGCCCGGTGCCTTTGCCGAGACCCTGGCCGAGCGCAAGGCGCAGGGGCGCAACATTCCGATGCACGTCATGCACGGCATCCTTGGCGGTGACGGCCTGCCGGTCGGCGTGTGGGACGATGCCAGCGAGGACAGCCACGGCCTGCATCTGCGCGGGCGTCTGTCGGGCATGGATACCGATTACGGGCGCAGGCTTTACGGCCTGGTCAAGGATGGCGCGCTCGGCGGCCTCTCCATCGGGTTTTCCGTGCGCAAGGACGGCGCAACCTTCGGCACCGA
>NZ_AYXS01000001.1:462301-506992 GCF_000505765.1 Asaia sp. SF2.1 | reverse complement strand
GCCGCCCAGCTGCGCAGGGAAAAACCGATCCAGCCGGACGGGAAGGGTGGGTTGGGCAGATCGGCGGGGACGGGCCACCAGCGTATGCGTGTTTCCACCCCCTCTGACATGTGCCTCCAACCCGAAATCTGACGCGCGCAACAGGAACGCCCCGAAGGCTCAGAAGGTCAAGCACGCAGCGGCGTGGTGCAGGCCGGGAAATCCTTTGTCAGATACGGGTTTGCAATGGTGCCCCCGTCGGAGGCAGATTTAGGAGGGCTTGGCAGGATATCGACGGGCTTTCCTGTGATCGAAGGCCGCCATGACATTGTGCGCTGTCAGGATGGCCGCCATGACACGGACAAGCAGGGAGCTCGTCCGGAGGCGGTTCTTCTGACGCTCCGGCTGTCTCGAAGCGTCAGGAAAATTTCGATAGCCGCCCGATATGACGAGTATCCTTGATTTGAGGCGTGGCTAACGCTGGAAACGGTGCCTACGCGTCACCCTGCGCCATACGGGATACGAGAAGCTGGTTGATGCGGAAACCATCCACATCGACGACCTCGAAGCGGTATCCCGCAGCCTCGACCCGGTCGGCCTTGCGGGCCATGCGGCGCAGTCGGTGCATGACGAAACCACCGATTGTGTGAAACAGATCGCGCTCGGCGTCGAGGTTGATATCGAGCTCACGGAACACGTCTCCAATGGGAGCCGCGCCGTCGATGAGCCACGAATTTGCGTCGCGTCGTACAATGGCCTGTTCCTCGAACGGGCTTGCGAGCCCGTCCATGAGCGCGCCCATGATGTCCTTGAAGGTGATGAGACCGACTACCAGACCGTATTCATTCACGATCAGCGCAAAGCCTGCACCATGCGAGTCGAACTGCGCCAGTGTGTCCCACAGGTTCAGCGTGTCCGGCAGCGAAAGCGTGTCACGACGCATCCGGAAAATCTGGTTGGTAATGGGCTGGCTCGGATCGGTGTAGGCCGGCACCTCATCCACGACCGCCACCAGAACGTCCTCGGCGCGGATCGAGCCAATCACGTGATCGAGTCCGCCATCGCAGAGCGGATAGCGCGAATAGGGTCGGATACGTACCTTGTCGCGCTGGGATTCAAGGCTCTCCTGCACATCGAGAAAAACGATCTCGTCTCGCGGGGTCATGGCCGAGGTGACAGAGCGATCCTGCAGCGCCAGAACGTTCTGGATCAGCTGATGCTCTTTCTCCTGCAATACGCCGGATGCCGTGCCTGCGGCCAGCATGGCGTTCAGATCCTCAGGCGTGACGGGCTCAACGGCAGAGGCTGCCGGGATGCGCAGCATAGTGAGCAGCCAGTCTGAAATCACCGAGAAAATCCAGACGGCGGGGAAAAGCACCCTCAGCGCCCCGGTAAGGAACCAGCCGACACGCAGCGCCACACGGTCCGGATTGTTCAGGGCGATACGTTTTGGCAGCAGATCAGCAAACAGGACGAACAGGCCCGTCACGATCATAAAGGCCAGCGTCGCAGCCGTCTTGGAGGCGACACCTGGCGTCAGCCCGGCCTCGATCAGCGCTGTGCTGAAGGCCGGTGTGAGAAGCTCACTGGATATGACACCGCCAAGAACGCCTACGGCATTGAGGCAGATTTGCAGGACGGTGATGACCTGCCCGCTATTACGCCGCAGCTTGAGGAAAGCCGCCGCACGGGCGTCACCCTGATCAGCCAGCGCACGCAGGCGAATGTCACGCGCTGCGGCAAAGGAGATCTCGGAAAGTGATATCAGGATCGAGACGGCAATCGCTGCCACCATGGCCGCGAGGCCCAGAAGCAGCAGCATCATGTGCCTGACTCCTCATTCTGAATGGGCTGGAAAAAGAAGAGCCTGTTTTCGTGTTTTTTTTGGCTCATGGCACAGTATCCGCCCTTAACCGGCTGGCGGCAACCCGGCGATTGCGCGCCAGCCAGCCTCGTCGCAGGTCTCAAGCCCAAGCTCGGCAGCTTTCTTTGCCTTGGATCCCGCTTTTTCACCCAGAACCACCAAACCGGTCTTTTTCGATACGGAATCGCTCACCTGTGCGCCCAGACGCTCGGCAATCGCCTTCGCTTCAGGGCGGGTCATGGTGTGCAGGGTGCCCGTAAACACGATGGTCTTGCCCGAGAGCGGGCCTTTCTCGGGGCGGGATTCCGGCTCGATTGTGAGTTGCGCCCGCAGATCAGCCAGCGCCTCCACATTATGCGGCTCGGCAAAAAAAGCGAGGAGATCGGCCACGATGCTCTGGCCGATACCCATGATGCTGCCGAGGGCAAGGCGGTCGTCAGAACCGATCATGGCGGCGGCGCGCATGGCGTCGAACCAGGCTTCATAGGTCTGGTAATGGCGTGCCAGAAGCTGGGCATTGCGCTCGCCGATACGCCGTATGCCAAGCCCGAAGAGAAACCGGCTGAAGGCGATGGTACGGCGCTGCTCGATGGCATTGAGCAGATTGCGCGTCGATACCTCGCCCCAGCCTTCACGGTCACGGATGATGTCGGCCTTGTCACGCAGGCGGAAAATATCGCCGGGCCGGTCGATCAGGCCGATCTCGTGGAACTCGCGTATGGAGCGCTCACCCAGCCCGTCGATATCGAATGCCGGCCGGGAGACGAAATGAATCAGGCGCTCGACCACCTGCGCCTCGCAGGTCAGGCCGCCAGTGCAGCGTCGTACAGCCTCACCTTCGGGGCGCTCTGTCAGGGCGCCACAGACGGGACAATGCGCCGGGAAGATGAAAGCCGGGCCACGCGGCTTGTCCTCGGGGACAGGGCCGAGAATTTGCGGAATGACATCGCCTGCGCGCTGCACACGTACCAGATCGCCGGGGCGGACATCCTTGCGCGCAATTTCGTCTTCGTTATGCAGCGTTGCGCGTGACACGATGACACCGCCGACATTGACCGGCTCCAGATGGGCCGTGGGGGTAAGCGCACCTGTACGCCCCACCTGTATCTCGATTTTTTCCAGTCGCGTGATGGCCTGCTCGGAGGGGAATTTCCATGCAATGGCCCAGCGCGGTGCACGGCCTGCGAAGCCAAGGCGGGTCTGGAGGTCGATATCATCCAGCTTGAAGACGACACCATCGATGTCATAGGGCAGGGATGAGCGTTCGCGGGCGAGATTGGCGATATAACCGGCGATCTCGCTTGCATGGCGGATGCGTGTTGAGAGCGGATTGACCGGGAAGCCCCAACGTTTCAACTGCTCCAGCCAGTCCCAGTGTGTTGCGGCACAGCGTTGGCTCGAAAAGCCCTGCGCAT
Source organism: Asaia sp. SF2.1 (assembly GCF_000505765.1). Taxonomy (NCBI): domain Bacteria; kingdom Pseudomonadati; phylum Pseudomonadota; class Alphaproteobacteria; order Acetobacterales; family Acetobacteraceae; genus Asaia; species Asaia sp. SF2.1. The sequence goes on along the minus strand of NZ_AYXS01000001.1, from coordinate 503,734 downwards.
AGGCAAAAAGCGATAGCGGGCGTCTGGCAGTCACGTTGGGGTCAAGCTGGCGCAGTGACCCTGCGGCAGCGTTGCGCGGGTTCGCAAAAACCTTCTGTCCCTGTGCCTGCATTGTCTCGTTGAGCGACAGGAAATCGGCCTTTGCCATGAAGATCTCGCCGCGTATCTCGATCTCCTGCGGGAACTCTCCTTCGAGCTTTTGCGGAATGTCAGCAATGGTTCTCAGATTGGCGGTGACGTCCTCGCCCACCAGCCCGTCACCGCGTGTCGTCCCGCGCAGCAATTCGCCGTTTACATAGGTAAGGTTGATCGACAGGCCATCGATCTTGGGCTCGGCAACGAAAGTGAGCTGATCGGCCCCCTTGGCATCCAGTCCGAGGAAGCGGGCGGCTTTCGCCACGAAAGCCTCGAATTCCTCGGTATTGAAAGCGTTGTCGAGCGACAGCATGGGTACGCGGTGAGGCTGCTTGCCAAAGGCGTTATCCGGCGCCGCACCAATGCGTTCAGCAATGCCGCCCTCAGTCCTGAGGTCAGGGTGGGCTTCTTCAAGGGCAATAAGCGCCCTTCTGGTCTCGTCATATTCCGCATCTGACACTTCAGGGGCGTCGTCGCGGTAATAGGCGTCGTTCCAGCGCGCAATGAGCGCCGCTAATCTGGCGTGCTCACGGGCGGGGGTATCAGTCATCACTCTTGTTCCAGCAGGCTGTCAGCGGCCGTACGCGCGGCATCCGTTATGGTCTCGCCAGCCAGCATACGCGCGATCTCCTCGCGGCGTTCCTCGGCTGAGAGTTTTTCTGCAAGGGTTTCTGTCCTGTCCTTTCGGATACGCTTGCTGATGCGCAGATGCTGGTCGCCACGCGCCGCAACCTGCGGGCTGTGGGTGACGACAAGGACCTGTACATCCTGCGCCACACGGTGCAGGCGGTCACCGATGGACGAGGCCGTAGCCCCGCCAACGCCGGAATCCACTTCGTCGAAAACCAGCGTGGGTATGGCCGAGCGTTCGGCAAGCACGACCTTCAGAGCCAGCATGAGGCGCGATAGTTCGCCGCCCGAGGCCACCTTGGCCAGTGGGCCAGGCGGTTGGCCCGGATTGGCGGCGATCAGGAAGGACGCCTGCTCCTTGCCACGCAGGTTCCAGGCCTCCGGCGCAAGTGGCGTGAGCGAAACAATGAATTTGGCGCGCTCGAGCCTGACCGGCTTGAGTTCGGCCATGACAGCGGTCTCAAGCCGACGCGCAGCGCGCTCGCGTATCTGGCTGAGTTTCTCTGCTTCTGTGGCAAACACCTCGCGCGCGGCCTGCGTTTCCGCCATCAGCTGATCAATACGGGCATTGCCTGAATCCAGCGCTTCAAGGCGGGCCTGAAGGCTCGCCAGCAGAGCGGCCAGCTCATTGACCGCCACACCATGCTTGCGACCCGCTGCACGCAGGGCAAACAGACGTTCTTCGGTTTCCTCAAGCAGGCGGGGGTCGGTGTCTGCATCAGCGGCGAGACGGGAAAGCAGGGTTTCAGCTTCGGCAAGCGCCTCTTCGGCTTTTTCCAGAGCCTCGAGTGCCTCCTGCGCCTGGGCCTGCTGCGCGGAATGGGCAACTGGGTCGTCGCCGGGGGAGGGTAGCAGGCGGGCCAGCGTGCGGCTGGCATTGCGCAGGGCGGCGGCGGGGGTGGCAGAGCGACGGTCACGCGGTGTCAGCTCGGACAGGGCCGCTGCAATGGCCTCGCCACGTCGTTCGTTTTGCTGCAGGCCGATACGCAGCGCAGCCAGTTGCTCTTCCTCATCTTCCTGCGGGGCAAGAACGCTGAGATCATCAACTGCCTGTCTCAGCCAGTCCTCCTCACGCCGCGTCGCTTCCATTTCAGACTGCGCTGCGGCGAGTGCTGCTGTGAGTTCGATCCAGCGACGATAGGCGCGAGCCACGGCCTCGCGAGCACTGCGATCCACGCCAAAAGCGTCGAGCAGATCGAGATGGGTTGCCTGATCCGCCAGACCCATCTGGTCGTGCTGGCCCTGGATTTCGACCAGAAGAGCCGCGATGCGACGCAACAGCCCAACGCCAATGGGCTGATCGTTCACATAGGCCCGCGACCGCGCATCCGCAGTGACCGTGCGCCGGAGCACAAGCGGTTCATGCGGGTCATCAAGGGCAATGCCCTGTTCGGCAAGAAGCTGATGGACAGGGTGACCATTGGGAATATCGAAACAGGCGGAAACGCCAGCCTGATCTGCCCCGGCACGGACCAGCCCGCCGCTGGCGCGGTCTCCCAGAGCCAGTCCAAGGGAGTCGAGAAGGATGGACTTGCCCGCCCCGGTTTCACCCGTAAGGACCGTCAGTCCCGGATGAAAAGGCAGATCGAGCCTCTCGATCAGAACGACATCGCGTATCGAGAGGTGAGTCAGCATGCAAGGCGGTCCTGATGTGTCAGTCTGGAAACATCGCTGGCGGCGGCAGATCGCGCCAGCGTCCTTGTCTCGTCCGGATCAGAAAACCGAGTGCCACATGCGGCCGAAGAGACCGCGCTGCTTGCCACCCGGCGCGACGCTATGATCGGGCAAGAGATCGCGGTTGCGCAGCAGGTTGTAGCTGTAACGATACCATTGGCTGTTAGGATAGTTGTAACCCAGAACCGAAGCCGATTTGCGTGCCTCGTCGACCAGACCCAGTTCAAGGCTGACCTCGACGATGCGTTCGAGCGCTTCAGCGACGTGATTGGTCGTCTGGAAGTCGTTCACGACGCGCTGGTAGCGGCCAAGAGCCGCCTCGTAGTTGTGCTGCTGCTGGTAGTAGCGGCCGACGAGCATTTCCTTACCGGCAAGATGGTCGCGGCAAAGGTCGATCTTCAGCTGGGCGTCGCGGGCATAGGCCGTCTGTGGGAAGCGTGTCACGACCTCCTCAAGAGCGTTCAGGGCTTCGATCGTACCCTGCTGGTCACGCTGCACTTCGGCAATCTGTTCGTAGTAGCAAAGAGCGCGCAGGTAGTAGGCATAAGCGGCGTCAGGGCTGGTGGGGTGGAGGAGCAGGTAGCGCTCAAGCTGCTGGACTGAAAGTGCATACTCACCCTGCAGGTAATAGGCATAGCCTTCCATCAGCTCGGCATTACCGACATAGCCCGAATAGGGGTAGTTCTGCTGCAGGAGTTCGAATTCGCCACTGGCCAGCGTGTAGCGCTTCGAATGAAGGGCATCGATGCCGTAATTATACAGCGTCTCGGCACTGGCGACCTTCGGTGCCTTGAACTCTTCCTTGTTGGAAAAGAGCGAGCAGCCGCTCAAAAGCACAAAGCTGCCGGCCGTCAGGACGCTAACGACGCGCTGACGCTTCGAGGCAGGAGGTACGTGACGTTCTGTATTCTGGTGCATGCCGACTCTTCCACTGACGAACGGTCTTATATCACGCCTGACCATTCGCGGAAGTCCTGGGCGCACGAGATCGTTTCTCTTACGCTGCTGCGTGTATTTCGCTTCTGTTTCGAGCGGTCTGACCTGCCAGACGCCAGTTTTCACCGGAGGAAAAAAGGGAGCGCAAGAGACGGTTGTTCAATCCATGGCCCGATTTATGGCCCATGAAACCAGCCTTGAGCGTATGCCCGGCCAGATAGAGATCGCCCACGGCATCCATGAGCTTGTGACGCACGAATTCCTTGGGATGACGCAGCCCGCAAGGATTGAGCACCGTATCGCCTTCCACAACGATGGCATTATGCAGAGAGCCGCCACGGGCGAGACCCATCTTCTGAAGGGTCTCGATTTCCTTACGCTCAACAAACGTACGGCAATACCCCACTTCCTGGCGGAAGCGGTCGAGGGTGAAGGGCATGGCATGGCGCTGATGGCCGATCGCGCCGGCCGTGAAATCGATCGACATGGCGAGGACGAAGCCAGCCCGTGCGGGGCGAAGCTCGGCAAAGGCTCCGTTATCGTCTTCCACACGAACGGTACGGAGAACCTCGATCACGACGCGTGCAACATCCTGCTCGGTCTTGCCCGCGCACTGGATCAGGAAATCGAATTCGGCAGCTGAACCATCAAGTACCGGTGTTTCCGGGCCATCGATATCGATCAGGGCATTGTCGATACCGTTGGCGTGCAGGGCGGCCATCAGATGTTCGATTGTTGCAACGCGGATATCTGGCGCATCGGCACGGGCGATCACCGTGCTGAGCCGTGTGCACACCACATTGTCGTAGCGCGCTGGGATCGGCAGGGCATCGGGAAGATCGCTTCTGCGGAAAACGATACCGTGGTTCACAGGGGCAGGGCGCAGGGTCATGCGCACCTGATGGCCACTATGGAGCCCAATACCGACGCAGGTGATGGGCTGCTTGAGCGTGCATTGGAGCACGGTCTGCGCGTTGGTGCTGAAGGGGCTCAAAAAATCGGCTGAATTCTTGAAAACTGAGGGAGGCACGATCGATGCTTTGAACGGTGTTTCGGCCGTGATCTGCATGATGCAATGCTCTCCCAAATTACCGAAACGTTATGTTTCGGTCCTGAAGAAAGCTCTACCCGTTAAAGGGGCAGGCAGACCAGTCAATGTTTGTTGCCATTCATTACGGCCTAAGGCTCTGAAACTGCACGTAAAAATCAGTTTCAGAGCGTGGCTTTGTGTCAGATATCAGCGACCCTGATCGCGACGGAGAAAAGCAGGAATGTCGAGACCGTTTTCTTCGCTGTTGTCGTGGCTCGAAACAGGACGTGAAGGCTCGGCGCGTTCGACCACGGTGGGTTCATTACGCGGTGCCTCGTTATGCTCGGTATAGCTCGACTGGGCCGGACGCCCGCGAAGTGCCCCCGTCACGATGCCAAACAGGCTGCGTGGCTGAGACTGGGGTTCGGGCGCGGGACGCTGTCCCTGATCAGAAAACAGGCCTGATCGCGGGGAAGGCGCAGGCTGCGGCGTCGCCTTTGCTGCCTGGGGCGGCACTGAATGGGGTGACGGGGCCGCGCTGGCGGGGGCCTGCGTTTCAAGACCATAATGCGGTTGCTGGCGCGCATAAGTCGAGGCCGGCTGGAAGGGCTGCTGGTTGGCGTTGGTCGTGACTTCCGCACCGTCCGGGACGACAGGCGCTTCCTGCACGGACTCGACCGGCGGCTGGATCTCTTCAGGCTCAGGGGCACGGCTGCCATCAATACCTGTCGCGACCACCGACACGCGGATACGTCCGTTAAGTGACGAATCGATGGCCGAACCCCAGATGATCGTGGCGTCATCGGCCACTTCCTGTCGGATACGCTCTGCGGCCTGGTCGACTTCATAGAGGGTGAGGTCGTCACCACCGGTGATGTTGATCAGCAGGCCGCGTGCGCCGGACATGGACGAATCGTCGAGAAGCGGGTTCGAAATGGCACGATTGGCGGCTTCGAGTGCGCGATCTTCACCCTCGGCTTCACCTGTCCCCATCATGGCCTTGCCCATTTCCGCCATGACGGTGCGGATATCGGCAAAGTCGAGATTGATCAGTCCGGGTGCCAGCATGAGATCGGTCACGCCGCGCACGCCCATATAGAGCACCTCGTCAGCCATCTTGAAGGCTTCACGCAGGGTGGTGTGCATGGTTGCCATGCGGAACAGGTTCTGGTTCGGAATGACGATCAGGGTATCGACATATTGCTGAAGCTCGGCAATGCCTGCCTCGGCCACTTTCTTGCGTCGTGCACCCTCGAAGCCGAAAGGTGTGCTGACCACGCCAACTGTGAGAATTTTGCGATCGCGCGCCATCTTGGCGATGACAGGCGCCGCGCCTGTTCCAGTGCCGCCACCCATGCCGGCTGTAACGAAAACCATGTGTGCGCCATCGATATGGCGGCTGATTTCTTCTGCAGCTTCCTCGGCAGCGGCCTTGCCGATTTCCGGCTTGGCGCCTGCACCGAGGCCCTGTGTAAGATGAGGGCCAAGCTGCACACGGCGTTCTGCCCGTGAACCTGCCAAAGCCTGCGCATCCGTATTGGCCACAACGAATTCGACGCCCTGCAACTGCATCTCGATCATGTTGTTGACGGCATTCATGCCACCGCCACCAACGCCGATAACGGTGATGCGCGGAGAGAAATCAGAGTAGTTGTATTGCGGGGCAGTGAGATTGAGCGTCATGGCGTAATCCGGATAGGGCTGGTATCAGTCCCGAATTCAGGGAGAATGACTGAAAAGTATAACCTTAATAGGTTAGTTTTTAGTCACGTGCGACCCCTAATGAAATGAACCAGGCGCTTTAACATGCCCCCCGGTCTTTGTTCGGGCGTGTCGGCATCATGAAAACTGCGGTCCGCTCCCGCGACCCAGGCCAGCAGGCCGGATGCCGTGGAGAATCCCGCGGAGTTCGCGCCGATTTCGGGCAATCCCACAATGCCCAGCGGGCGGCCAAGACGAACCGGGCGGTCCAAAATGCGTGCGGCCATCGGCCCGACGCCATCCAGCAAGGAGGCGCCTCCGGTCAGGACGACGCGCTCGCGGCCGGTCCGGCTGAAGCCGGCATCGTCCAGACGATCGCGCACGAGCTCGAGTGTTTCCTCGATGCGCGGCCTGATGGCCGAAACCAGTCTCGCGCGTGAGACGGTTGTCAGGGTGCCGGGTGCCTCGCCGATTTTCTGGAGCGTGATGAGCTCGCTGCTATCCTCGGCGGAGAGTTCGGCTGCCCCGTATTTGGTCTTGAGGCGCTCGGCCTCGTCCAGCGAGGTCGAGAGCATGCCCGCAAGGTCACGGGTGACATGCAATCCGCCCACGGGCAGGAAGGCCGTATGGCGCAGCATGCCGTCACCGAACACGGCAATGGAGGTGGTGCCACCGCCCATGTCGATGACCGTGGCGCCGAGTTCACGCTCGTCTGCATCCAGTACCGAAAGGCCGGAAGCGAGAGAGGCAGAAACAAGCCCTGTCATCTTGAGTTCGGAGCGCATGAGGACCGAATCCAGCGTGCGGACTGCTGTCGTTGCTGCATCGACAACATGAAGCCGTGCCGTAAGCTGTTCACAGACCTGGCCTCGGGGATCGACAATGCCATAGGTGTCATCCACCGCATAACCGATGGGCAGGGTGTGGATGACGGTGCGGCCCTCGGTGAAGGCGCGGGCCTGGCCCTCGGCTACCACACGGGCCATATCGCTCTCGCTGACCCCATGACCGCCGATGGGCATACGCGCATTGAACAGACGGCTCTCGGGGTGACCGCAGGAGAGGTTGACAGCGATATTGTCGAGGCGACGGTCGGCCGCATCTTCAGCCTGACCGACAGTGGCGCGTATGGCCTGCTCAGCCTCTTTCAGATCGACGATATTACCATTGCGTATCCCGCGCGAACGGCGCCAGCCATAGCCGAGCACGCGCAGCGTACCATCGGCCTCGCCGCGTCCGATGAGGCAGGTCATCTTGGTCGATCCAATGTCCAGCACACCGAAAACGCCCACGCGCCAGTGTCTGGGCATGGCAGGCTCATCTGCCGGGGGCAGGGCGAGAATATGATCTTCGGAGCGTTCGTGATGTCTCTGCCCTGTGCTGACCGGCAGGAGCGCGCGGCTGCGCACTGTCCGTCGGCGCTTCTTGCGCGGCGAGTCCGGGTCTGTGGCCACGAGGTCGTTCATTCTTCGGTCGAGGCTCCATCTGCGGAGGAGGGGGCTTGGCTGTCATGGCCGCGCTGAGTGGCAGCATGGCCCGGTTTGTGCGTTGATTGCGGCGGTTTTCCGGCAGTTCCCGGCCCTGATTTCTGCGTTGATCCGGCTTGTCCGCCGCTCCTCACGGTCGCGCCATTACCCGTGTTGGAGGCATCGGTGCCGGGTTGTTTAACCTGGTTGGTATCCGACGAATCCTGCGGGGCATTCGGATCGGCAACCGGCGCGGGGGGCTGGTGAATGACCATACGATCCGGTAGGCGCATATCGATCGACACGACCGGGCGCTCCAGCAGGCGGAACTGACCCTGATATTGCGCAAGACGCGCAAGCGCCGCCTGTTCCTGTCCCTCCGGCAGGAGGACGGTTGCGCCATCGCGCAGGGTCAGGTTCCAGCGACGCTGCCCGACGCGTACGGCTGCGACGACGAACTCCTTGACCGATGGATTGGCCGTCAGCGCGTCAACCAGCGTGGAGGCCGCAAGGTTTGCGCCCTCGCCAACAACCAGCGGCAGCTTGATGAAGGCCTGACCATTCTTGCCTTCAAGCCCCTGGTCCGGCACGCGCTCGCCAGCGCGGTTGATCAGGATGAACTGTCCATGGTCCTGCCAGACGGCCACCGGGCTGCGTTCGGTGATCTTGATGACAATTGTGTCGGGCATATGCCGTTCGACTGTCGCATGATCGATAAAGGGCAGGGTGTCGATACGATCACGCGCCGCCGAGACCGAGAATCCGAAAATCGGCTTGTCGACCGAGGTGCCGAGAGCCCGCATCAGATCGTCTTCCGGCGTGAGGTTGCGCCCCTCGACCCGGATCGTCTTGATCTGGAATGGCAGGTACTGAACGAGCTTTGCGCGATAGGGCGCAAAACGCGCCTCGGAGGCCGAAAGGCGCAGAAACGACGCTGCAATCCCTGCTACGGCCAGCAGAAAAAGGAAGGCCAGAAATACGCGCAGGCCCCGCTTGTGGCGGCGCATGAACAGTACGAGACGCGCTGGTCTGTCCTGCTGCACTGGTCCGCGATAAGGAGCTTCCGGCCGCCGATTTCTCATCTGGCCCGTTTGCCTCGCGTGGTGAGAGCATCACGCACGATCCAGTCGCAGAGTTCCGGGTAGGAAATGCCACAATAGGCGGCCTGTTCCGGCAGGAGAGAGGTCGCGGTCATGCCAGGTTGCGTATTGACTTCCAGAAGGATCAGACGGGACGTTTCCTCGTCATAACGGAAATCGGCTCGCGAGGCACCCGAGCAGCCCAGCGCACGATGGGCGTTCTCGGCCACGCGCAAGGCCTGGGTGAAAATGGCCTCGGGCACTTGCGCTGGCACGTGATGCACGGAACCACCGGGTGCGTATTTCGCGTCGAAATCGTAGAAATCGCCTGTGGGAGACGCCGCCACGATATCAGTCACGGTCAGGGCCTGGTCACCCAGCACGGCAACGGTGAGTTCGCGACCCGGGATATATTCCTCAACCAGCGCCTCGCGGCCAAAGGCCCAGTTCGAGGCAATGGTCTGACGGCGGTTGCTGCCGGTCCGGACAATCTCGACCCCGAATGATGACCCTTCGGCGATGGGCTTGACCACATAGGGCGTCGGTAGAGGGTCAGCTGCGGCAAGTTCGTCCATCGTCACGACGCGCCCTTCGGCCACGGGCAGACCGGCCGCAGCAAACACGCGACGCGAGGCCTCCTTGTCCATGGCGAGCGAGGAAGCCCGTATGGAGGAATGGGTGTAGGTCAGGCCCAGCCATTCCAGAACGCCCTGAATGGCACCATCTTCACCCAGCGGGCCATGCAGCGCATTGAACACGACATCCGGTGCCGCAGCGCGCAGGGCGCGGATCGTTTCGGCCAGATCGGGGCCGGCATCGACACTGACAACATCATGGCCGGCTTCAACGAGAGCCTGTGCAACGCCCGCGCCACTACGCAGGCTGACAGGCCGTTCGCTCGAAATGCCTCCCTGAAGGACGGCAATCTTCAGACTCATGGCTGTTCTCCCGATGACGGTTTTCCGAGGCGTTTGATTTCCCAATGCAGGGCGATACCGCTCTGGGCAAGGACGCGCGCACGGACTTCGTCACCCAGATCTTCCAGATCGCGGCTTGTGGCAGTGCCGAGATTGAGCAGGAAATTACAGTGTTTTTCGCTCACCTGCGCACCACCCCGGGTGAGGCCACGGCATCCGGCGTCGTCAATCAACTGCCAGGCCTTGTGGCCGTCAGGATTGCGGAAGGTCGAGCCGCCCGTGCGGGCCTTGACGGGTTGCGAGGCCTCGCGGGCGGCCTTGATGCCCGCGATATGGGTGCGGATCTGTTCGCGGTCGTCCGGTTGGGCTCGCAGCCGCACCCTTAACACGATGGCCCCATCAGGCAGACTGGCATGACGATAGCTGAAGGCCAGTTCGGCATTGCCCAGACGCGTGATCGTCCCGTCGGGCAGGAGGATTTCAGCCCAGTCGAGCACGGCATTGATGTCAGAGCCATAAGCGCCGGCATTCATGACCACCGCCCCGCCAATGGAGCCAGGAATTCCAGCCAGAAATTCTAGCCCGGTCAGACCCGCTGCGGCAGCCTGCTCGGCCACGATCATGTCCAGCGCTGCAGCACCGGCCACGAGACCATCGGGCTCGATGATGATATCGGCGAAACCACCCGCCATGCGCACCACAAGTCCTTCGATCCCACCATCGCGGATGATGACATTCGAACAGGCGCCAAGCACCGTGACCGGAACCCCTCCGGGGAGGGCCGCCAGAGTGTCGGCAAGGTCCTGCACATCCTTGGGCACGAAAAGGGCTTCGGCATTACCGCCCGTGCGAAACCAGGCGCGCGGGCTGAGCGGGGCGTCGAAATTCAACCGGCCACGCGGCGAAAGCTGATTCAGCTTCGTGCTCATGATGCCTTGCCATTGAGTGCGGCAAGCTGGCCCGGCAGTGCATGGGCCCAGTTGGTGATGGTGCCCGCGCCGAGGCACACAACGAAGTCACCCGGCTTGGCGATGGCGTTGATCATCTCGGCCAGATGTTCGGGGCCGGGCAACGGCACCACGGAGCGATGGCCGCTCGCACGCAGTCCCTCGATTAGTGTGTCGCGGCTGACGCCCTCGATCGGCGCTTCACCGGCAGCATAGACATCTGTCACGATAACCGTTCCAGCGTCGTTCATGCAGGTGCAGAAATCGCTGAACAGGGCTTGAAGGCGCGAGTAGCGATGCGGCTGCACCACGGCAATCACATCGCGTGCGCCAGCCTGACGCGCGGCGCGCAGCACGGCGGCAATCTCGACCGGGTGATGACCGTAGTCGTCAATAACCGTGATGCCATTGAAATCACCGCAACGCGTGAAACGACGCTTGACGCCGCGGAACCCGGCGAGCGCAAGGCGAATGGTCTCGTCACTGATATCCATCTCGCTGGCGACGGCGATGGCAGCGAGTGCGTTGAGCACGTTGTGCTGGCCCAGCATGGGCAGGCGGAACGGCCCGGCGCGACGCGTGGTTTTCCGCGTGCGGTTGGTGATCACCACCTCGAATGTGGCGCCCAGACGGTCGGTAATCAGCTTGTCAGCGCGGATATCGGCCTGCGGGCTGAAGCCATAGGTCACGATACGATGGTCTGACAGGCGCGGGATCATCTGCTGTACGGCAGGATGATCGATGCACAGCACGGCAAACCCATAGAACGGAATGTTGGACACGAACTGGTCATAGGCCGCCTGCATGGCTTCTGCCGTGCCCCAATGGTCCAGATGTTCGGGGTCCATATTGGTGACCACGGCAATGACCGCAGGCAGACGCAGGAAGGAGCCATCGCTCTCATCGGCCTCGACCACCATCCAGTCACCCGAACCCATGCGGGTGTTGGTGCCGTAAGCCTCGATGATGCCGCCATTAATCACGGTCGGGTCGAGTTTGGCCTGTTCGAGCACGCAGGCCACGAGGCTTGTGGTGGTTGTCTTGCCATGGGTGCCGCCAATCGCCACCGCCCAGCGCAGGCGCATGAGTTCGGCCAGCATTTCGGCACGACGCACGACGGGGATTAGCCTTGCGCGCGCCGCCAGAACCTCGGGATTGTCCTTCTTCACGGCCGTTGAGGTGACCACAACCTGAGCCGCGCCCAGATTACCCTCGTCATGGCCGATCGCGACGACAATACCGAGCTTGCGCAGGCGCAGCACATTGGCGTTTTCGCTGATATCCGACCCCTGAACCTTGTAGCCGAGCATATGCAGCACCTCGGCAATTCCTGACATGCCAATCCCGCCAATACCGACGAAATGGATGGTTCCGATGGAAAGGGGGAGTGCGCGCATGAACCAGGCTTTCAGAGTAACTGCGAAAAAACAGGAAGATCGGGTTAAGGACAGAAGAACGGAGGCGGGTTAGCGATGGATGTGAGCGAAGAGGCTACCCATCACGAAACAGGGGAGCGGTAGTCCGAAATGCGGGCTTCGACAAGGTCGGCCAGCAGTTTGGCGCTGTGGGGATGGGCAAAACCGCGTGCGGCCTTCGCCGCCATCGCCAGACGTTCGGGGTCATTCAGCAAGGTGCCAAGAAAGGCTGATATCGCCTCGGGGGTGAAGTCCTTCTGGCGAAACATCCAGGCACCGCCAGCATCGACGAGCTGTATGGCATTGGCGCCCTGTTCGTCTGACGCAGCAATGGGCAGGGGGACGAGAATGGACGGACGACCCGCAATGGTAAGCTCTGCCACAGAGGAGCCTCCGGCGCGCCCGATCACCAGATGCGCCTGCCGAAGCAATGTGGCGACATCACTGAAAAACGGCGCCAGTGTGCATTCTATTCCTGCGGCCTCGTAGGCGGCGCGTGTTTCGGCAATGTCCTTCGCATGCACCTGCTGCGTCACGCGCAGACGGGCACGGAACCCTGCGGGTAACTGGGCCAGAGCGGCGGGCATGGTGGTCGAGAACACCCTGGCGCCCAGGGACCCACCCCAGATCAGGAGATTGATTGCCTCTTCGGGCGGAGTATAGGGCTCATCGAGCAGCGCCTCGATGGCGGGCCGCACCGGCATGCCGGTCAGGGCCGTGCGCAGCCCAAGCGGCAGACGGGCGACGGTGGGGAAAGATGTCGCGATGGCGCTGGCGAAGCGGGCCAGCAGGGCATTGGCCTGCCCGAGCACGGCATTGCCTTCATGAAGGATCACGATCGGCTTGCGTCCGCCAGTCAGAAGACGACTGCCCAGAATGGGGGGCACCGACGGATAGCCGCCAAAGCCGATCACGGCGACGGGCGCGATCTGTTTATGCAGGCTGCGGGCCTCCCAGGCACCACGCAGAAGCGAAGTCACACCGCGGAGCTTGGCAGCAATATCCTTGCCAGCCACACCTGTGCCATCAAGCACATATTGCGGCCTGTCCTGAAAGATACCGCTCGTTCTCTTACCGGCTCGCTTGTCGGTCATCAGGACCAGATCATGCCCGCGTGCCGCAAGTTCGGTCGCGAGCGCCTCAGCGGGGAAGAAATGGCCGCCTGTGCCACCGGCAGCAATCACGATGGGGCTTTTCACGAATTGGATCCTTCACGAAGCGACGTCCAGTGCCCCTGACCGGCATAGTGCGAACTGATGGGGCTGGCCGAAACCTGATGGCGTGTCAGGGCCAGCACCATGCCAAGGGTGAGGGCGATGGAGATGGCCGAGGAGCCACCATAGGAAATGAGGGGCAGCGTCATGCCCTTGGTGGGGATCAGATGCAAGGTCGAGCCCATATTGATGAAGGCCTGCAGCCCGAAGCCGGCAACCAGCCCCGACGCGGCCGTGATCACGAACGGGTCGCTCTCGCGCATGAGCTTGAGCAGCGTGCGCACCACAATGACTGTGAAGATCAGGATGATGAAGAGGCAGATGAACAGCCCGTACTCCTCGCCAGCCACAGCAAAGACGAAATCGGCATGGGCGTCTGGCAGCAGATCCTTCACCCGGCCTTCACCGGGGCCACGCCCCATCATGCCGCCATTGCCAAAGGCACGCAGCGCGGTGTCGATCTGATAATGGTCGCCCACATTGGGGTGCAGGAAGCGCTCCACGCGCGAGCGCACATGTGGAAACGCGACATAGGCGCCCGCAAACGCCGCGATCATGGCTCCTACGCCAGCACCAACAAAAATGATGGGCAGGCCATTCACGAAAAGCTGGATGAAAAAGACCATCGTGATGACCGACAACATGCCGATATCAGGCTGTGACTTGAGCAGCAGCAGGATAAGCCCGAAACAACCGAAGGCGATGAGCATGCCAGGGAAACGCACCGAGCCGAAAATGACCCGCCGCCTTTGCTCGGCAAGCAGCCATCCCGTCACCACTGCAAAGAACGGCTTGAGGAACTCGGAGGGCTGGACCGACATCATGGGCAGCGCAATCCAGCGCCGCGCCCCTTTGATCTCGACGCCATGAACGAGCGTCATGAAAGTAGCCGCCAACGCAATGACACCGCCGATGAGCGCGAGGCGTTTGACCGCTTCACGCGACAGGCCGGAGACAAGCAGCACGACCCCACCCGCCAGAAGCAAAAAGATCACCTGTTTGAGGATGAACATCTCGCGTGAGGCGCCAATGCGCACGGCGACGGCAGGACTGGCGGCCAGCATCAGGACATAGCCAAAAGCAATCAGCACCCCGACGCAGCACAAGGTGATGCGATCCACATTGCGCCACCAGCGCCCTATGCGGGACGTATCGACACGTGAAAGCCCTGCCATGTTTCCCTAACCCCTCGGCCCTTCGGATCAGGGCGTTTCTGAATCGCTGAGACGAGTCAGGATATCGATAAAAGACGCGCCGCGCGCTTCAAAACTCGCAAACTGGTCAAAGCTTGCACAGGCAGGCGACAACAGAACAACCGGGGCATCGAGCGCGCGAGCAGTCTTCAGCGCCGCCGATGTCGCAACATCGAGAGTCTGGCTGATTTCAGTGGCAACCCCGTGGGCCAGCAGAGTGGCCTGCAGGATGGGCGCGTCGCGGCCGATCAGAAAAGCCTTGGCAATTCGATCGAATAATGGCGCCAGTGCCTCGATCCCACCCGATTTGGCCGTACCCCCCGCAATCCAGATGACCTTGTCATAGCAGAGCAGCGCCTTTTCGGCGGCTTCGGCGTTGGTCGCCTTGCTGTCATTGATGAAACGGATACCATCAACGACGCCCGCCAACGCCTGACGATGCGGCAGGCCCGGATAGGTGGTCAGGCCGGTTTCGATGGCGCGGTCGTCCAGCCCCAGATGCTTTGCCATCGCCCGTGCCACGAGAGCATTCTGCAGATTATGCGCGCCGGGCAGGGCGGGCGCTGCTTCAAGGGCTTTCGCAACCGGCGCGATAAGCGTTTCATCATGAACCGAGATCGTGACGACGTTCAGACCCTCGGCAATCAGCGTTGATGCCTCGGCGCGTGTGTAGGTGTCATCCATGCCCACCACAGCGAGATCACCCGGGGTC
Source organism: Asaia sp. SF2.1 (assembly GCF_000505765.1). Lineage (NCBI taxonomy): Bacteria > Pseudomonadati > Pseudomonadota > Alphaproteobacteria > Acetobacterales > Acetobacteraceae > Asaia > Asaia sp. SF2.1. The sequence goes on along the minus strand of NZ_AYXS01000001.1, from coordinate 488,685 downwards.
ATGTTATCGAAAACGTGGCGTTTGGCTGCGGCATAGCCCGCCATATCCCCGTGACGGTCCAGATGATCCGGCGTCAGATTGAGCAGGCAGGCTGTCGCAGCATGATACTGGTCCAGACGCTCCAGCATATAGGACGACATCTCGATGACATACACGCCGTCATCCGGCAGGAGCGGCAGGGCAAGCGAGGCCGTACCGAGATTGCCCCCGGCCAGAACGGGCACTCCGGCTCTATCAAGCATGTGGGCGAGCAGGGCAGTCGTCGTGGATTTGCCGTTCGTCCCGGTGATCGAGGCGAAACGGGCCTTCGAGCCCGCCTTGCGCACCGCACGATATAGGATTTCGGCATCGGACAGAACGGGGACGCCAGCGTCACGTGCCTTGACGGCGACGGGGTGAGGGCTCGGAAGCCTGTGAGGAATGCCCGGTGAGAGGATCAGCGCCTCGAACCCCGTCAGGTCCTCCAGAGGGGCTGCGGTAAAGCGGCTATTTTCGCCCTGCGCCCCATAAGCATCAGGGGCCGGGGGTGATTTGTCATCCCAGGCCTGAACTTCTGCCCCCATGCCAAGCAGGGCCTTGACGACAGCATGGCCATTGCGGCCAAGGCCGACCACAGCAAAGCGCGACCCGGCAAACAGATCGGAGGGGAAGGGGCGACCCGTCATCTCAGCGCAGCTTCAGCGTGGCAAGGCCAGCCAGGCCGAGCAGGATGGACACGATCCAGAACCGGATGACAATCTTGGGCTCCTGCCACCCCTTCTTTTCGAAGTGATGATGCAGCGGGGCCATCAGAAAGACGCGCTTTTTTGTGCGCTTGTACCAGAACACCTGAATGACCACGGAGAGCGTCTCGACCACGAAAAGCCCGCCCACGATGCAAAGCACCAGCTCATGCTTGACCGCTACCGCGACAGCGCCCAGAGCGCCACCCAGCGAGAGTGAGCCCGTATCGCCCATGAACACATCGGCCGGGGTCGCATTGAACCAGAGAAAGCCGAGCCCTGCGCCGATAAGCGCCGCGCAGAAAACCGCAAGCTCGCCGGTGCCGGGGACAAGGTGGAGCTGCAGATAATCGGCGAAAACGCGATTGCCGACCAGATAGGCGATCAGCGCGAACACCAGCGAAGCGATCACGACAGGCACGATGGCGAGCCCGTCGAGGCCGTCGGTAAAGTTCACCGCATTGCCGAACCCGGTCATGGTGAGCATGGCAAAAAGCGGAAAGGCAAAGCCGAGCGGCAGCAGGAAGTCTTTCACGAACGGAAAGGCCACCATATTGCGCAGTTCGGGCGGCATCAGGCTTTCCATCCAGTAGCCGGCAATCAGCGAGGCAGCGAATTCGCTCCCCAATCGGGCTCGCTTGGATACGCCTGCCGTGTTGCGACGCGACAGCTTGAGATAGTCATCCGCAAACCCTACCGCACCGAAAGCGGCTGTCACGAACATGACGGCCCAGACGAAGCCGTTCGTGAGATCGGCCCAGAGCAAGGTGGAAGCAAAAAGCGCGATCAGGATGAGCATGCCGCCCATTGTGGGGGTGCCGGCTTTTTCGAGGATATGGCGTTCCGGGCCGAGTGTGCGAATGGGCTGCCCCTCGCGCTGGATACGCTTGAGCTGCGCAATAAAGGGACGCCCGAAAACCAGCGAAATGACGAAAGCCGTCAGGCATGCGCCGCCTGAGCGGAATGTCAGGTAATGGAACAGATTGAAGAAGCCGCCATGAGTCGTGTCGTGGATGGCGATAAGATTATACAGCATCAGGCCTGCACGCCCCCTGCAAGAAGAGGGGTGACAATATCGCGCATGCGACTGCCAAGACTGCCTTTTACGAGAACCACGTCACCGGCTTTCAGATTGGATTGGACGAAGGGGGCGAGAGATGCCGCGTCTGATTGCCAGACGCCACGCTTTTCTTCGGGAAGAGCGTCAAAAACATGGCGCATATGCGGGCAGCAGCAAAAAACCAGATCGGCGTTCGCTGTGACATCCGGCACGAGTGAGAGATGCTCTGACTCGGCAAAGTCACCCAGTTCGCGGATATCACCCAGAACGGCGATTTTTCGCTGGCCCGGCACGAGAGAGAGCGTCTCCAGCGCTGCACGGATGGAAAGGACCGAGGCGTTGTAGCTCTCATCCAGCAGGGCAGCCTGACCGGCCAAGATAGGCTGAACCTGGCCACGCCCCGCGCCGGGGCGCCACGCGGCCAGAGCCGCTATGGGGTGGGCAAGAGGCAGGCCGAGCGCCTGAAGGGCCGCAAGGGCCATGCCTGCGTTGCGAACGAGATGGGCTCCCGGTGCAGCAAGCGCCACCGCATAACTCATTCCGTCACGACAACCGAGCGTGAATTGTGAGCCTTCTGGCGCGGTCTGCACCCCGGTCAGACAATAATCGGCGTTCTCGCCCAGACCGACACGGGCCAGGCGGCACCCGGCCTGTGCGGCAGCATCCTCGAAAACGGCGTCCAGGCCTGTATCGTCTGGAACCAGCGCCACTCCAGCGTTACTGAGGGCGCGGATCAGGTCGGATTTTTCCTCTGCAATGGCCTCGACACTCCCTATATAACCCAGATGCGAGCTGCCTATGGTGGTGATGACGGCTGCATGGGGGCGCACCATACCGGCCAGCGGAGCGATCTCGCCACGATGGTTCATGCCAATTTCTGCCACGCAGAATGCAGCTTCGCGCGGCATGCGGGCGAGCGTCAGGGGGACACCCCAGTGATTATTGTAGGAGGCGACTGCCGCATGGGTCGGCCCGAGCGCCGAGAGGGCGCAATGCAGCATGTTCTTGGTCGTGGTCTTGCCGACCGATCCCGTCACACCGATCATCACACCGGTGAAACGCGCCCGTGCGGCCTGTGCCAAGGCGCGTAGCCCCTGCATGGTGTCCTGCACATGCAGCAATCGCGGGTCGTCGCTGCCTGACGCACTGTGAACCATAACGCAGGCCGCGCCTTTCTCCAGTGCCGTCGCGATATGGGCATGGCCGTCGCTGGTATCGCCCACGAGGGCGATGAACAGGTCTCCCGGTTCCAGCGTGCGGGTATCAATGGAGATACCGGTCACGGCAACATCGGCAATCAGCTGCCCTGACGTGGCCTCACGAAGCTCGGCGCTGGTCCAGATCGGTGTCATGCCGGCACCCCGGCCAGTTCGCGGATCACCGCACGGTCGTCAAACGGGGTCGTGACACCAGCCACGGTCTGTCCACTTTCATGGCCCTTGCCCGCCACGACCACCACATCACCCGGTCTGGCTTCGGACAGGGCAGCGGCAATGGCCGCGCGTCTGTCCCCGATTTCCAGGGCATCAGGGCAGGCGGCACGGATGGCGGCGCGGATTGAGGCGGGATCCTCGCCGCGCGGGTTATCATCCGTCACAATCGCCAGATCGGCCAGTTTCGCAGCGATGCCTCCCATGAGGGGGCGCTTGCCCCGGTCACGGTCCCCACCGGCACCGAATACGACAATCAGGCGGTTCTGCGCATGAGGGCGCAGGCTGTGCAGCAGATGATCCAGCGCGTCGGGGGTGTGGGCGTAATCGACATAGACACCGGCACCATTATCCAGCGTCACGGCCAGTTCAGCACGACCGCGCACGCCTTGCAGATGGGGGATGAGGTCGAGAATACCCCGTGCCTGATCGTCCTGCGCCCAGATCATCGATGCCGCCAGAAGCACATTATCGACCTGAAAGCGGCCCGTCAGCCCGATAGTGAGGTCGGGCAGTTTCTCACCGAACAGGGCGAGGGAGACAATCTGACCATGCGGCAACGGGGTGGCATTCAGCAGACGGATCGTCTCGCCCTGTTCGCCCACACTGCGCGGCTTGAGGCGTCGTGCCTGCGCCAGATCGCGCAGGGCCATGACAGTTTGCGCATCCATATCCGCGTTGAAGGCGGCAATAGCCCCTTCGGGCAACAGATCGGCAAAAAGGCGCAACTTGGCGGTGCGATAGGCGTCCATCGTCCCGTGATAATCGAGATGGTCGCGCGTCAGATTGCAGAACCCGCCCGCGCCGAGACGCACGCCATCCAGACGATGCTGGTCGAGACCGTGAGACGAGGCCTCCAGCGCGACATGGTCGATCCCTGCGGTTTTGAGTTGAGCCAGTGTCTGGGCCATCGAGACGGCGTCTGGCGTCGTAAGTGGCGGCGGGGCCTCGACCGGGATGTCGCTGATCAGCCCAAGCGTGCCGATACTGGCAGCCGGTTCGCCGTTCATGGACCAGAGCTGGCGCAGGAAATCTGCCGTGCTGCTCTTGCCGTTTGTTCCCGTCACTGCAGCGATATAGGCTGGCTGGGGCCCAGCAAGGACGGCTGCCGTGAGCGCCAGCGCATGGCGAGGCGAGGGCGATGAGACGCAGGGCACGGAAAAAGCGGGGGTGACCGCGTCTGAGGCCAGCAGGGCCGAGGCACCTTGTGCGAGAGCCTGCGGAATGAACGTCGCGCCATCGACAGCAACGCCGGGCAGGGCGGCGAAGATCATACCCGGCCGCACCGCACGACTATCCGCTGTGATGCCATGAATTTCAGGGTCAACGACAAGAGGCGGGACCGTTAGTCCGGCCCGCTTCAGGATCTCGGAAAGACGCATGGGCTCAGCCTCGTTCGGGAATGTGGTGCGCGGCGCGATCGGCGGCTTTGGCAGCGAGCTTCGCCGCTTTCTCGGCAGCCTTGGCAGCTTTCTTCTCGGCTTCTTCCTTCTGCGCGGCAATACGCGGGTCGCCGGGATCATTACCCGGCCCGAGAGCGCGACGCCCGGCGGGAATACCAGGTTCAAGCGGTATGGCCATCTCGGCGTCGATACGGGCAGCGTTCCTGGTGTCCGGAAACAGGCCGAGCATCGGGCCGATACGCGCAATCAGCTTGCCGGTGGTTGGCGCCGCATTCCAGCCTGAGGTCACAAAGCCATGTGTCTTGGGCGTAGGATGCGGAGAGTCGAGCATGACGTACACGGCATAGCGCGGCGCGTTCATCGGGAAGATGGAGGTGAAGGCCGAGATATTGACGTGCTTGAGGTAACGACCATTGGGGCCGACCTTTTCTGCCGTGCCGGTCTTGCCGCCCACGAAGTAGCCAGGCACCTCGGCGCTACGTGCCGTACCCTGTGTCACGTCGAGACGCAGCATCTTGCGGATAAGTTTTGAATTCTCCTCTGACACGACGCGCTCACCCTGAGGGATGGGCGGCGGTGCAGGGGCATCGCTGCTGGCGTCAGCATCCGGTTTGAATGCGGCGGGGACGACAGGCGCATGAGAGGGTTGCGCGGTGGCAGGGGCCGTGTTCAGCGCGCCATCCTGCGATCCGGCGTTGCCTGTGGGCGGAGGTGAGGCATTTCCCGGTGTCTGGTCCGTCGCGGCGTTGGTGCCATCATCCTGCTCGCGGGCGAGGAGGGTTGGCTTGATCAGGATGCCGCCATTCACTGTCGCCGCCGTGCCGCGCACGATCGAGAGCGGTGGCTCGGCAACGCCATGACCGAACCCGACCGTCATGACGGTCGATATGCCCCAGTTCTTCGAAGACGGCACGATCGGGCGGCCTGCTTCAGGCAGTTCGATGGGCACACGGTTGAAGAACCCCATCGTCCGCAGCCAGTCCTGCTGCCTTTTCGCGCCCACATCGAGCGCGATATGCGCAGCCGCCGGGTTGGAGGATTTTGCCAGAACATCAGGCAGTGCCAGCCAGGGGGCGAAATGATCGGTCTTGATGTCAGAGATGGTGAACCGGCCGATATGGATGGGAATGGTCGAGAAGCGGTCCCAGATATGGGCAACACCGTATTCGATGGCCATGGCCGCTGTCTGCAGCTTGAAGGTCGAGCCAGGCTCATACATGCCTGTGACAGCGCGGTTGAAACGGGCATCGGCAGGCGCATGGCCGAATTCATTGGCATCATAGTCAGGCAGGCTGACCATGGAGATGATCTCGCCTGTATTCACATCCATGACGATGGCAGCCGCACCGATGGCCTGAAACTCATCCATTGCCGCCTGGGTCACTTCACGCGCCACGGCCTGGATACGCACATCAAGCGACAGGCGCAGTGGGGTACGATCTTTGTTGAGGCGCTCGTTGAAGTAGCGTTCGACGCCAGCCACACCATGATCGTCAATATCCACGCCGCCCAGAATCTGAGCGGCGGTGCGCCCTAGCGGATAATGACGCCGCTCACTGGCCTCGAAATAGATGCCGGGGATGCCAAGATTGTTGATCGCAATTTCCTGCACCGGCGAGATGTCACGCGCGATATAGACGAATTGCTTCTTCAGCGAGAGTCGACGTGTGGTTTCCGCCTCATCCAGTTGCGGAAGCACGCTCTTAAGCTTCTTTGCTGCGTCTGCCGCGTCGATCAGTTCCATGGGGTTCGCGTAGACCTGCGCTACAGGCAGGGACAGGGCAAGCGTCTGGCCATTGCGATCGACAATGCTGGCGCGGTGCACGTCGGGGAGCGAGAAGTCACCGGCAACCTGACCCTTGGGATCGCTTTTGGGGATTTCCGGAACCTGGGAGGCAATCTGGCGCTTCTCGGGCGCCATGGGCATGAACACGGTGGCAAGGCTGAGTTTGGCCGCGACAAGGCTGAAAAGCAGCATGAAGCCGAGCCCCACGCCGATCAGTCGCGTATGCATCTGGTCGAGCGAGGCCCGAACCCTCTTTGTGGTCTTTCCCTCGGCGCGAGACGATGCGCCGCTGCTATGGCCCGACCTGTTAGAGGGTGGGGGTGTCCTGCCAGCCATGCTCAGCCGCTTTCATATCCGCTCAGTTGGCGAGTGGGGTCGGGGGCGGCAAGGCATCACTATAGCCTGCCAGCGCCGATGAAGACCCGGAATCGCTCTGCACATGATGCGGCTTTGGAGACTGCATGGCAATGTCATGACTGTTGTGCGCGGTATGAGAAGCCGCCTCACGTGCGCTGTGCCATGACGTCGCGGGCGTCGCCTGCGGGCGATTGCCACGAAAGCTGGCCAGACGCACGGCAAGGTCGGACTCGCCGCCTGACTGGGTTGCAGTGTCACGGGCAGCGGCATCGCGTGGCGACGCATGGACTACGGCACCATAGCGTGATTTGTGACGGCCGCTCTGGCCGAGTTCGTCAGACACGACATGGGTACGCGGAGTTTCCTGCGCGAGTTCGATGGCCGGGCGCGAGGAAACGTTCTGGGTTCGAACTGCATGGGGCGCAGAAGGTGCCGGACGTGCTGCTGTAGCCACGCGCGGCGTCACCGATGCGACCATGACGCGTGGTGCCACCACCGGGGGTGCGACAGAGGGTGTTACAACCGGCGCGTGATGGTGAGCAGGCTCGGCACTCGCTATGAGAGCCGCAGTGTCTCGTGGGGCCTGTGCCTTGGGGCTGCTGACCTTGGGTGCCGACGCTGCGGGGGCAGGGGCGGGATCGGAGACACGAGCGACAGGCGCCGTCGGTGCCTGTGAGACCGCAATGCTCAGGCTTTCGCGCGGATCATGAAAGGCCGGACGGGTGGAAGGCGCAGGCAGCGTTTCGATCATGCTGGCAAGCCGCACATATTGCGTGGGTGCCATCGGATGAAGCTGACCCAGAAAGCGCGATGACAACGCGCTCAGGCGATCCGGCTGGTTCAGAAGGGCCCATTGCGTGCGCAGCATGGCGGTTTGCTGTCTCACGCGCTCGGTCTTCTGGACAACAGATGTGATGTTCTGGTCCAGGACCGTTGTTTCATGCTTCTTCGTATAGAGAAACATTCCCGAACCACCAGCAAGAAGCGCGCAAAGAATAGTAAACGGCCGGATCATGAAGAAGACCCCCTAACAGAGGCTGATGGTGCGGTACGAAGGAGGCTGCGCAGCTTGGCACTGCGCGAGCGGGGGTTGCGTCCGATTTCCTCGTCAGAGGCGAGAACGGGGCGGGTATGGGGCAGAACATAGTCGGGCGTGACGAAACGCTCGGCCATGGGCTCGTGGCGTGATGGGCGGCTTACCCGTCCGGCAGCCTGCGCGAAGGCACGCTTGACGAGACGATCTTCAAGGGAGTGGAAGGTCACCACGACCAGTTTTCCGCCTTCATCCAGAAGGGCGGGGGCCTCGTCCAGCGCACGCTGTAGCTCGCCAAGCTCGTCATTGACGGCAATACGCAGCGCCTGGAAGCTGCGCGTGGCGGGATGGATGCCAGATTTGTCAGGGCGCACGACGCTACGCACGATATCCGCAAGGCGCGCCGTTGTGCGGATCGGCTCTTCCTGGCGCGCACGCACGATGGCCGAGGCGATACGGCGTGCCATGCGGTCTTCGCCATAGTGATAGATGATATCGGCCAGCTCGGCTTCATCCGCTTCATTGACCAGATCCGCAGCTGAGCGACCGGCACGGGACATGCGCATGTCAAGCGGACCGTCATGGCGGAAAGAAAAGCCGCGCTCGGCTTCGTCAAGCTGATACGATGAGACGCCAATATCAAGCACGATGCCATCGAACGGCGCATCATCATTCAGAAGCTCGGCCATGGCGCCGAATGTGCCCTCGACAGGCACAAGGGCTCGGCCCGGCGCATGAGCGTGCAGTTCTGCGGCGAGGTCGGCAGCACGGGCAATAGCCGTCGGGTCGCGATCAATTCCCCACACGGTGCAGGCCGCACGCGCGAGGATGCCGCGCGTATAACCCCCACCGCCAAATGTACCATCGACATAACGTCCGCCATCACGTGGCGCGAGCGCATCGAGTACCTCTGGCAGCATCACGGGCACATGACCGGGGTCGTGGCGGGTCAGCATGGCAAGCGGTGCAAGGGCGTTCATGACGCCACCTCGCCCTGCGTGACGGGGCGGCTGGTCATGCGTCGAGCGCGCGCACGCGCTTCCTCACGACGCCTGGCGCCGGCTTCGGGCTCCCAGATCTGGAACACGCGCCCCAGACCCATGAAGGAGATTTCGTCGACGAGATTGGCGTGACGCTTGAGGACGTCTGGCAGGATAATGCGACCTTCCTTGTCGGCGTCGATCGGGTAGGCGTCGGCGTAGAGACTGGCGGCCAGGTCATCATGATCGTCAGAGAAGATATCGAGCGATTCCACCGGACCTGCCAGCGTGGCGAACGCAGCGCTGGGCCACGCCTCGATGCAGGGGTGAAGATGGGACGGGCGGAGTATCACAAGGCTTTCATCGGGTTGCGCCTGAGCCCTGAGGGCCGCACGAAAGGAAGCCGGAATGGACACGCGGCCCTTGGCGTCGAAGCGGTTCTGATGCGTGCCGAGGAACACACTCACGCCGTTCGATGCCTCCCCTTCGTCCTGGAGTGATTGCCGCAGATGTTTCGGACCCGACACGGGACAGGACTTCGAGCGTCATGTCGAAAAAACCGCTTGGATAAGTTTGGGATATCATGGGAATTCATGGGACGTCAAACAATTCGCAACAAGAAACGGCGGAATTTCCAAGTTTTTTAAACAGAGCAAAGATGAGTGTTCTTGATATGTTCTGCACCGAAATCAAAGACCTATGAATCAATTCATCGATAAGGCGTTTTTGTTATGTTCCTATTGTGGCGGCCCGCGCGGCGATTGCGGCATGATTGGGGCGAAAAGCGTAAAAGATAGCGTATATTTGGCGCTTATTTACATCATCCGACTATTTCGGGATATTTCTTCGGTAATGCCGGTATTGGTGCCGCAAGCTTGGCCGGTATCTAAGTGTCAGACGGTCTGTAAGCCGGGTTCTGTCCGCTGAAAGCGGGGCGATCATTCCTCTGGGACCGGTCTTGCAACCGGCCTCACGCAACCAACCCGAATGACAAGGCGGGAGAGCCTCTGATCCCATCCCGAGGGACGGATCCGCCATTCCTATTCGGTCTTGCTCCCGATGGGGTTTGCCCTGCCTCCCGCGTTACCGAAGGAGCGGTGCGCTCTTACCGCACCGTTTCACCCTTGCCTGCAGCCCGAGGGCCGGGCAGGCGGTTTGTTTTCTGTGGCACTTTCCCTAGGGTCACCCCCGCCGGCCGTTAGCCGGCATCGTTCTCCCGTGGAGCCCGGACTTTCCTCCATCACGACGGTTCTCACCGGCGCAACAGCGATCGCCCGACCGTCTGACGGGCGCAACCTGACCCAACGGGGCGAGTGGGTCAAGCGTGACACCGTGCTTTTTGTCCACTTCCGGCTCACGCAACCAGCATACGATACCTGAAATCGAGGCGGCTTCTGGCAGGTACTGCACCCGGCATGAAGAGCGGGGGAGCCATATCATGGCGCCGTGAGGGGAATATCCGCCTCATCCCGATTATCCGTGTGATCGTCTTTCGCGAGAGAGTGAAGCTTGTCGCGCTAGGGGCTGTTGATTGAAGTCCGGCTACATGCAGGCATCCTGTGCTAGGGTCAGTTCATGACTGATTTGCCCGTTGCTCGTCCCGGATTGCCCTACAGGATCTTCCTTTCATGGCTCAAGCGCGCCGCAAAAGGGCGTGATGGTCTGCCCATGCCAGACTACCTGACCCCGGAATCGCTCGCTGCCCTGCGCCGCATGACGGGCATGCCGAGCTTTCCGCAGGCTCTCTCTGCCTTGCAGATAAAGTCGTGGCGGAGTCTCGATATCCCATGCGGCGAGCATGTGCGTCCGGCGAGGTTATATCGCCCGAGAGGCAAGGTGACGGGCGTCATCCTGTTTCTGCATGGTGGCGGATTTGTCCATTGCGATCTGGTGTCGCATCACGGCATGTGCTGCCGTCTCGCGCGCCATGCAGGCGCGATGGTTTTGTCGCTGGATTACCGGCTGGCCCCGGAACATCCCTATCCGGCGGCCGTCGAGGACGGATGGGCGGCCCTGAAATGGCTCGATCAACAGGCCGGGATGCGTGACCTGCCCATCGCTGTCTGTGGCGACAGCGCGGGCGGAAATCTGGCAGCCGTGCTCGCTCGCCGTGCGGGAGTGGAAGGCATGCGGCGCGTGGTCGCCCAGCTTCTTTACTACCCCACGGTCTCGGGCCTCTGGTCACCTCCAAGCCGCGCTGTCTACGCGGAAGGGTTTATGCTCACGGCGCGTCTGCTCGACTGGTATGGCCGGCAGTATATCCGGCAGGACCGTGACATGCTCGACCCGGATTTTGCGCCAGTTTTCGCAGATGATCTGTCAGCGGCGCCTCCCGCCATGATCGTGACGGCCGGGTTCGATCCGTTGAGAGGTGAGGGCGAGTTGTATGCCACGCTGCTGCGTGAGGCGGGAGTACGAGTGCGCCTTGTCTGCTGTGCAAAAGCCATTCATGGCTTTCTCAATTTCTATGCTGTCGTGGTCGAAGGGCGGCGCGCCTTGCGGCTTGGCGGGGCGTATCTGCGCGCGCAATTCGCCCGGTACAGAAAGGCGCAATAAAAAACCGGGCTCAGGGCCCGGCTTTCTTTATTGTTGCGACATGGCATGGAACCGGCCGGGTGTACCCTGGTCGGTTGCCAACATGCGATCGGCACGATTGACCTTGATGGTGAACAAGCGGTCAAACGTGCCCGGCTTGCCGGGACAGCCATCATTGCTGCGCTGCATGAAATCGATGCGTGTTGCATCTGGCGGATCATTGCCATTGAGAATGGGCACGAGGCATTTAGCAGGCACGTCGGTCATACCATTATGCGTGACCATGACGCGCAGATGCTCGACCAGCTTCGTGTTGTCGAACCATGCCAGACGATCGAACTGGATCTTGTCCGCCGCCTGATCCAGCCACCCCATTTTCATGACGAGAATGGCCAGAAGCGAGGCGGGTACCAGCACGATCAGGCGGCGTAGCAGATGCTGCTTGAGGGTGCGGGGCTTGCGACGGCCCGAACCAAGTTTGGGCGCGCCGGGCAGTGAGGGTGTTTTGGGTTCAGAGGCCAAGGGGATGCCTTATTCCATATCTTCGTGCCAGACCTGCCCGTCACGGGCGAGCATCTGACGCGCTTCCTCGGGGCCCCAGCTGCCTGCCGCATAATGCGCCATCGGCACCTCGTTCTTTGCCCAGGCATCCATAACCGGCGCGACCCACTTCCATGCAGCCTCGACCTCGTCACGACGGATGAAGAGCACAGGATAGCCGCGTACGGCATCGAGCAGCAGGCGCTCATAGGCATCGGGGTAACGGACCGAGAATTCGCGCTCGAAATGCACGTCCATGTTGGTTTCCCACAGGCCGAAATCATCATCGAGCGGGTTCTTGACGTTGAACTGCCACGACACGCCCTCATCCGGCTGGATGCGGATCACCAGCACGTTCTTCTCCGGCTGGGAGGGGAACAGCTTGGTGGCGGACGGCTTGAACGTCACTACGATCTCGCTGACCTTAGCCTTCAGGCGCTTGGCCGAGCGGATATAGAACGGCACGTTCTTCCAGCGCGGGCTGTCGATTTCAGCGCGCAGGGCAACATAGGTTTCGGTGTTGCTGTCATGGCCGAGCTCGTCGAGATAGCCATCGACAGTCGCGCCCTTGCTGTGGCCCTTCGTATACTGGGCACGCACCGTGCTGGTGGGCAGCGTGCTGGCATCGAGCGGCACGAGCGACTTCAGGACGGCCACCTTGGCGTCACGCACGTCATCGGCCTGCAGGGAGTCCGGCTTTTCCATGGCGACTAGGCAAAGCACCTGCAGCAGATGGTTCTGCACCATGTCGCGCAGGGCGCCGGAATTGTCGTAATAGGCAGCGCGGCCTTCAACGCCGACGAGTTCACCTGCCGTGATCTGCACGGACTCGATATGCTCACCCGACCAGACCGCCTCGAAAAGCGGGTTGGCAAAGCGCAGGGCGATCACGTTCTGGACCGTTTCCTTGCCCAGATAATGATCGATGCGGAAAACATAGCTTTCCTTGAAATACTGACCAACGCCTTCATTGATCTCTTCGGCAGTCTTGAGGTCAATGCCGATCGGCTTTTCCAGCACAACGCGGCTGTCATCGGTGATCAGCCCTTCGTGGTTCAGGTTCTTCGAGATTGCACCGTAGAGGTCAGGGGCCGTGGCGTAATAGAACACACGCACATGCTCTTCGGCCTTGTGGCTGAGCACCTCACGCAGACCTGCCCAGTTGCTGTCGGGCTTGGAGCCGTCGAGGCTGACATAATGGATCATGTCCAGGAAGCGATCGATCGTGTCTTCGTCGAAATCATCGGTCTTGACGAAGCGCTTGAGCGCATCGCGTGCACGCGTCTGGTACTCGCTGCGCTTGAGCGGGGAGCGTGCCGTGCCGATGATGCGGGCCGTATTCGGCACCTGTCCCATGGTCAGACGGTAATAGAGGGCGGGCAGCAATTTGCGCATGGTCAAATCGCCGGTGGCGCCGAAAATGACGTAGTCGAATGGGGCGACCTGGTGGCAGTTGGTCATCTTCCTGGCTCTCCGGTTCTGGGTGGGGCAGTGCGGTCTTATGACATGCGTGCCCGGACGGGGTAAAGGTAGCAAAGCAAAGCCGCCAGATGGCCGGTCGTTCCCTCGCAATATGCGTTGACCCGGCCTATACCGGCGCGATAAGCCGCCGTTCTTCGCAAGTGCCTGCAAAATCCTGCTGCGTGCATCTGTGGCTGTTCTGGCCCGACCGGGCCGTGTGCAACCCCTGTTTTCGAGGTCACCATGTCTGACATGCCTTTTGATATTGACGAAGCCGCCGCCAGCCGTGCGCGTCAGGCTGCCGATCCTGACTCGAATGTAGGGGGCATTGCCGTTGACCGCCTGCGCAGCGTTATCGAGCGCGTCGAGCGTCTGGAAGAAGAGCGCAAGGCGCTGGCAGGCGACATCAAGGATATCTTCAGCGAAGCCAAGTCAGCCGGGTTCGATGTTGCAACCATCAAGAACATCATCAAGCTGCGAAAGAAAGAACCCAACGAGATCGAAGAGCAGGAGACGCTGCTCGATATCTATCGCCGTGCGCTTGGAATGTAAGGCTTTAGACCAACACGAACCGGGCATGTTTTTTCGATGCCCGTTTCCGGAGACCGGTTTTGCAGGCGCGTGACCCGGCTGAGGGCAGCAAGGGCCTGTGCCGGGCTTCATGAAGATTTAAAGACACGATCTATCTCTCCCTGACTTTGGCAACGGCCATTGATATGAAACGCCCCGTTCCGGTTGTTTCATTACGGTCAGGATGGCGATGTCAGCGGCAGAATGGTGCCTCAGACAGTCCGTTTGGACGTCTTTGCACGAGCGTATCCGGCGTCAGAACCGGCGCAACGATACAGATGATCTGCTTCAGACCGCGCTCATGCATCTGTTCGAGCGCGGGCTGGACGGTATCGAACATCCCGAAGCCTATGTTCTGCGCGCGGCACGCAATCTCGCCATCGACCGCACACGGCGCGAAGCACGGCTGCGTGTGGCATCGCTTGACGATGATACCAGCGCCGAGCCCGTCTGTGCTGCGCCGGGGCCGGAACGCATCGTTCTGGGTCGTGAGCAACTGAGGCGCGTGCGCACGGCGTTCAATGCGCTTGATCCCCGCACGACGCGTATCTTCCTGATGCATCGTTTGGATGACTTGACCTACAGCCAGATTGCCTCGGCCTTCTCGCTGAGTGTCAGCACGATCGAAAAATCCATGGCGCGAGCCCTGGCCCATCTGGCGATGGCGCTCCTGACCGATACAGCGGTGGACGCGTGACTCCTGCAGAAATCGAACAGGCGGCAAACTGGCAGGCACGGCTTATGTCCGACCGGTGTTCCGACCTTGACCGCAGGCGTTTCGACGCGTGGCTTGAGGAAAAAGAGGCGCATCACCAGGCCTATAACCTTGTCTCACAGATCTGGCAGGGCGGGCAGTTTGCACAACCGCGCCGAAGAAACGTCTCCCTGCCGCTGTCGCGTCGTGGCGTCGTGGCCGGTATCGTCGGGCTTGGGGCAAGTCTCGGTGTTGCAGCAAACGTGGCAGATGCGCGGACGATCTGTACGGGCCGTGGCGCGCATCGGCGCGTCATGGCTTCCGGGCTGCGCGTCGAGATGGATGCGTGCAGCTCTCTTGTTCTCTCGCCTAGCACCGGTCGCATGGTTTTCGAGACAGGGCGTTATGAGGTGATGGCCGAGCCATTCGGGCAGCAGGCGCAATTCGGCTGTTGCTCCTGGGCCGTGTCGGGGCGTGGTGGACGTTATGCGCTGGATGTGACGAACACTGTCATGACGCTCGCGGTGCTTGAGGGGAGCGCAAGGCTGGAGAAACCGGGGGCGTCGCATGTTGTGCAGGCAGGGCAGGTATTTGCGTATGACAGGCAGACCCGTCTGGTGACCCAGCGGCCCAGGAGGCTGGATGATCTGCTGGCATGGCGTGAGGGGCGCGCCGTGTTTCATGGCACGCCGCTGGCGCAGGCTTTGAACGAGATGGCCCGTTACAGCGATCGTCCTGTCAGGCTTGTTTCGCCCTCGCTTGCCCCTCTGCGCATCAGCGGTGTCTTTCACACCCATGACCCGGCCCGTTTTTTCCGGGCGCTAGCGCATCTTCTGCCTTTGCGGGTGGTTTTTGCCCCCGATCTGATCTCGGTCGTGCAGCTCTGATTGTTAAGCTTTGATGAAACGACACCGAAACAGATGAGGGCCTGATCGTGCCTGTCGTCTCGCCAGGGAGAGACCAATCCGGTCGTACCCTGACGGAAGCCCGCTTCGATGATTCCCGCCCTGTATGCCTCTGACCGCCCAGCCTCATGCCCTGTTCCTGCCATGCAGCCGCGCAGAAATCGCCAACGTTTGGCTATGGTGCTGCTGTCGCTTTGTGCCTGGCCAATCCCTGGGCTGGCTCAGACCTCCACTGTACGGCAGACAGAGGCAGGGGATGCGGTCTCCGGGAAGGGGCGTATGGCTACAGGGTTCAGTCAGCCCGCGGGACCGCTTGAAGACTCCCTGACCGCCCTCGCACGGCAGTCAGGGCGCGACATTCTGTTTTCGAGCGATCAGGTGCGTGGCAGGCATGCTCCGGCGCTGAAAGGGCGCTTGACGCTCGACAAGGCACTGGAGCGTCTGCTGGGCGGATCCGGGCTGAGTGCACATATCCAGCCCGATGGGACTGTTGTGATCGCCAATGCCGCCCGTAGCAGCAATTTTGCGCATGACAAACACGACGACAAAACCGGGCAGGAGCATATCACGGTCATCGGGCGGGCTGAGCGCCTGGCGCCTTCCACCGTGCCGCTGACCATTACCGAACCGACCTCGGTCATCCAGAAGCGCTTCATCACCAATAATATCGTGCCACTGGCAAGCGTGGATGACATCATCAAGTTCCAGCCGAGCATCTGGACACAGAACCCCAACGGCCCCGGTATGGGAAAGGCTGAGACCATGAGCCTGCGTGGCTTTCAGGATGGTCAGTACAACATGTTGTTCGATGGTATCCCCTTCGGAAATGCCAGCGATCTGCACCACACTACCTCCTCGCTGTTCATTTCGCATTTTCTGGGTGAGGTGCAGGTCAATCGCGGGCCGGGCACCGCCTCGACTATCGGCAATGCGACCTTTGGCGGGACGATCGGGTTTCAATCCCGCACCCCTGCACAGCATTTCGGGGTCACGCCCTATGGCACCTATGGCAGCTTCAACACGCGTGCCGGGGGTGTAGAGGTCGATTCCGGCAAGACCCGTTTCGGTTCGATGGTGCTCGATCTGCAGCATGAGGAGACGGATGGATATCTGACCGGCTCGGGAGAGCGGCGCAACAACCTGCTGTTCAAGGATGTCGCGCGGCTGGGGGAAAACACGACCCTGACCTTGCTGACCACCTATAATTGGGAAAACCAGAACACCACGCAGGGGGCCACGCTGGCCCAGTACCGTAAATACGGCAAGGATTATGGCCTCTGCTTCAATCCTGCGCTGCAATGCTATGCCGGGTATCAGCCGAGCACCTACACGTCGGATTTCGACTACATCGATATCAAGAGCAAGGTGCTGCCCTGGCTGACAATCGAGAACCGTCTTTATACGAACGGTTTTGAACACGATTACACCGAGTCCACCGACGCCAGTTCGGATGACCCGGGCGCCAATGGCGTGACCTTCTACTCAACTGCGGGCAAGAAGCTGGCCACCTACAAAAATGACGTGCCCGGCAAATATGCCGACGCGAAATTCCGCGACTATGGCGATACACTGACCTTCAAGGCCCATACGTCGCAGGGTGATGTGCTGGTTGGCGCCTGGGCCGATCTGCAGGACGACCGGCGCTATACCTATGCCCTCGATCTGACAAAGGGCGGCATCATGGTGCCTGGCAAGAATGGCTCGGCCTATAGCTATGACATTTCGGATTTCAACACGACCGTTCAGCCCTATCTCGAGTTCGACTGGAAGCCGTTCCGCAACACCATCATCAAGCCGGGCATCAAATACTCCTATTTCCGTCGTGATTATGATGCGGCGGTCAATAAATCGACCAAGGTGCCGCTGAACACGACGCAGCAATTCACCTCATGGCAGCCTTCGATCTCGGCAAACCAGATCATCCTGCCGGGCTGGAGTGCCTACGCCCAGATTGCCCGTGGCTTTCTCGCCCCGCCCATGAGCGTGTTCCAGACCCAGAATGTCGGCAATGTCAGCCCTGAAACCACACTGAACTATCAGATCGGCACAGTGGTGCAGCAGAAGCGCTGGACGGTCTCGTTCGACGCCTATTACATCAATTTCTCGAACTTCATCGCCTCGGCGCAGATCAAGGTGCCCGGCTTTGGCACGCAGAGCACTTCGGTCAATAGTGGTGGTGCCATCTACAAGGGCCTAGAAGTCGAGGGGCAATATGCCATCGGTCATGGCGTATCGCTTTATGGCAATTACAGCGTGAATGACGCGCAGTACAAGCACAGCTCGGTGCGCGTGGCAGCTACCCCCAATGTGCTCGCCTCCTTCGGTGTGCTCTATGACGACAATAAGGGCCCTTATGCCTCACTTATCGGCAAATTCGTCGGTAATCATTATGGGCTCGACAGCACTACCGATAGCGCGGGCAATACAGTCTTTGCCAACCAGTATCGTATTGGCAGCACCACAACCGCTGACCTTGCCCTGGGGTGGCATTTCAAGAAGCTGGGGGGCTTCATGCGCGACGTGACGCCCAGCCTCAAGATATCCAACCTCTTCAATAATCGTGCCATCAGCGATTTTGCCGGTAACCAGTCTGCCGCCAGTGCGGGCTATCCCGATGGCGCACCGCTCTACTGGCGTCTGGCGGGTCGCTCTGTGTTCTTCAACCTGACGGTCACGCTGCCATGATCCGCGCGCTCATTCTTTCTCTTGCGCTGGCACTGGGTGGCGCGGGTACAGCACAAGCTGTCTCATCTCCTGTTTTCTCTTCGGTCGAGCCTGAAGCGCCAGCAAAACTAGAGCGGGTTGTGCTGATCGCACGGCACGGGATACGCAGCCCGACGCATGATGCTCGTAGCCTCGAACAGGAAACTGGGGTTGTCTGGCCCTCCTGGCCAGTGGCCCCCGGCGAACTGACCGATCATGGCCGCGTCACGCTCGATGCCATGATGCAGGGCGTGGCTCGCTATTATGATCTCGCCTGCACACACAACGCGTCTTCCTGCCTTGGGGCGACGCCTCCCTTCATATGGGCAGATTCGGCCGATGACCGCACCCGTGAAAGCGGGCAGATCATGGCCCGTGCGCTCTCGCCGGGGCATAAAATCGTGGCCCGCTCACTTGTCGCCGGGCAGCATGATCCGGTGTTTGACGCCGTGACGGCGGAATTCGTGAAACAGCACCATGATCAGATGGCGGCGGACGCGACGCAGCTGGCCCGGAATGACAAACGAGCGCGTCCTGACAGCGTGAATGCCGGGCTGGCAGCGTTGCAGCAGCTTTTTGCGCCACAAGCGTGTGAGACGGGGCAGGGGCCCTGTTTCAAAACCGGCCTCGTGGTCAGTGAGAAAAAGGGGCGACCTTCGCTGGGCGGAGGGATGACACTGGCAGCGACGCTCGCTGAAAACCTGCTGCTGATTCATGCGCAAAGCCTTGACCGGGCGGGAAGTGCGTCCGCCCGTGAGGCATGGGTAGGGGAAATCAATCCGGCTCTGCTGACAACCGCGCTCCCGGTTCATGACTATCTGTCCGGGCTCGTCCGCCGTCAGGGTGTGGCCGTAGCTGCACGCAGCGCGGTCATGGCGCATATCATCGCGCGATTCATGGCAGGCGAGATGATCAGGCTGGGGGATGGTTCGATCGTCTTACCCGCAACACGGCTTCTCGCCTTCGCGGGTCATGACACGACGCTCGATGCGTTGGCGGCCCGATATGGTCTGGACTGGCATTTCAGTGATCAGCCGGACAGCACGGCCCCGGACACGACACTGGCTTTCGAGCAGTGGCGCGATGGAAAAGGACGGATCGTCTATCGCGCCCGGATATTCCATCAATCCCTGCAAGCCCTGAGGGACGGGAAAAGCGGCACCGCTCAACCTCTTGCTGTAACTCTGACCGGGGCGAATTTGCGCTAGAAATTATGCGGCCGCAGAGGGCATCTGCTTCGCGGCTGCAGAGTGGAAATGCACCGTTAAGAGCACCGGGAGTCGGCCCAGGCGCCAATCGTGGTAAGGCAAAAGGACCAGCCGTAAAGATCGCGCTTGGCGGTGTCGGTAAAATTGGCATAGATCGCTGATTATGACGACCGCACTCCTTTCTCTTCCCCTGTGGATGCAGTTTCTTGCAGGGTTCATCCTGCTTGGGCTGGGGCTTATGTTCATCCTCATGCCGTTTTCCATCTTCGGGGTGAAACCGCGGTTGGAAGAGGTGGAGCTACAACTCAACGAGGTGCGGGCTGAACTGCGCATCATCGCCATGAGGCTGGCTCAGGGCGCTGGCGAAACTGGCCCCTCGGGTGAGCCAATCTATGCGCCGCCCCGGCGAGCGGCAGCGTCTGCAGGGCAGGCTGAGCCGCCTCTTCGTCCGACTGAAACCATGCGCGCTCCCGACCCCATGCCGTGGTCGGCGCAGGCCGGTCGGCAGGCAGCCCAGCGTCCCCCGGTTGAGCGTCCCCCGGTTGAGCGTTCCTCGGGGGAGCGTTCCGCCGGCGAGCGGGCTTCGGGTGAGCGCCTTACGCCAGATCATGCCCCGGTTGAACGTATCCAGCCGGACAGGATGCAGTACGAGCGCTCAGGCCAGGATGAGGCGTTGCGACCCATGCCTGCTGCCGAGGAGGTTTCAGCGCGCGAGGCCTTCCAGCCGCGCCACCCGTCGGCCGACGAGCGTCGTGACCGCCAGAGCCCGCCGATTGTGCGGGATGATTACAGCTATGCCGAGTCCGGCGCACAGGAGAATCTGGAGCGCATCCTGCGTCCCACGCATTTTGACCCGCCGCCACCGCGAGAGGCGCCGCGTCCGCCAGGTGCCACTTATGACACGCGGGCGTCTGCCGCACCCTATGTCGGGGCAGGCGGTACCGCCGCATCGATATTCAGTTCTCAGGGCAAGGATCAGAATGAGGTAGCGAGCCGCAACGATGATGCATGGCGCCTGAAGGCGCAGCGTCAGGAAATGGCACCGCGCGGTGCCGGAGCGGAAGCTGAAAAACTCCGGCAGGCGGAAGAGGCAGGCGCGCGCCGCGTTCGTTCCGAGCCGACCCTGCGCTGGCCGCCGCGCCCCTGATCAATGTCGACACTGAGCGGTCCTACACACAATTTTTGAGACGATGAAGCACAGGGTAAGTAACCTTGCCTGAAGCCAATGCAGGTATGCTGCTCCATCCTGTGTGGTAGATAGAAAATATAATTTAGTTACGATAATAAATCTATTTCTATGGTTATTCACTAAGGCTTTGTCAGTGATTCCTGCGACTGTTACTGGCAAGGCTCGCGTTCAGAGCAAATAGACACAATGATGTGTACCTATTTGTGTCTTATTGTGTCGTAGTATGTCCAGGCCGAACACGTCGGTCAGACAAGGGAATACGACCATGCCACACTCGCAGACAAGCAAGACACTCATGAGCGATGAGGCCCAATCTTCACCGGTTCACGCACGGCGAGCCTTGCTTGTGGCCGGACTGGCCGGAGGGGCAGCATTTCTCTCCTCGGCAAACGGTTCCAAGGCCGCTGCGGTCAATGACGATGGGCCTGGAACGGCGCCGAGAGCTTCTGATGCGTTCAGTGCGGGGGCGATCCGGGCGGGGAGAGGCTCGCAGTTGCAGGGACGCGTGGCTGTCGTCACGGGGGCGGCCCGGGGCATTGGTCGTGCCATTGCGGTCGAGTATGCCGCAAACGGGGCCGACGTGGTGGCGCTGGATATCGCCGGCCCGATAAGCCATGTGGCCGATGCGGTCCCTGCCAGGCATGAGGAACTGGATGAGACTGTGCGGCAAATCCAGTCATTCGGTCGCCGGGCAATGGCGATCAGGGCTGACATCCGTCAGATCGCACAGCTGCGAGCCGCAGCGGATGAGGTGGTCAGGGCCTTTGGCCATATCGACATCCTCGTGGCCAATGCCGCCATACAGGGCTGGAAGTCGCTGCTCGATATGGATGATGCTGACTGGGACGACCAGATAGAGAACAACCTCAATAGCACCGCCCGAACCCTGCGGGCCTTTGTACCGCACATGATCACGCGCCAGGGCGGTCGTGTGCTGATTGTCTCGTCCATGCAGGGGCGACACGGCACCAAGGGGGGCGCGAGCTATTCCGCGTCAAAATGGGGTCTGATTGGCCTGATGAAATCCGCAGCGATGGAATTCGCGCCCTATGGCATGACAGTCAATGCCATCATACCGGGGCTTGTGGGTACTGCGCTCACGCTGAATCAGCAGCGCCTCGCAGCTCTCGAGCAGCAGGTGCATCACAAGGTGCATGGCGAGATCTCACCCGCCCAGGCATGGAAGGATCGTGCCCGGACCGAGGTTCAGCCAGTCGGATGGCTACAGCCTGAGGATATCTCGCCTATTGCCGTATTTCTGGCTTCCGACGCATCTGCCCTCACGACAGGCGCCGAATTCGAGGTCAATGGCGGTGACAGTGCTTTGATGACCTGAGCCGATAGGCACAGGAGCACCAAGGGGTGTTACGACGACCCCGGGTGCCGATAACAGGCACCCGAACTCATCCGGGAGGGGGGGAGCTATATTTGACGCCGTTGCTTGCTTCCGACGGAAGACGATCTTTGGCTGCCGGGGCCCCACCGCATGACTAAGTCTTTCAGGCGCCCTATACGGTTACCGTACCGTACCGTACCGTACCGTACCGTACCGTACCGTACCGTACCGTACCGTACCGGAGCGCAGAGGATCAGGCCGGTTCGCGGGGTTGGCGGATCAGGACCAGATCATCGCGATGAATCAGCTCGTCCAGCCCTGAATGACCGAGACACGTGACGATATCCTCAGAGCGATGGCCGGCAATCAGGCGGGACTCGTCGGCATCATAGGCGGTCAGGCCGCGGCCGATTTCCTGTCCGGCCTCATCGCAGATAACGACGAGATCGCCCTGGCTGAAACGGCCCTCGACCTGTTTCACACCGGCAGGCAGGAGAGAGCCACCATGATCGAGGGCACGTACCGCGCCCTGATCGATCATGACGCGACCTCTGGTTTCGAGCGCACTGGCTAGCCAGCGCTTGCGGGCCGAGCCTGCATCTTCCGCAGCCAGAAACCAGGTGCAGCGCCCGGTATCGAGCAACTGGCTGATCGGGTGAGGGGAGAGGCCAGAGGCAATGGCCATGCGGGCACCCGCACGTGTGGCAATCTGGGCCGCCAGCAATTTGGTGTGCATACCGCCTGAGGAGTAACCGGGCGGGGGCGCTCCACCCATCGCCATGATCGACTCAGTCAGTGCAGCGACCTCAGGCAGATGCTCCGCCCTGGGGTCGAGGCGGGGGTCAGCGGTATACAGGCCATCGATGTCAGAAAGCAGGATCAGCGTGTCAGCGCCGATCATCTGGGCGACACGGGCTGCCAGACGGTCATTATCGCCAAAGCGGATCTCAGTCGTGGCGATGGCATCGTTTTCATTGATGACCGGCACACAGCCGAGGCCCAGCAAGGTGCGCAATGTCGCTCTGGCATTGAGGTGACGCTCGCGGTCCTCTGTGTCACCAGGGGTCAGCAGCAACTGACCTGCCGTGAGATCCTGAAGGCCCAGAGCGGCGCTCCATGCCTGTGCAAGCTGGATCTGTCCAACACTGGCAGCGGCCTGTTTTTCCTCGAGACGGAGCCTGCGCCCCACCATGCCCATACGCAAACGTGCAAGCGCGATGGCACCCGAGGAGACAACCACGACATCGGTGCCCTGACGGCGCAGCCGGGCAATATCCTCGCAGACAGTGTTCAGCCAGTGATGGCGTAGCGCGGCGTTCTTGGCATCGACCAGCAGGGCCGAACCAATCTTGATGACAACACAGCGCGCTTCAGCCAGTCGGTTGGTCACTGATGGGTCTCGCGTTCTTCCAGACGGTAATGGGTGACGCGATCCTGCACGATACGCAGCAGCTCGGCCAGCCCTTCATGGGTGGCTGCCGACAAGGTGAACACCTCGGCACCGGAGGCCTTGGCGAGGGCCTTCGTCTTGGCTGTGATCTGGGTTTTGGTCAGGGCATCGCATTTGTTCAGCACGATGATTTCCGGCTTTTCAGCGAGCGTCTCATCATAAGCAGCGAGTTCGCCACGGATCATGCGGTAATTCTTGACCAGTTGGCTCTCTGTGCCGTCGAGCAGATGGATGAGCATCGCGCAGCGCTCGACATGGCCAAGAAAACGATCGCCAAGCCCTGCGCCTTCACTGGCACCTTCGATCAGGCCCGGAATATCGGCAATAACAAACTCCTCCGTGGCCGAAAGGCGCACAACGCCAAGCTGCGGGTGGAGCGTAGTGAAGGGGTAGTCGGCAATCTTGGGCTTGGCCCGTGAGCAGACAGAGAGCAGGGTGGATTTGCCAGCATTGGGCAGGCCCACAAGACCGACATCGGCAATCAGCTTGAGGCGCAGCCAGACCCAGCGTTCCTCGCCCGGCCAGCCCTTGTCAGCACGGCGCGGCGCGCGATTGGTGCTCGTCTTGTAATTGGCATTGCCGAATCCGCCATCGCCGCCCTTGCAAAGCAGCACTTCCTTGCCGTCCTCATCGAGGTCGGCCAGCATGGTCTCACGATCATCGTCGAAAATCTGCGTGCCGATCGGCACATTGATGATGACGGTCTCGGCTTTGGCCCCGGTACGGTCCGAGCCCGCGCCATTGCCGCCCTTGCGAGCGCGGAAATGCTGGGTGTAGCGAAAATCGATGAGGGTGTTCAGGTTGGGAACGGCGCGGAAAATGATGTCGCCACCGCGGCCACCATTGCCGCCATCAGGACCGCCGAATTCGACGTATTTCTCACGACGGAACGCGACAACACCATCCCCGCCATCGCCGGAGCGCACATAGATCTTGGCCTGGTCGAGGAATTTCATGGTCTGTCTCGTCTTCGTCCAACAATATCGTTCAAAACAAGAAAGGCCGGCCCAAGCGGACCGGCCTCTCCCGTCAACTGGTATTGGCCAGTCTTTTATTCTGCGGCTTCTGCCAGCGTCACGGAAACGTGAACGCGGCCTTCTGCGCGGCGCGTGAACTTCACGGCGCCATCGGCGAGGGCGAACAGGGTGTGGTCACGACCAACGCCAACGTTCGGGCCAGCCATCATCTTCGTGCCGCGCTGACGGACGATGATGTTGCCTGCGAGAACGGCTTCACCGCCGAACTTCTTGACGCCGAGACGGCGGCCTGCACTGTCGCGTCCGTTACGGCTCGAACCGCCTGCCTTTTTTTGTGCCATGGAGGTCTCTCCTTCTCTCTAGCGTCAGTTACGCTGCGTTGATCGCGTCGATGCGCAGGACGGTCACGTGCTGACGATGACCATTCTTGCGGCGGCTGTTCTGCCGGCGGCGCTTCTTGAAGATGATGACCGTGTCCAGACGGTCCTGGGCGATGACGGTTGCCGTGACGGTGGCGCCAGCGACCAGCGGAGCGCCGATCTTGATGCCTGCGTCGGAACCAACGGCCAGAACGTCGGAGAAGGTGATGGTCGTGCCGGCTTCGGCTTCGAGCTTCTCAACCTTCAACGTTGCCTGCGGGGCCACGCGATACTGCTTTCCGCCGGTGCGGATGACTGCGAACATGTCTTAAACTCTCTATCAGTCCGATCTCTTGGCAATTTTGCCAGGGTTTTCCCCGGTCGGCATTGCCCAGTCGCTTTTTATTATTGGCCGAACCACGCACCAAAAGACGCATGCTCCCGCGAGGGGGGCTCACTACAGGAGGCAAGCCGCTTCCGTCAATCATTATCGCGTGGGGAACAGGGCGAAATGACGGCATTACGAAAAGAATCGCTTTTCCCCCTCTTGCAAGCCACCGGACCTGCCCCTTATAAGCCGCCCACGACCAGGTGATCCTGCTACGGAGAGGTGCCAGAGTGGTCGATTGGGACGGTCTCGAAAACCGTTGTGCCTTCACGGGCACCGTGGGTTCGAATCCCACCCTCTCCGCCAGACCCCAAAAAAGGGGTCGACAGATCACGACAATAATCCATCAATAAAGACGTTCGACGGTGGGCCAGCGGGCCACGTAAGTTCTGTCACGCTGTGCGGCGAGATGCTTTGCCACGGCTAATGATCGATATGACGCTGGCAAAAGCCATGCTGTCAGGGGTAAACGCTACCCTGCGCGTCAAGAAAAAGCGGTGCCCTGATATCTTTTCATGAGGCGCCCCAATGAACAGGAAGACAAGATCGTGAAAAGCGATATCTGCCCTCAATGCGGCTGCGAACATATCTATCAGGACGGCGGATTGTGGGTCTGTCCTGAATGTGCGCTCGAGTGGAGCGTCGAGACCGGCGCTCCGGATGGCACGGCCCAGGCTGGCGATGATGCGACGGTGCGCGATGCCAATGGTAATGTGCTTGCTGATGGCGATACAGTGACCATCATCAAGGATCTCAAGGTCAAGGGATCGTCGTCGGTCATCAAGGGCGGTACCAAGATCAAGGGTATCCGTCTTGTCGATGCCAGCGATGGGCACAATCTGTCTTGCAAGATTCCCGGGATCGGCGGGATGAATCTCAAATCGGAATTCGTCCGAAAGGCCTGAGCGCCGTTCGCGACAAGCAGGAAGGAAGCCGCATGTCGCGTAAAGCGCCCGGAAGTTTCAGACCCGCTATCGCAATGGCGGAGCAAGGTTCAGGTTATGGTCTGACCGCTGCGAACGAGGGGCCAGCCGAGGCGAAGAGTGCGCTCAACCGCCGCCGCGTGCTGACATCCTCTCTCGCACTCTCCGCCGCGGCTCTGACAGGATGTCACGGGCCGTCCCGCTCGCGATCGCCAGAGCAGATTGCGCTCTGGCCCGAGACGCCACCCGGCGGGGGTGGTCCAAGCGGACCGGAACAGGCGACGGCCAAGGGCGCTCTTTACAACATCACCGAGCCCCGCCTTGAGGTCTTTCGCCCGGACAGCCCCAATGGCAGCGCGGTACTCATCGCGGCAG
>NZ_AYXS01000001.1:414157-462153 GCF_000505765.1 Asaia sp. SF2.1 | reverse complement strand
CCGCCTATGTACTGGTTTATCGTCTGCCGGGTGAGGGGTGGGCAGAGGGTCCGCTCGCTCCCTTTCAGGATGCCCGCCGTGCGCTTGCCCTTATCGGGCGCCATGCGCATCGTGACGGTATCGACAAGGCGCGTATCAGTCTGCTTGGCTTCTCGGCTGGAGGCCATCTTATGGGCATGACTGCCTCGCAATGGCATGGGGAAGGTCCGTTTGCGTCCGTCCTTGCAAAGATATCCGTGCCGAAACCGGCGGGCGCTGCCCTGATCTACCCTGTGATCACGCTTGAGAAGCCCTATGATCATACGGCAACGCATCGGGATCTTGTGGGCGTCGATGCAGCCCCCGATCTGGCGCGTCTGTGGTCAGTGCAAAGTCATGTCAGGCCAGGTTATCCGCCGGTGTTTCTGACCCAGGCGGATAATGACCGTATAGCGAACCCCTATAATGCTGCACTGATGGCCCAGACCTGCGAGGCGATAGGGACGGCTGTCGATTATCACCGCCTGCCCAGTGGCGGGCATGGCTTCGGCATGGGTGAGCCTGATCAGGTTACCGCAAACTGGCCTGTCTGGTATGAATCCTGGCTTACCCAATACGGGCTGATCCGCGCCATCTGAGCGCTGATCGTGCCGGGGTGGGAGCTTGGCGTTTCACGGCGTTGAGCGTTGATGCCGCAGCCCCATGACATAAGTGGCGCTGATTGCCCTGTCGTCCCCGAGCATGGAAAGCGCGAAAAGCAGATCTGACACCGTTTCGGCCCGTTTCGCACGTTGCGCCATAAGGGGCGTCGCATAGGGGTCCATCACGCAAAGATCGGCCTCGAGCCCGGGCTCGACCTGGCCGATCTGATGCTGCAGCCCCAGCGCCTGTGCTGCCCCGGCTGTTGCCAGCCAATAGGCCTGCACCGGATGCAGACTCGTTCCATGTGACTGTGCAGCGCAATAGGCATCGTTCATTACGCGCAACATGGAGAGGCTGTTTCCGCCGCCAATATCGGTTCCCAGCCCAACATGCACACGCCGGTCGGGGCGCATGGCGTCGAACAGGCGAAAGGCGCCACTGCCCAGGAACGCGTTTGAGGTCGGACAATGCGCCAGGGTGCAGCCCGCATGGGCACAGCGCGTCAGGTCCTGCTCGTTTACATGGACGGCATGGCCGAAAATACTGCGCGGTCGAACAAGCCCTGCCTGGTCATACACATCCAGATAGCCTGTGCGATGAGGGAAAAGGGACCGGACCCATTCTTCCTCGCGCAGTGTTTCCAGAAGATGCGTCTGCATGAACAGATCGGGCGCCGTATCAAGGAGGGCTCCGGCCAGCTCAAGCTGGGTCTCGGTGCTGGTTGGGGCAAAGCGCGGCGTTACGGCATAGAGCTGACGGCCACGACCATGCCATTTGTCGATCAGGCGCTGGGACTCGTCATAACCGTCCTGAGCCGTATCACGCAGGTAATCTGGCGCATTGCGGTCCATGAGAACCTTGCCGGCGATCATACGCGTATTGCGTCGCGTTGACTCGCTGAAGAAGGCCTCGACCGACTCAGGATGAACCGTGCAGTAAACTGCTGCCGTTGTCGTGCCCTGGTCCAGAAGATTGTCGAGAAAATCCGAGGCGACGCGCTGGGCATAGGCCTGCTCGGCGAAGCGGCGTTCCTCAGGAAAGACGTAGCGTTCGAGCCAGGTGAGCAATTGCTCGCCATAGGACGCAATGACCCCGAGTTGCGGATAATGCACGTGCGTATCGATGAAGCCTGGCCCGATCAGGCTGCCGCGATGGTCGATGACCGCGCTGTTGTCTTTGAGCCCTGGCGCCAGCTGACCATAGGGCCCAACAGCACTGATGCGGCCATTCTCGATGATCACCAGACCATCCGTGTCGAAACTCAGAGCGTCATCCGGGCGCATATCGAACGGATTGCCGACAAAGCGCAGAACGGTCCCGCGCAGGGCGAGGCGGGGCGTGGGAGGGCAGGAGTCTGGGATAGCTGAAGCAGGTTGCACAGGGCTCATTTGACCTCTTCGAGGAGCTCTCGGCTAGTGAAAGCCTGTGTCTCATCCAGAAAGGCCGCGTTGGCAACGAGTTCGTCGCGAATCACCACGAGATAGGAAATGCCGCGAATAAGTTCGAGGCGTGTCACGAGGTCGGTTTCGGTTCGGTCGAGCGCACGCAGGCGACGCACTGCGGCGGCGGCAACACGCGCAGGGCGGTCGTGGCGGTCGCGCGTATATTCCATACGGTCGAGCAGCAATTCGATAGGGCGCCGGGCTGTAACGGGCAGATGCTCGCGGTCAAGCAGTGTGCGCAGCCGGATGGCGTTGAGACCGATGGTCATGATGGCAAGCGTGCCTTGCAGATAGCTCTCGACGACGGGAAGGGGCGAAGGGCCTGCATGGCGGATCAATCGGGCAAATCGATCGATATTGCGCCCGATCCATTGTCGTGTTTCCGGCGCCTTGCGCAGATGGCAGAGATTGCGCAGCTCCCCCAACATCTGCCGCCGCAGCCGCAGCCGCTCGGCCTGCGGGCTGAAAGGCAGAAAGGTATGAAAGACCAGCACAGCGGCGCAGGCAGCCATGAGGGTGCCCATGGCACCGTTATAGAAGGCAATCTCATCGAGGCGGTGGTGATTCTGGACATTCACCATGCTGGGCATGAGCAGGCCGTAAGCGGCGGCGGCACCTGCCGTGGCGACGTTGGCGCGCGCCAGCCCACCAATGAACATGGCAGGTCCGAATGCCATGATGAACATCTCGTAGGTGTCGAATTTCGGCACGAATATGAAGGTGAGGATACCCCCGGCGATAACTGACCAGATCGTTCCCTTGAGAAAGGCTGTTGTGCCTAGAACCGGATTTTCCTGCGTGGCAAACAGACCGCAGATAAGAGATGTCATCGAGATGAAGCCGGTGCCGTTCGGCCATGCGGTGACTTCCCACACAAGGGCCGTGAAAAGAATGGCCGCCATCACACGCAGGCCGTTATTGATGGCGTTGCGCGGATCGTGATGGGTTTGCAGCCTGAAGTGAAACCGGTCGCGCGGAATCAGATGGGTGCTGGCATCATATTCGATGATCGCGATTTCAAGATCGTTGAGCAATTCACCAAGCGCGACATGCAACACCCGTTCGTCCACCGGGCCAAGATCCGGCAGGTCGCTGTGATCCGGCCTTATGAACGGTGCGGCATGGACGCGACATTCCTCGATCAGCAGATGGAGGTCGGCTAGAATACCCTGAACGGGTTCCGCATCGCGCAGGCGTGCCTCGAGTCCACGAAGGAAGAGTTGCGCATGGTGCGAGGTTTCATGAAAACTGCCGTGGCTGTGAGCAAGGGCCGCGAGGCGGGCCGCCATACCAAAGCCTCGGGAAAGCAGGATGGAGACGGCAGCTAGGGCAGCACGGGCGTGGTCGCCCTCATGCCCATGAGGCCCCATCTCGATTTCAGCGAATTCGATCTCGCTGTTCAGGCGCAGGATCGTGGCAAACAGCTCACGCGCCTTGCGTTGGGTCGTGGCGGCGTCGGAGAGGATGTCAGCGATGGAGAGCGAGACGAGGGAGAGCGCAGTCTGAAGCTTGGTGCGCACCGCCTGTCGGGCCTGTCGCTCCTGACTGGTGGCAAAGACGAGGCCCATACCTGCCTCGCAGATCACGCCGAGCGCGATATAGGTCGAGCGTGACACCGCGATCATGAAAACGTTCTCGGGGTCGTAAACCGCGCCCATCGCGATGATGGCGCAGGTATAGCCTGACAGGACGAGCGCATAGGCGCGAAAATTGCTCACGAAGGTGGCCAGCCCCGCGCAGAGCCCCATCCAGAGTGCGAGTGTCAGGAAAAACAGGAGCGGCTGTTGCGGAAAAACCGTGAACAGGCCGATTGCCGCCATCGCACCGATTACTGTCCCCACAATACGCCATCGCGCCTTGGAGAGACTCTCGCCACGGGTGCCCTGTGCCACGGCCCAGACGGTCATGGTGGCCCAGATCGGGCTGTCGAGTTCCATCCACATGGCGATGCCGAGTGCCAGGAGCGCTGCGATTGTATTGCGTAGCGCAAACTCTACCGATTGAGCGGAAGGGGCGAACAGCCAGGCCCATCGGTCACGCTTGAGGGTGTAAGGCAGGCGTAGCGATATCTTTTCTGCCAAGCGCTTTTTGCCGCCTGAACGACCGGTTTTGAGAAAAGAGTGTGTGAACAGGCGCAAGGAGACGGAACCGGTTTGTGAGCAATCGAAAGGCCACAGCGTAGCCATCGCTCCATGATGGCAGCGCCCCCCCGGGAAGGAAAGCGTGCCGGAACATGTCGCACCTAAAGAATCAGTAACAGATGCGCCGACTATCCCGATTTCCTTCCCGCGATGAAGAAGTCGGGGGCTGAGGCGCGGTCCCCGTGCGGCCACTCAGGCAGAGCAGGATATGACGATGGAAATCACCAAATAGTTAACAGGCGTTATTTTTCGTTTTTGTCCGACTTTGCTGATCGCGGTCTGCTCCCCGGCGGTCGCAGAAGGAACGCCTGTATCTGAGTTCAGAGACAGGATTCTTCAGTCAACCGGCACGACAGAGACGATATCTATGAGTAACCAACTGTAATGGAGAAGAATCGATCATGACGTTCGCGCGTTGTCGCGGTATTGCCATTGTGGGCTAGCCTGACGACGTTCATGGTTTTCGCAAGGATTCTTTGCGTTGAATACCGTTTCATGTGGGCTGAACGGGTATCGATGCCTCCCGGAATGGGGCAACGCGAAAGGAAGGAAGAAGAAAACACAGCGTTAATTATTCGACAATTGCCTGGGGCGGCTGATT
This sequence comes from Asaia sp. SF2.1, assembly GCF_000505765.1. Lineage (NCBI taxonomy): Bacteria > Pseudomonadati > Pseudomonadota > Alphaproteobacteria > Acetobacterales > Acetobacteraceae > Asaia > Asaia sp. SF2.1. The sequence continues at coordinate 457,348 of NZ_AYXS01000001.1, read as the reverse complement.
GAAAAAATGTGATATAAAAAAATACGGGTGATTTTCCCTAATTTATCAAAAACTTTACAAAGTTCTACTAGGCTGTTTTCACGTGTGTTGACGTGTGCATCGAAAAACGAACGTCGAAAAGATTTTTGTGAGAACTTTCTTCTTGTGCCGAAGTTGGAAACACTGTCTTGTCAGTTTGATTTTAACGAGATTGGATTGGAAGTATAAAAAACAAAAGATAAATCGTTAAACCTATTTACCTTGTAAAACTGATGCGATAAAAGATCCGGTTAAAAGAGTTAAACTTCAACAAAGAGAAAATAAATGTCAGAGTCAGAAACCAACGTCGCCCTGCTAGAGTTGACCGCTCAGATCGTTTCCTCTCACGTTGCCAACAATTCGATGGCTGGCGATGACCTGCCCGGTATGATCAAGCAAGTATACAACGCTCTGCAGGGTGCTGGTCAGGCTGACCCCGAGCCGGAGCGTCCGCAGCCTGCCGTGCCGATCAAGCGCTCTGTTTTCCCCGACTATATTGTCTGCCTTGAAGACGGTAAGAAGCTGAAGATGCTCAAGCGCCACCTGCAGAGCGCTTATGGCATGACGCCGGAGCAGTATCGCGAGCGCTGGGGTCTTCCGAGCGATTACCCGCTGGTTGCCCCGAATTACGCGGAGCGTCGTTCGCATCTTGCTCGTGAGATCGGGCTTGGCCGCAAGATCAATGCCGGTGCCGATGCAGCATCGCGCGCTCCCGCAGAGGAGAGCAGCGAAGGTGAAGAGCGTCCGGCCCGTCGTGGACGTGCAAAAAAGGCCTGATCTCTGGATTTACCCAGTAGACGCGCTTTGAAAGGCAACCCATCCTGCGATGGGTTGCCTTTTTTATTTGCGTGATGGGAAACAAGACCGATGACGGCGTTCAATCGCACGGATGACGATACCGGAGCCGCTCTGCTGCGCCAGCGGAGACGCCTTCTGCTCTGGCGCGGTATTGCTGTCGCGGCCTTGATCTTAACGATGCTGGTGCTCTTTATGCCGCGCAGGCCCCATGCACCACGCGACGCGATTGCGCGTCTCGAGATCACGGGTGTTATAGGCAACAGGGTCAGGCCGACTGTGGAAGCCATCGAGCGTGCCGGGCGTGATCCGCATATCAAGGGAATGTTGCTTGTCATTGACAGTCCGGGGGGCGGTGTGACTGGCGGTGAGGCGCTCCACGACGCCATTGCTCGCTTTGCCAGTCGCAAGCCGGTCGCCGTTTCGATGCAGGGTCTTGCGGCCTCGGCGGGTTACATGATTGCCGTCCCCGCCCAGCGGCTCTTTGCCTATCCCTCTTCCATCACCGGTTCGATCGGGGTCATCATGATGCGCCCCGATGCCTCCGTGTTGCTCGACCGCCTTGGCGTGAAGGCCGAGAGCATCACCTCCGGCCCCATGAAGGATCAGTCGCAGCCTTTCACCGCGCTCAAGCCTGAGGGACGGCAGATGCTCCAGGGGATCGTTGACGATCTGTTTGATCAGTTTGTCCTGATGGTCGCCAAGGGGCGTCATCGCCCCATAGAGGAAATACGCCAGCTGGCTGACGGGCGGCCCTATACCGGGCGCCAGGCTGTTGCGCTCCATCTGATTGATCAGATTGGTGATGAGGATCAGGCCGCTGCGTGGTTGCACGGCCAGATCAAGGACGGCAAGGATCTGCCAGTCAGGAAGCTCGCCATCAAGAAACCGGATCGTACGATGTGGGAGCGTCTCTATCATCGCTTCGGCGGTTCGTTGTTTGCCTGGCCCGAAGCAATCGACAAGGTCATGGCCTATCAGAGTCTTGACGGTGCAGTCTCGATTTTGCCACGGTAAGAACTGAGCGTTGTCGGGCGTATCGGACGATCCGCCCTCCTGTTACCGAGAGTTTGCAGAGCCCCTGATGACAAAATCCGAACTCATTGCCGAACTCTCGGCGGCGCATCCTCATCTCGGTGCCCGTCATATCGAGTTGATTGTCCAGACCATCCTCTCCGAAATTTCCGGCGCTCTCGCGCGGGGGGATCGGGTCGAGATCCGTGGCTTTGGCGCTTTCGTGGTCAAGAAGCGCGATGCCCGTCAGGGACGCAATCCGCGCACGGGCTCTGCTGTATCTGTAGAGGAAAAGACCATCCCGTTCTTCAAGGCTGGCAAGGAATTGCGCGAGCGCGTGAACGCCCACGCGACCCGACGCGGCTGAGCACGCGCGTTGAGTAAAAGGCGAGAATAGGCTGTCGCATTGACGCGCAGCCCAGGCAGGTCAGCATAATTTTCGGCCGGATCGGGCAGGAACCTGCCCAACGATCTTTAGACGATTGATCCGAAAGCTATCCTTGCAGAAGCACGAGCCAGGACCCGGCTGCGTGTTCCAACTATCGAGCAGTCGCTCTCAGTGCTTTCCTGCCTGGATCTCACTCAGCAGGAAGTCGCGAAGTACTGTTATCCGCTTCGACATCTTCAGTTCTTCAGGATAGACGAAGAAGGCTTCTACAGTCGGTATCGGCTCATGGTCGAGAATACGGATCAGTTCCGGATGCGCCTGAGCCAGATAGGTGGGGACCGATCCGATTCCGGCACCTTTGGCGATGGCTGTGGCGATGGCCGGGAAGCTGTTGATTTCCAGCTTGTTGCGAACTGACCCATGACACTGCCGGCGAACCAGTTCGAGCAGCCAGAAGGCATCGGGGAGGGGAGGTGACATACCAGCGAACCCGACCAGATGATGCTGGCCGAGCTCTGCAATACTGTTCGGGACACCGTGCTGGTCCAGATAGGCCTGACTGGAATAGATAGGCATCGCAAAATTGGCCAGATGACGCTGGATCAGATCGGCCTGCCTGGGGGGATGCATACGTATGGCGACGTCGGCCTCACGCATCCCGAGGTCGAGGTCCGTATCCTCCATGATCAAACTCACCTCGATATCGGGGTGAAGCGCCAGAAAACGTTGGAGTTTGGGGGCCAGCCAGCCGAGGCCAAACCCCGACGTTGTGGTGATCTTGAGCTCGCCCTTGGCCTTGACCTTGCTCTCGCTCAGATAGGCCTGTGTCAGGGAGAGTTTCGAGAACACTTCCCGGACGGTGTGGTTGAGTGTCTCGCCTTGCTCGGTCAGGATCAGGCCGCGGGCATGGCGATGAAAAAGCGGGACGTTCAGCGTCTCTTCAAGAGCCGAAATCTGCCGGGAAACTGCCGACTGGCTCAAATTGAGCCGGTCACCGGCATGGGTAAACGAACCCGCCTCGGCAACCGCATGGAATATTCGCAATTTGTCCCAGTCCATGCGGCTTTCCTAGAGCTCGTCCCCGACCACGTCAGAAAAAGAGCGCGAGCGGGCGGATTTCCCGGTCACGTGCCTGGCGGTCATCAAATGTTGATCACTATGACTTGGCAGCATTCTAAGGCCCTGCCAAGTCATTTTATGCAGCAACTCTTACGGAAGAATAACGATCGAAATGTCAGGACAGTCCAGCCAGAAGATGCTCGGCTTCGAGGGCTGCCATACATCCGGTGCCAGCAGCCGTAATCGCCTGCCTGAATTTCTTGTCCTGCACATCGCCAGCGGCAAACACGCCTTCGACTGAGGTTTTTGTGCTGCCGGGCACCGTGACGATGTAGCCCTCCGAATCACACTCCAGCGTTTCACGGAAGGGCCCGGTATTGGGGCTGTGGCCAATCGCCACGAACACGCCATCGACATCCAGGGTCTGTTCGCTGCCATCGAGCGTGTTGCGCAGGCGCACGCCACAAACGGTCTCTGGCTTGCCAGCACCGAGAATTTCCCCGACCGCGTTATTCCAGAGCACCGTGATCTTGGAATTGGCAAAAAGACGGTCCTGGAGGATGCGTTCTGCGCGCAAGCTGTCGCGTCGATGAACCAGCGTCACATGGTCGGCGTGGTGCGTGAGGTAGAGCGCCTCTTCGACCGCCGTGTTTCCGCCACCGATCACGGCCACTTTCTTGCCGCGATAGAAGAACCCGTCGCAGGTGGCGCAAGCCGAGACGCCACCGCTCTGCAGTCTGGCTTCGGAGGGCAGTCCAAGCCATTTCGCCTGGGCCCCTGTGGCAATGACAACAGTGCGTGCCAGATATTCCGCGCCGGAATCCGCCTTCAGACGAAAATAGTCATCGTCGGTTTTTTCGTTGAAGGCACATTCCGTGATCAGGTCGTAATGCATCTCGGTGCCGACATGCTCGGCCTGCAGGCGCATCTGCTCCACAAGCCAGGGACCCTGAACCGGCTCGGCAAAGCCGGGGTAGTTTTCAACATCGGTGGTGATGGTCAACTGGCCGCCTGGCTGCAGCCCGGCCACAAGAATCGGCTTGAGATTGGCACGCGCTGCGTAAATTGCTGCGGTATAGCCTGCCGGGCCTGCGCCAATAACAAGCAGATCAGTCCTGAAACTCTGGCTCACTGGAAATGTCCTTGAACTGGTGTTCGTTTAACCATTGGTCATTGATCATCCGGCAGAGTGTTGATGCACCATGCCTAAGTGACAAGACAATTGCGAAGAGACATGGCTCTCGGGTCAGGATGCAGATATAGGTGATGATGCGCGCCTGCCAACCGACTAGTTTTGCCCGACCCTCACGGTGACGATGACTGACAACGATCCTGACGACCACTTCCCCCACAACGCTGCTCCTCACGACGCTACGGCTCGAGTCGAGTCACTGTCGGCAGGTCTCTCCCCGGGATCGTCCAGCGCGACGATCGTCGATCTGGATTCGATCGACCGTCAGATCGTGGCCGAGTTGCAGCGCGACGGCCGTATGACCAATGTCGAGCTGGCGCGACGCACGGGCATCTCGGCACCGCCCTGCCTGCGTCGTGTTCGACGTCTTGAGGAAATTGGGGTCATTGAAGGCTATCATGCAGATGTGGATGCCTCCCGGCTCGGCTGGTCGCTGACATTCTTCGCGCTGATCGGGCTCGAGAGCCAGAAGGGCAGTGTACTGGAAGCTTTCGAGCGCGAAGTCGCCGGCTGGGCCGAAGTGCGTGAATGTCACATGATCCGGGGCGGCGGCGATTTTCTCGTGCGCCTCGTGGCCCGTGATGCTGCGCATCAGAACTACCTGACAAAGCGCCTGACGGATCTGGATCACGTGGTGCGCGTGCAAACGTTGCAAACCATACGCACCAGTCTGAACAGGGCCGGCGTTCCGGTATGATGTCCCCGCTTCCGGCGGATCTGACCCTCGTCATTCCTTGCTATAACGAAGCCGCCAATGTGGCACCCCTGATAGAGGGGGTGCGCCGTGCGCTTGAAGGCATGCGCTGGGAGATCGTCTTTGTCGATGATGACTCGCCCGACGGGACATCGAAAGCGGTCGAAAAGGCCGCGCAGGAGGATCCCCGGATCCGCCTGATCCGCCGCGTCGGGCGCAGGGGGCTTTCCTCTGCGGTGATTGAGGGCGCGTTGTCCTCCACATCGCCCGTTATCGCGGTGATGGACGGCGACCTGCAGCATGATGAAGGCATCCTGCGCGATCTGGTGAGGCCATTGCTTGAAAACCATGCCGATATCGCTGTCGCCAGCCGCCATATAGAGGGTGGCGATAGCAGCGGCCTGGCCAATCGGTGGCGGCATATGCTGTCGCAGGCCGGGATAAGGTTGTCGCAATCACTGCTGCCTATGCCGCTCTCCGATCCGATGAGCGGTTTCTTCGCGGTCAGACGGCCGATATTCGAACAGGCTGTTCCGAAACTTACCGGGACGGGCTTCAAGATCCTGCTCGAGATCGTCCTCTCCGTGCCGCGTCAGGCGCGGCTCATTGAAGTGCCCTTCGTGTTTCGTCCGCGTGTATCGGGTGAGAGTAAACTCAGTCCGCTGGTCATGGTGCAGTTTCTGGGCATGCTGATCGAGCGTGCCTTCGGTGGATGGCTGCCAACACGCTTCATCATTTTTGCGGCTGTCGGGCTGGTCGGGATCGCGGTCAATTTGCTGGTTTCGGAACTCGCGCGTTTCTCCGGGGCTGGTTTTCAGGTGAGTCAGATACTCGGTACGGCCTGCGCCATTCTTGCAAACTTCCAGTTGAACAATCGTATCACCTATCTCGATCGCCCCCTGCGCGGTCGCCGTTGGCTGCCGGGACTGTGTATCTTCGTCATCGGCGCCACCATCGGGGCTTTCGGTAATATCGGCGTTGCCGAACTGATTTATGACACGCATGGGCATTGGAGTCGTGCCAGCGCGGCTGGCGCAGTGATTGGTGTGGTCTGGAATTATGCGATTGCCTCTACCCTCGTCTGGCGCTGAGTCGGCTCCCCCCGCCAGAGGGGAAACGAGGGAGCTCGTCGCCCTGTTCTGGGGTGTCCTGCTTGTCCTGACCCTCCTGCGCATCGGTCTGGCGGCCACATTGGGTGTCTCACCAGACGAGGCCTATTACTGGACGTGGTCGCGCCATCTTCAGGCGGGTTACCTCGATCATCCGCCCATGATCGCCCTATGGATCAGGCTTGGCACAGCCTTGTTCGGAGATAGTGCTTTCGGGATCAGGGTACTCGGCCCTATCTCGGCGCTGCTTGGTTCGATCGTACTAGTCCGCGCCGGACGCGATCTTCTCGGAAGTGTTCAGGCCGGGTATCGTGCCTCCCTGCTGCTCAACGCGACACTCATGCTTGGCCTCGGGGCCGCCACGGCCACGCCGGATACACCGCTGGTTTTTTTCCTGACGCTTACTCTATGGGCCCTGGGGCGCCTGATCGTCACGGGGCAGCCGCGTTGGTGGCTGGCAACAGGACTGTTTTTTGGCCTGGCCTTTGACAGTAAATACACGGCTGTCTTGCCGGCTTTTGCCTGTGGGCTCTGGGTACTGGCAACGCCCGCACAACGCCGTCACTGGCTCTGGCTTGTTGGTGGAGCCGTCATCGGGCTTGCGACCATTCTCCCCGTATTGGCGTGGAATGCGGCGCATCACTGGGCTAGCTTTCTGAAGCAAGGCGGCCGGGCCAGCGACTGGCATCCACTCAAGGCGGTCAACTTTCTTGCGGAACTGGCTGGAGGTCAGATCGGTCTGGCCACGCCGCTGGTTTTCCTGCTTTTCTGCATCGGGATTATCTGGTGCATCAAACGCGCAGGGCGCGAACCAGTGGCGCGCCTTCTGGCCTGTCTATGCATCGTGCCGGTTGCCGTTTTCGTTCAGCATGCTTTTGGGGGGCGGGTGCAGGCCAACTGGCCGGTAGTGATCTATCCTGCAGCAGCTCTTGCGGCTGCTGCAACGCATCGGCGCATCGGTTATGCCTGCGCCCTCGGTCTTGCGATCACCGCGCTTATCAGCCTTCAGGGTATGGTCGCGCCGCTCCATCTCTCGGCCCATCACGATGTCATCGCCCGCCAGACTGCGGACTGGTCCGGGCTGGCACACAGGGTGCAGGGAGAGGTTTCACCGGGGCATAGCCTCGTTGTGGGCGATTATGCTCTCGCATCCATCATGCGCTACGAGACGCCCGATCAGCCGATATACAGCTATGACAGCCGCTGGGGTTTTCTTGGCGGACGTGACGCGCATGACCACGCCTATCCGGGGCCCAAAGCGCAATTGCTGCTACGCGAGAGCGAAAAGCCGGATCTTCCCTCGGCGTGGCTCGGCGCGGCTGAAACGGGCCGCTTCTGTCGCCTGCTGCGCGGCCAGCCGATCATCTGCTACCGTCTGATCAATCTGAACGTACCGGCCGGGACAGCAATGTACCGGCTACCTTGAGACTTTACCCATTGGGTTGTTTTTTTCGGATCAGTCCCCCCCAGGCCACAATGTCCGGGCTTTCTGACCGAATCATCGCATGTGGGGTAGAAATGGCCGCCCCGACATTCGCAGTCCTGAAGCTGTGTCAGGTCCTTTCCATCATGTAACGGTATGCTTTAGGCTGCCTGTGATTTGCATGAAGGAAATGGCTCATGAAGCGCATCTTAATGGCGATGACCTCGCTCGTCTGCACGACTTTCCTCCCTCCCGTGGTCGGTCAGGCCCTCGCCCAGACGGGGGTAACGGCTGAACCCTCAGGTAAGGATGTGCCGTCCCGCGCTGTACTAGAGCAGGTTCAGGGGCAGCAGGCGCTCGATTGGGTCAAGGCCCAGAACAGCCGTAGCGCAGGGCTCCTGCAGTCCGATAAGCGCTATCAGAAATTCTACGATGATGTGCTTGCGGTCGAGCAGGCGCCGGGACGCCTGCCCCTACCCGAGCAATCGGGAGGCAAGTTGTGGAATTACTGGCAGGATGCCAACCACCCAAAGGGAATTTGGCGGGTAACCTCGCCAGATTCTCTCGCCAAGGCGGAGCCTGACTGGACGACGATGCTCGACATCGACGCCCTGTCACGCGATGAAAAGCACGACTGGGTATTCCAGGGCGCGGATTGCCTCGAGCCCGATGCAACGCGCTGCCTCGTCACGCTGTCGCTCTCGGGTGAAGACGCTGCCTCTTACCGCGAGTTCGACACAAAGACGCGTCGTTTCGTGCCCGATGGCTTCGATCTTCCCCACTCCAAGCAGCGAGTGGCGTGGCTCGACCGCGACACGCTTCTGGTATCGCGCGACTGGGGGGCGGGCTCCATGACGCACTCAGGCTATCCATTCAGCGTGCGTCTCGTGAAAAGGGGTGAACCTCTCTCGGCAGCGAGGGAGATCTATCGCGGGCAGGAAAGCGACATGATTGTCGAGCCCGAGGTGCTGCATGACGAGACCGGCGAGCGTATCGCCATCATTCAGCGTAATCTTGACTTTTTCCGCAGTGAATATCGTGTTTATGACCCTGCCACCGGGACGCTGCGACAGATCGCCCTGCCTGAGAAGATCGGTTATCTCGGCTTCTATGCCGGCAAGCTGATCATACGCCTCGATCAGGACTGGAATGTTGGCGGGCACTTCTCTCGTGGCAGCATTGTCGCTGTCGACCCTGCAGCATCCAACAAAGCGCCAGCTCTGGTTTTCAAGCCCGAGGCCAGCGAAACGACAACCGATATCGGCGTTACGTCCAAAGGGATTATCGCGGTGGTTTATCGCGATGTGCATCCTTCCGTGCGGCTTTACACGCCCTCTGCAAAAGAGAGCGGCTGGCAGGAGAAGTACTACGTCCTGCCACGCATGAGTTCAGCGACCCTGCAATCGTCGTCAGCTTCTGTCAGCTACGCGTATCTCAAGGTTGAGGGCTATATCATCCCGCCTGAACTCTGGAGTTTCGATACCGACACGGGCAAGTCCCAGAAGGTCAAGACAACCCCGGCACTGTTCGATACCAAGGGGCTGCGAACCGAGCAGTTTTGGGCAAAATCGAGTGATGGTGTCGATATCCCCTATTTCGTGACCCATCGCCGGGACTGGAAGCTGGACGGACATAACCCCGTGCTGTTCACCGCTTATGGTGGTTTCGATCTCTCCTACCTGCCGACCTATTATGCCGATATCGGCAAGACCTGGCTGGAGCGTGGCGGCGTTTATGTGGTCGGCAATATTCGCGGCGGCGGTGAGTTCGGCCCAGCTTGGCACGAGGCGGGGATGAAATCGGGCCGTCAGCATGCCTATGACGATTTTGCGGCGATTGGGCGCGATCTGGCCAAACGCGAGATTGCTGATCGCGAGCACCTTGCCATACGCGGGCGCTCAAATGGTGGCCTGTTGATGGGGGTGGAATTTACCCAGCATCCGGAACTATGGAAGGCCGTCATCATCGGTGTGCCGCTGCTGGATATGGAGAATTTCGAGACGATGGCGGCTGGCGCGTCCTGGGCTGCGGAGTACGGCCATATGAGCGTGCCGCAGGAGCGCAAATTTCTTGAGGGAATATCGCCGTTGCAGCATTTGAAGAAAGACGTGTCCTACCCGGTACCGTTCATCTTCACCTCAACCAAGGATGATCGCGTGGGCCCTGTTCACGCGCGTCTGTTCGCCGCCCGTCTGCAGGAACTCGGCAAGCCGTTCTACTATTATGAAGACACGGAAGGCGGTCATGCCGGGACAGTCAACGCCCGGGAAATTGCTCATGAGCGGGCATTGGAGGCCGTCTACCTGTCAAAAAGCCTCATGGATCAGGACCCCGCCTTCAAATACTGAGAGCCTGATACCTGCCCAGTGCTCGCACCTGCGGCAGGTATCACCCACAGGTGACAGGCGAGGGAAGTTCTCTCTCGCCAAGGGCTTTTTGCAGGGAAGCTGGCCAGCATCGGGAAACAGCGTGGCGAAAGTCGATGCAGGGCGATAACTGCCCCCGGGAAGCAGGCACAAAAAAACCGCCGTGAAAACGGCGGTTGTTCTGTTTGCCGGTTCGGCAGGCTGATCAGAAGCCTTCACGCTCCAGGCGCTTGCGCTCCATCTTGCGTGCACGACGAACCGCTTCGGCCGCTTCACGAGCGCGACGCTCGGAGGGCTTTTCGAAGTGGCGACGCAGCTTCATCTCGCGGAAAACGCCTTCGCGCTGCATCTTTTTCTTGAGCGCCTTGAGCGCCTGATCAACATTGTTGTCACGAACCAGAACCTGCACGGGTCTGCCATCTCCTGTCCGACCATGAAGATCATGGTCTGTTTGTAAATGCGATGCCAGGAACGCGATACCGATGGCAGAGCGTTCCAGAGAGGCCAGCGCCTTAGCACAGGTTTTGAAGGGGACACAAACGGTTTGAGCAGTATCGCCCGAAAATTATTCATGTCACCATGCGACAGGAGGCGGGAACTATTCCCGCGAATAGAAGGCTGTGTGCAGAAATGGCGTTGCTGAAAATTGCGCGTATGGGGCATCCGGTATTGCTTCAGCGAGCGCAACCGATTGAAGACGCTCATTCTTTATCGGTCAGACAACTGGTTTCAGACATGATCGAAACGATGCTTGATTCGCGCGGCGCCGGGCTCGCCGCCCCACAGGTTCACAAATCATTGCGCTTGTTCGTTTATCATGTGCCTGAGGGGCGATGCGGCCCCAATGAGGCGCCGATTCCACCGCGTGTGCTGATCAATCCCGAAATCATGCCTCTGGGCGAGGAGATGATGCAGTGCGCGGAAGGATGTCTTTCTCTCCCGCTATTACGGGGTGTCGTGCCACGCCACGCTGCCATCGCCTATCGTGGTCTGGATCTTGATGGCTCGGTAATTCAGGGAGAAGCGCGTGGGTTCCACGCCAACGTCCTGCAGCACGAATATGATCACCTTGATGGTATTCTCTACACCATGCGCATGACTGATTTCGCGAGCTTCGGCTATGCCGAGGAATTCGCCATACCTCGTGACAGTGAGGGCTAGTTGATGTCCGGCCTGCGTATGCAGCGAGATGCTCCTGGCCAAGCGCATCTCTACCTTCGTGAAGAACAGATCCGGCTCACCTACGAGGCCATGCTTCTGGCTTGGCGCGAACTGAGCGCAACCTGTGAACCACTCCAGCGTGACAACCAGTTAGGCTCGGCCCATCATAGGGTGATGTTTCTGGTTTCGACCCATCAAGGCCTGACCATGAGCGCGCTGCTGCGACGTCTGAATATCACCAAGCAAAGTCTCAACCGCGTCCTGCAGGAACTCATGGCCCGCGGTCTGATCGAGCAACGCGCTGATGAGCATGACAGGAGACTCAAGCATCTCCATCTGACGCCGCAAGGGGCGTCCATCGAAGAGGAGATCTTTGTGGCCCTGCGTGACCGCATGACGCTGGCCTATCGTGCTGCCGGAGGGCAGGCTGTCGAGGGGTTCAGGCGCGTGCTGGCCACCCTTCAAGGCGAAGGCGGCGTACCATGACCGGAATGCCGGATATGAGGGCAGGAAAGGCGTCAGACGCGGTGCCGGGCAAGACGAGTGATACGACGATATCCGGGGGTGGTATGGGCGAGACCAGATCAGCAGAGGGTAAATCGCAAGGGGGTGTCGGTCATGGTGCCCATATCCTTGTGGTGGATGATGACGCGCGCCTCCTTCGCCTGTTGCAGCGCTTTCTGACCGAGGCCGGGTTTCGTATCACCACGGCGGTTGATGCCGAGGCGGCGCGCAAGATCCTGGCTGTCACCCAGCCCGATGCGATGGTGGCGGATATCAACATGCCCGGTGAAGATGGCTTGAGCCTGACTCGCTGGCTGCGCGAAAACGGCCAGGTCTGGCCCATCATTCTTCTGACTGCCCGTGGCGAGCCTGCGGACCGTATAATCGGTCTCGAATCCGGCGCGGATGATTATCTGGGCAAGCCTTTCGAGCCGCGTGAGTTGCTGCTCAGGCTGCAGGCGCATCTGCGCCGCCATGTTCCACGCCCTATCGGCACGCCGCGCCTGCTACGGCTTGGGCGGCTCGAATTCGACACAGGTCGTGGGCTCCTTACCGGGCCGGAAGGTATTGTGCATCTTACAAGCGGCGAGGCAGCCCTGCTGGGTGTGCTGACCCGCGTACCGGGAGAAATCCTGTCGCGCGAGGCCATTGCAGAGGCACTGGGCATGGATGAGATTGGCGAACGTGCCGTCGATGTACAGGTTACGCGCCTGCGCCGCCGGATCGAGCCAGACCAGAAGGAGCCGCGCTTTCTTCAGACAGTCAGAGGCAAGGGTTATGTGCTGAAGCCGGGGAGCTGAGACTGGCATGAAAGCCGCCCGCATGCTTGAGCGCGTGGTTCGCCGGCTGTTGCCGCGCTCTTTTCAGGGCCGGTCGCTCCTGATCGTGCTCATGCCGCTACTGATCACCCAAATCGTGGCCTTGCAGCTCTTTTACGGCAACTACCTGAACGTCGTGTCGCGCCGTCTGGCCGACAGTGTGGTGTCGGATCTCGCCTATATCAGGGATTCGGTCGAGCATATGCCGGGGCAGCAGGACTGGATCCTGGATCAGGCCCGCTGGCGCACGCAGCTTGTAATCACCTTTCATCCCGGTGCACGGCTGACCGATGCACCTGCGCCTTTCGTGCTGGGCCCCATGGATGAGGACCTGACGAATGCAGTGCGTCGGGTGTTCGATGCCCCATGCTATATCGACTGGAACGCCACGAGACAGAGTGTCCGGCTTGATATTCCTCTACATGATGGCGTGCTTGAGGTGATCGTCCCGCGCAAGCGGCTGGATGTCGGGCCCATATGGCTGTTTGTGGCATGGGAGGTCGGAAGCGCCATCCTGCTCTTCATGGTCGCCGGTCTTTTCATCGGTCGGCAGGTTCGCGCTGTCAGGCGGCTGGCTAGGGCGGCAGAGAATTTCGGCCTGGGGCGCGATGACGGGCCGATTCACCCGCAGGGCGCGCTGGAGATACGCAAGGCTGCGCTCGCCTTCAATCGCATGCAGGCACGGGTGAACCGTTTTGTGACGCATCGGACGGCGGTTCTCGCTGGCGTTTCGCATGATTTGCGCACACCTCTGACGCGGCTGCGCCTGACGCTGGCCATGATGCCCGTCGAGGGCATGGTCGAGGCACAGGAGCTGCGTCCTGACATCGAGGATATGGTTGCCGACATTGCCGAGATGGAACGCCTGATTGGTAGTTATCTCTCCTTTGCCCGGGGGGAGGGCGAGGAGGATCCCGTTCCGACCGATCTGCTCGCACTGCTGCGCGATGTCGCGGCGGCAACGACGCGGGCTGGAGGCGATGTGCTTGCCATCCATGCCGAACAGAGCCTGACGGTGCCTGTGCGCCCGGATGCGATGCGCCGTGTATTGATCAATCTGGCGGAGAATGCGCGTCGCCATGGCGGGCGTATGATGTTCGCGCTGCGTCAGACCGGGCGCATGGTGGAAATTACCATCGACGATGACGGACCGGGTATTGCGCAATCACGACGTAAGGATGTGTTTCGGGCCTTCAGCAGCACGGCGGGCCCGGAGGGCGGAAGCGGGCTAGGCCTCACGATCGCGCGTGATATCATGGCCGCACATGGGGGGAGCGTGGTGCTGCGGAACAGTCCACTCGGTGGCCTTCGGGTCATGCTCAAACTGCCGCAATAGGGATCTTCTCCCCGCTGAGGCGCAATGCTGGGAGAGGGAGGCTCAAATCTGGTCCGGCGAAGAGCCCTTGCGCAACGAAAGGGCCCGGTCCCACAAGGGACGCCTCATGAAAAAACCGGCATCGCGTGAGGGCGAAGCCGGTTTATCAAAAGGCGATACCGTCCCAGCGCTCTCGCAGGGCCAGTTAGGCGATTGGGGTGATCAGGGAAGCGAGTTGCCTGTTCCACCATGACCCGTGCCCACACCGGCACCCAGCGGACCCTGTGTGCCGCCAAATGTGCTGCCCATGTTGCTCATGGGGTTGTAGCGGCCCACATTGCCCAGCAGCTGCTGCAGGACGTTGACCTTGGTGCCCGGCGTCGGGGTCGTCTCGCCGACCATGCCGACATTATAGCCGTTCTTGCGGTGCAGCGTGTCCATGCGGCGCAGGACGCCCGTGGTGTCAAATGCCAGAACCAGAACATTCTGCTTGGTCACACGAGGAAAGCCCAAAGGCTGGGGCACGGTCACCATCGACACATAGAACCAGGTATTGTCGTCAAAGGTCGCATGGGCGGTCGGTGAGCCGAGGATATCGGTCACGTCGTTGCGTGTGCTGGTTCCCGGTACGAGCTGTGCGTAGTCATCCTTTTCGATCAGCGAGCCACGATTCTGGGGAATCGGGCTGAAAACCGAGCAGCCCGCCAGGGCGAGGGGCGCGATGCAGAGCAGGGCGCGCGCGAGGCCCGCATGCGATTTCTGCCGCTGGGAGGTCTTCTGGGAGGCGCTCTTCATGGCGGGTTATGTCGTCCTGCAGTGATCGTGAAATAATCCGGGCGATCTTCTCGGATTGGTGGGAACATCGTTTCACCAACGTCGATAGGACCATCAGGCTCTTCTATATTGCGGAGAGCGACGTTAAGGCAATTCGGAAAAGGAAGCCCGCTCCCGGGTTTTTGCCAGCAGCATGTCAGGAAGGCAGCATGACAGACAGCAACGACCCGAAATTCTCCCGTGCTGAGTCCGTGGCTGCGGTTACGGCGCCTCCGGAGTTTTCTCGCCGCCTTGTGATTAACCGCATCGGTCATGACGGCATGGCAGAGACGATCAAGGCCAACGAGGCCGAGTGCCGCAAACTGGCCGGAAGGCTCGATATCCCGGCCATCCACGCCTTGAACTGCCGGTTTCGTATTATTCCGGAACCGGGCGATCATTTCGTGCTCGAAGGGGTGCTGACCGCCCATGTGACGCTCGAATGTGTCATCACGGGCGAAACATTCGAGGATGCCCTTAACGAATCCTTTGCCGTGCGCATGGTGCCGGCGCGTCGTTTTTCTGAGGACAGCGCCTCGGATCTCGAGGCGATTGACGAAATTCCGTATGAGGGAAACGCGCTTGACCTCGGTGAGGTCGCCTCGGAGCAATTGGCGCTGATGCTGCCGTCCTATCCTCGCAAGCCCGGGGCCGCACTCGAAAATGCGGTTGACGAAGCCCCACGGGAGACGGCAGAGGAAGCAACTGAAGAGGAAGGCGGTCGACCCAACCCGTTCGGTGCCCTCGCTGGACTGTCTTTGAGCAAAAAAAAGGCAGATCTGAGCTAGAATTGAACAGGATGCTTGCGACCCGGCCTAGGGTCTGCTAGAGCCGCCCGCCTGATCATAGTGAACAGCATCGTTATCTGCTGAGGCCGAATGGCGGCCGAAAGCAGGGACGATCTAAGAAGAAAGAGGCTCCCGCCATGGCCGTCCCCAAAAGAAAGACCACGCCGTCCCGCATGGGCATGCGTCGCAGCCATCACGCCCTGACCGTTCAGGCTCACGCCGAATGCAGCAACTGTGGTGAACTGAAGCGCCCGCATCACGTGTGCGCCCATTGCGGTCATTATGACGGTCGTGAAGTCGTGGCTTCCGGCAAGACGCTGAAGACGACCGTTCGCGTTTGAGGCTCGATCGGGTCGACCCCCTTCGGGTCGGCTCGTCTTGTTCAAAATAAGACGCGGGGCGGAGCATGACTGACCTAGATGCGCCGGCCAGCCAGGCTGCGCCTTATAGTTTGGCCATTGATGCGATGGGTGGGGATCATGCCCCCGAAATCGTTCTGGCTGGTTTGGATCGCGCTGCCGATCGACATCCTACAGCAAAAATTCTGCTTGTTGGTGACGAGGCTATTCTGCGCCCTCAGCTGGCGCGCTACGCCAAGGCGCAGCGTATCTGCGAGATCCGCCACGCGCCTTCTTCCATCTCGATGGAAATGAAGCCCACAGCGGCTTTGCGCCTGCGTGACTCTTCGTTGCGTATGGCGATCGATGCCGTAGCATCGGGCGAGGCAGGTGGCGTTGTGTCAGCTGGCAATAGCGGCGCCATGCTGGCTCTTGCCAAGATCGTTCTCAAAACCCTCCCCGGTATCACGCGGCCTGCCATGGCAGCGGTCAACCCGTCTGCCCGCGGCGACGTGGTGATGCTGGACCTTGGCGCCAATATTGCCTGCGATACGCGCAATCTGGTCGAGTTTGCCGTGATGGGTGAGGCCTTCGCCAAGGCGGTTCTGGGTTTGCCCGCACCGAGTATCGGTCTGCTGAATGTCGGTGCCGAGGAACTCAAGGGTGACGAGCGTCTGCGTGCCGCGGCCGATATTCTGCGCGAATCGCCGCTTGCGGCCCAGTTTCACGGGTTTGTCGAAGGTCACG
The DNA here is from genome assembly GCF_000505765.1 of Asaia sp. SF2.1. NCBI lineage: Bacteria > Pseudomonadati > Pseudomonadota > Alphaproteobacteria > Acetobacterales > Acetobacteraceae > Asaia > Asaia sp. SF2.1. The sequence continues at coordinate 440,806 of NZ_AYXS01000001.1, read as the reverse complement.
ACATCACCGCGGGGACGACCGACGTGGTCGTGACCGACGGGTTTTCCGGCAACATTGCGCTCAAGACAGGCGAGGGCGCGCTCAAACTTGTCTCGATGCTGCTGCAGCGTGTTTTCAAGACCAGCCTGCTGACCCGTATCGGTTACCTTCTTGTGCGTCCCGGGCTGGAGCGCATGAAGGAATGGATCGATCCGCGACGGTATAACGGCGCGGTATTTGTCGGCCTCAACGGTATCGTCGTGAAGTCGCATGGCGGCGCTGATGCCGAAGGATTCGCGGCAGCCATTGATGTTGCGATGGATGCCGTAACCCACTCTATTAACGAGAAGATCCGCGAGCGTCTGCGCCAGGTCGAAGCCCTTATGGCGGCGAATGTCGAGACCGAACTCGCCACCTCTCCCAGCGCTGCCTGAGGGGCGCGCTGAGGAAGCCGCCGGTGCTGGCCTGAGTGCTTGACCGGTATCATTCAAGAGGAAGACACATGTCCCTGCGCGCGCGACTGACCGGGTTTGGCAGCTATCTGCCGAAGCAGGTTGTCACCAATGCCGATCTCGCCGAGCGTATCGAGACCTCTGACGAATGGATCCGCACGCGCACCGGTATCGCCCAGCGCCATATCGCCAGCGGGGATGAAAATGCCGTCAGGATGGCCGTGGCAGCAGCACGGGCCGCCATCGATTATGCCGGGGGCGATTCGACCGATATCGGCGCGGTGATCGTGGCGACAGCGACGCCTGATCAGACCTTTCCTGCGACAGCGGTGCGTGTGCAGGCCGAGCTTGGGCTGAGCGGTGGTTTTGCATTCGACCTGACGGCTGCCTGCTCGGGTTTCGTCTACGCTCTGGCGACGGCTGAGGCGTTCATCCGCAGCGGTCAAATCCGCAAGGCGCTTGTTATTGGCTCGGAAGTCTATTCGCGGATTCTCGATTGGGAAGACCGCACGACCTGCGTGCTGTTTGGCGATGGTGCAGGCGCAGTCCTTCTGGAAGCGACCGAAGAGGACGGCGTTGGTATCCTCTCGACCCATCTGCACAGCGACGGCGCCCATGGCGATATTCTTTTCGTCGATGGTCCTTCTACACCGTCGCCTGTCCTGCACATGCAGGGCCGTGAGGTTTTCCGTCACGCAGTGGCCAAACTCTCCGCAGTGGTGGATGAAGCTCTGGCCCTTCATGGGCTGAGCGGGCAGGACATTGCGTGGCTGGTGCCTCATCAGGCCAATCTGCGCATAATCGAGGGCATGGCTAAGAAGCTTGCCCTCCCGCTCGATCGTGTGGTCGTGACGGTCGATCGTCATGCCAACACGTCAGCGGCTTCCATCCCGCTGGCGCTGGATGAAGCCGTGCGCGACGGACGTATCCGCAAGGGCGATCTCGTGCTTCTCGAGGCGCTTGGTGGCGGTCTGACCTGGGGATCAGCGCTTCTGCGCATGTAGAGCGCAAAGCGCACTCTTACACTTCACTGATTTGATTGACCTTCATTACTGTCATGATACGGTGGTGTCATGACAACGGTGACACGCGCGCAAATCGCAGAGCATATCTACAGTGAGGTTGGACTGTCCCGGCACGAGTCCGCCGATCTGCTCGAGAGCGTTCTCGAGCTGATCGCTGCGCGCCTCGAGAAGGGGGAGACGGTCAAGCTGAGTGGATTCGGAACCTTCTCCGTTCGCCAGAAAGGCCGACGTGTCGGCCGTAATCCAAAGACCGGCATCGAAGTGCCTATTCTGCCGCGCTCGGTGCTGGTGTTTCGGCCCAGCCAGATCCTGCGCGCCGTCGTGAACGGCGAATCGACCGAAGGGCTGGTCAGCGAAAGCGATGATTCATGACGACGAGTTTTCCTGTGGCGTCCGTATTGGGCGGCCCGGAAGAGCGGACAGATTTTGACCGTCTGGTAAAAGGCCCGAATGCCTATCGCACAATCAGCGAAGTGGCAGACGAGCTTCATGTGCCGCAGCACGTGCTGCGTTTCTGGGAGACGCGTTTCCCCGAGGTCAAGCCGCTCAAGCGTGGCGGCGGGCGACGCTATTACAGCCCGTCTGATATCGAGATCCTGCGCCATATCACTGATCTGCTCTATGTTCAGGGCTATACGATCAAAGGCGTACAGCGCGTTCTCAAGGAGCAGCTTTCAAGTGCCGAGACAGTGCGTGCTCCGATCCCAGTGGCGGGATCTGGCACGGAATCCGGTGCCGCTGCGACCTCTGATGAGGCGGCCCGTAGCTCATTTGAGATACCGGCATTCCAGGCTCCTGAGCCTGAGCCTGAGCCTGAGCCTGAGCCGGCGCATCTGGCGTATCCTCCCGAGGGTGATGCCGTAATGGATGCGGGGCATGCGTTGCCAGAGGAGTCGGAGGATCTTGATGGGCCGGAGGCTGCACAGGGTCCAGCTGATGCCCATACATCCGATTCTGAGTGGGACGCAGGCGCTGAGGACCTTCGCGACGGTGCCATGGAGCCTATCGATAGCCATGAGCCGACAATCCTTGATCCGGGCGAGGAAACCAGCGGTATTCCGGTTGTGGCGGCATCAGAGATGGCTTCTGCCGCGCCGGATCCTGTCGTGACGCAGCCCGCTGCTTCGTCGGATATGGATGGGGCGCTCGTTACAATTCTTCAGGATGAACTTGAGGGGCTGCGCAAGGAGCAGGGGCGCTGGAAGCAGGAGCGGCGCGCCCTGCGTCTGGCGCTGGAAGACGTGCTGGGCGAGCTCGATAGCCTGCGCGAGATGCTGCCCACCGCATGAAAAATCGTTTCCTTGCAAAAACCTGCACTCAGGTGCTTGCAGGGAAAGCCCCTCGCTGCTAAATGGCCTTTACCGCAGGACTGACGGGCAGTAGCGCAGCCTGGTAGCGCATCAGTCTGGGGGACTGGGGGTCGTGGGTTCGAATCCCGCCTGCCCGATGTCGTCCTGTCCTGCGGTAATCTCTCCAAGAAAAACAAGATCGGTCACGCAGGCTGGCACCTGCAGCGCCCTCTCAACTTCATCGCGTGGTTTCGAAGCGAAGTCTGGCCCGAGCAATCACATGTTCGATGAACCGTCAGAGACGGCTAGCGTCTGACGGGGGTGATGGGAGTGCCGTCAATCGGCCCGCGAAGGCGAAAGCGAGAAGCCGGTGAGTTGCGCCGCGCGACTGGCGGCGCAACGACGCGTCAATACGCCTCGTCTTTAAGGACGACTTCAGAGTCGGAACTCCAGATTCGCCAGAGTAGGTGAACGGCCGCCATGATCGCAGGCCCAAGGAACAGGCCAAGCAGGCCCCAGGTTTCCACGCCGCCGAGAATACCCAAAAGCACCCAGAGGAACGGCATTTGCGTGCTGCCGCCAATCAGGGCAGGGCGGATAAAGTGGTCGGCGACGAAGATGACAATGGCGCCCAGCGCGACAATCACGATCCCCGCGATCATCTTGCCCTGAACGATGACCAGGAGAGCCGCGAGCACCACTGTAGGCAGGCCGAGGAAGGGAATCATGGCGGCAACCCCGGTCAGCAGTGCGAAGAGCAAGGGTTGTGGCGTATCGGTCAGCACGTAGGCCACGCCCATCACCAGCCCCTCACCAAGCCCAACCAGAACCAGCCCTGCGACTGTGCCGTGCACGGATGAGATCATCTGACGGGCGAGCTTCTCGCCGCGTTGGCCGAATGTGCGGTTGGAAACCACCAGAACGCGATGGATGATATCGGCGCCATCACGGAGCAGGAAGAACAGGGTCAGGATGGAGAACAGGAACAGCGTGGCTCTCTTGGCCACCTGCGTCGTAACCTGACGCGTCACGGCCATACCGTGATTGGCATCGACCGAATGGAACAATCTGTTCAGATGCTCGGGATTGACCAGATTATTCTGCCACCATCGCGCAACCTGCGCCCGCTCGAACGGCAGATCGTTCAGCCATTCCGGCATGGGAATGCCTGTATGGCGGACCTCATCGATCCAGTGGAGGGCGCTTTGTGCTTCCTCGGCTGCCTTGTAACCCACCAGGCTGAGCGGGATCAGGAAGATGAGCGCGATTGCCGCTGTGAAAAGCATCGGGAGCCATTCGGTACGGCCGAACCGTGCCTCGGTACGCTTGTAGAGCGGCCAGGACGCAATGGCAAACACGCACCCCCAGAGCAGCGCCGGCAGAAAATTCTTGAGCGTGAAGAGTGCGAGCGCAATGAAGAAAAACCCGAGGAGACCGCGTGAGCGTCTTTGTCCCCGGCCGACCGGTGATCCTGTCACAGTCTCTTCCGGAAGATCGTCCTCTGCCGCACAGTCCTGACCCTTGTTTTTGTCCCCGGTCGGGCTGTTTGGTGGCATGGCGTTCTGGTCGGTCATCATTGTCCTCAACCTCGGCGTACCGCCTCGGATTTAATATCTTGGGCATGACAGCACAGCGTGACGCCTTGCGAAGGGTCATTCTGTGTCGTGGTCCTGCGTGTCATTACCGGCAAGTCCAGCCTGCGCGTCAATAACGCAATTTGGACTCGGGTGTTCTAGGGGCCGGGCGAACCTTCAGAAAGAAGCACAGCCCGAGTGGATGAACGCGCCGACCGATTGCTGGTTGAACCGTTTCCTGTAGGCGTCACGAATAGCGGCAAGAGCAGGGGCAAGCGTTACTGCTCTTGGTGTGAGGATCCATACCAGCCGGGCTGGCTCATGCGTTACAGGGCCGCCGGGCTCGTCTTGCCACTGCCCTTGTGCCTCGACAACGGAGAGCCCAGCAGGAAAGCGGGGCGTGACTTCCCGTGCCAGGAAATCGGACCATTCAGATGCAGTAATGGCCCGACCACCCGGCTCGGTAAGGCCGAAAGCCAGCGTTATGGAGAGCATTTCACGGCTGTTGGTCAGGATGTTCTGGGCCATGCAGCCGGAGGTCGGCATGGCTGGCTTGCCGGGTGAGGGCGAGCTGCATCCGGTAAGCCCAATAAAAAAACCGAGCAGAGCCAGGCAGCTGACACGACCAGCCCATCCCGACGCGGTGAAGTCATGACCTGACCCGTTTCCACGGGGCGACAGTCCACGGTGTTGCAGCATGGAAGCGGGGCGCATCGCTTTCGAAGTCAGCGCTGATCGAGGGCGCGGCGCAAAAATGCGCTGTCAGCCTCGGAAAACAGGCCGCGACGGATAAACAGGTCGATCAGCACCAGATTGACGTTGAACTTGATGTCGTGGGTGTCGCGCACCAGACGAAACACGGTGTCGATGGGCATGAGTTCGAAGAAGGCGACCTCGCCATCGACGGGCTGCGGGATGAAATCCTCAGGCAGAATCAGGTCGTAACAGAAAAGCGTATCCTGTCGCAGTCCTTCCGGGCGTGCCATGGCATAGCGCAATGTTGCTACCGGATGCGCCCTGGAAGCCAGCTCAGGTGGAATCGCGGCTTCCTCCCCCGCTTCCTTGATGAGCGCCTCAAGCGGGGTCAGCCCAGTGCAGATGCCTCCCGCAGCAAGGTGATCAAGCTTGCCGGGATCAAGGCGCTTGTTCTGCGCTCTATGGCCCATCCAGAGATAAAGACCATCTGCCTTCTCGACCAGACCGTTCAGATGAACGCCAGCAGCCGTGCAGCCAAGGAGGGGAAGGGCACCGCGATCGATCTGGCCAATGACCTCGCCGCCCTCGTCAAACACGTCAAAGAGCTCGTGATGAGGTCTGTAAAGCCCCCTGTTGGCCAATTCGACCCCCAGAGGCAGGAGGGCGGCGCTATCGGGCACACGAAAGGCCTCATCCCCCTTATCGTTGGAGGCATAGCCAAGGGCGGTGAGGGCCTCGAAAACCTTCGGATCGGCAAGACCGAAGCGCCTGTTGCCAGCCAGAACGGGCCGCCGCCCGCCGGGCAGAATGGCGGTCTGGCAGCTTTTGATGTGGTCGAGAAACGGGGCGAGGCTGTCTGAAGTCATGAAAGGCGCAACTCTCTTGTCTGAAAGACAACGATATCGCGTATCACCGTTCGATTGCAAAACGCCGGGCGCATGCTCAGGTTGGGCACATGAACCTTCCTCCTTCCCGTCCTGTGGGCCGCCCTCTCGCCCTGCCTCTGGCCTTGTCGAGCCTTTTGCGTGCCTGGCGTCTCGTCCTGTCACACGACATACGATTTTTCCGTATCGGGATGGGGCTCACTCTGGCGCTGCTGGTTGCCGAGCGCCTCTGTATTCTGGGCACGCCCTACATGTTCAGCCGCCTCGTCGCGCATTATGCGACGGCGGATCTGCGTGTGGTCGTGCCGGCCGGGCTCATACTGGGCTATGGCGGACTGATTTTCTTCCGTAGCGTGTTTTCTGCCCTGCAGGAGCTTGTGTATCAGCCCGTTGGGCAGCGTTTGCAGGCGCTGACCGCGCAGGCGGCGTTTCGTCACCTGCTGGACCTGCCATATCGCTTCCATCGTGACCGCCAGACCGGTGCCCTGACCCGCGCGATCGAGCGGGGATCGGAGGCGGCCGATACGCTTTTGCGGCTTGCGCTGTTTAACATCCTGCCGGCCATTCTCGACACCGGGCTGACAGTGGCGGTCGTCTTTCATTTTCTTGGCGGGCGCTATGCCTGCGTCATTCTTGTCGCGTTGCTCAGCTATATCATTCTGGCCCAATGGTTCGTTCGCCAGCGGGTCCGTGCCCGGCGTCAGCGCAACGAGGCCAATGGCAAAGCCCAGCATTTCCTCCTCGATTCCCTGCTGAACTTTGAGGCTGTGCGTCATTTCGCCAATGAGCCGCATGAATATGCCCGATACGAGCAGGCGCGGCGTGAGCAGGAGAAGGCAAGCCTGCGCATGACATTTGTCGCAGGCTTATCCTCCATCAGTCAGAACGCCATGATTGCCCTCGCCACATTGGCGATTTTTTTTATGGCCGGGCGGGATCTGGCGACGGGCAAGCTCGATGTGGCGGCGTTCGTGCTGATCGGCACCTATCTGCGTACCCTCTATCAGGCCATCATTTCGCTCAATCTCGTTTATGCAGGCTGGCGCAATGCCTGTGTCGATCTGGAACACCTGACCGACCTCATGGACGAAGCCCCACGTCCTGCACTGCCCGTACCGGAACGCGAAGGTGAGGCTACGATGGAACCTGCCTCACTCGTGTTCAAGAATGTCAGTTTCGACTACGATGGCCACGAGATCCTGCATGCCCTGTCGTTCCGGGCGGGGCCGGGGGAGACCATTGCCCTGGTCGGTCCGACCGGGGCCGGAAAATCGACAATTGCGCGCCTCATCCTTGGTGCCTATGCGCCAGCCAGCGGTCAGATCCTGCTCGATGGCCGGGACCTTGCCTCCATACCGCCAGTCGCCCTGCACAGGATGATCGGTGTGGTGCCTCAGGACACGCAACTCTTCAATGATACGATCGGCTACAATATCGCTTATGGCCAGCTCGATGCCACACAGGCGGAAATCGAGGAGGCGGCACGTCTGGCCCAGATCCATGATTTCATCGAAGGGCTTGAGAACGGATATGAGACGCTTGTCGGTGAGCGCGGGCTGAAACTCTCGGGGGGCGAACGACAGCGCATTGCTCTGGCACGTATCATCCTGCGCAAGCCGAGGCTTCTTCTGCTGGACGAGGCAACGAGTGCGCTGGATACGGGCACCGAACTGCGACTTATGGACGCCCTGCGCCGCGTGACGTCGCGCCAGACGACCATTGCCATCGCCCATCGTCTCTCCACCATACGCCACGCGACGCGCATACTGGTTATCGAGGCAGGCAGGATCGTCGAGGAAGGCACGCACGAGAGCTTGATGGCCCGTCAGGGGGCTTATTTCGATATGGTGTCCAACCAATCCGGGCCAGAGGCCTAGTTTTCCCGGGCGGCCTTCCCTACGTGAGGGGCAAGGATACGAAGCAACCACAAGGAGAACGCCCATGACCAAGCCGGCTGATGACCTCGCCCAGGATTTCCACCCCGATCAGGCCGTGGAAGAGGATATTCGCGAGCAGGCGGCTCATGAGGTGTCAGGTGACCCGGAAGGTGTCGAGATTCCTGAGGAGCTTCGTCAGTGCGGCGTCGTGATCGACAAGGCGATCGGTTATCTGGTCGAACAGAACCTGCCGACCGAACTCATCGCGTCGGCGCTGCTCGGCGGATCGATGGGCGTGCTGGCGCGGACAACCGATGCCGAAACGATGGTTCGCATGCTTCAGACGGCCATAGACAGCGTCCGATCGGGTGAACTGCTCTGTGCGGACGCCTTTTCCGACGGTGAATGACCGGTTTGGGTCGCTTTCGGCTTGACGGGAGCGGGGGGCTCCGTCATAAGCCGCGCCTTAACGCATCGTCGTATGCCGGGAGTGGTCTCGGCGATCATATTACTACCGAGGATCAAGTCCATGTCACGCCGCTGCCAAATTACGGGCAAGGGTGTGCTGACGGGCAACAACGTCAGCCACGCCAACAACAAGACCCGTCGCCGTTTCCTGCCCAACCTGCAGGAAATCACCCTTCTGTCCGACATTCTGGGCACGGGCGTTCGTCTGCGTCTCTCCACGCAGGGCATCCGTACGGTTGAGCATAATGGCGGTCTGGACTCGTTCCTGATCAGCACGCCGAACCGCAAGCTCCCGGTCGAGGCTCAGGTCATCAAGCGCCGCATCTTGCGCGCTCAGGAAAGCAAGGCCGCTCAGACCGCCTGAGTCTGACGGCGCCAGCCTGACGCTTCGGCGGAAAAGGCTGGCTGCAACAAAATTGGCCTTGAAAACGTGGTCGGGTTGTTTCATTCAGCCTCTCGATCACAAGGCCCACTTGGTCGGTCCGGCTTCGACGTATTTCTTACCGGGTTTCTTCGGAAAAAGCGTCGATCTGTGACGGCCACGGCAAAGGTGTTTCGGGGCGGCCTGAAGCACCTTTCATCGCATTCTGGAGGTATCCCGTGTCCGAAAGCAGCGTCGCAGAAGCCAAATCGGCTCTCTCGAAGATCCGCAATATCGGTATCACCGCGCATATTGATGCCGGCAAGACCACGACGACCGAGCGTATTCTGTACTACACCGGCGTGTCGCATCGCATTGGTGAAGTGCATGACGGCAACACGACCACCGACTACATGGCGCAGGAACGTGAGCGTGGCATCACGATCACCTCGGCAGCCGTGACCTGCGAGTGGGAAAACCACCGCATCAACATCATCGACACCCCGGGCCACATCGACTTCAACATCGAAGTGAACCGCTCGCTGCGCGTGCTCGACGGCGCCATCTTCATCATCGAAGGCGTTGCCGGTGTTCAGCCGCAGTCGGAAACCAACTGGCGTCTGGCTGACCGCTATAACGTTCCGCGCGTCATCTTCATCAACAAGCTCGATCGTACCGGCGCCGATTTCTATCGCGCATTCGACACGCTGAAGGAAAAGCTCGACATCGTCGCTATTCCGCTTCAGCTGCCGATCGGCATTGAAGAAAACTTTGTTGGCGTGGTCGACCTGGTCGAAATGCGCGCCATCATCTGGGAAGGCGGCGAGCTGGGCGCAAAGTTCCACTATGCCGAGATCCCCGATGACCTGAAGGAGAAGGCAGCTGAAGCCCGCCAGAACCTTCTGGACACCGCGCTGAGCGTTGATGAAGCCGCTATCGAAGAATACTTCGAGAAGGGCGATGTCGATGTTGCAACGCTGAAGAAGTGCATCAAGAAGGGCGCCATCTCCGGTGTGTTCCGTCCTGTCCTGTGCGGCACGGCCTTCAAGAACAAGGGCGTTCAGCCGCTCCTCGATGCCGTTATCGATTACCTGCCGGCTCCTGACGAAGTCGAAGGCATCCGTATCGCGCCGCCGGAAGGCGAAGAGGTTGACGAGAACTTCCTGCCGATCGTGCCGGTCGATCCCGACGGCAAGTTCGCTGGTCTCGCGTTCAAGATCATCTCGGACAAGTACGGTACCCTGACCTTCGTGCGCGTCTATCGCGGCGTCCTGAAGTCGGGCGATACCGTGCTGAACACGACCAAGGGCCATAAGGAACGCGTGGGCCGCATGTTCCAGATGCACGCTGACAAGCGTGAGGAAGTCAAGCAGGTCGGCGCTGGTGATATTGCTGCTTTCGTGGGTCTGAAGGACACCCAGACGGGTGACACCCTGGCCGACGCTGCCGATCCGGTTGTTCTGGAGCGCATGCAATTCCCGGTTCCGGTGATCGACATCTCGGTCGAGCCGAAGACCAAGGACGGCGTTGAGAAGATGACGCTGGCCCTGCAGAAGCTGGCCGCTGAAGATCCCTCGCTGCAGCTCAAGACCGATCAGGAAACGGGTCAGACCATCCTGTCCGGCATGGGCGAGCTGCATCTGGACATCATCGTGGACCGTCTGCGTCGTGAATACGGCGTTGAAGCCAATGTCGGTGCGCCTCAGGTGGCCTATCGTGAGACGATCTCGCGTGCCCACACCGAGACCTACACCCACAAGAAGCAGTCCGGTGGTTCGGGTCAGTACGCTGAAGTCAAGATCGAGTTTGTGCCTGTCGAGCGTAACGAAGGCATCAGCTTCGAGAACAAGGTCGTTGGCGGTACGGTTCCGAAGGAATACATCCCGGCTGTCGAAAAGGGCATCCGCATGCAGTCCTCGACGGGCGTGCTGGCCGGCTTCCCGACGGTGGACTTCAAGTTCACGCTGCTTGACGGCAAGTACCATGACGTTGACTCGTCGGCTCTCGCCTTCGAAATCGCCGCCAAGGCCTGCTTCCGTGAAGGCATGAAGAATGCCGGCCCCGTGATCCTTGAGCCGATCATGGACGTCGAAATCACGACCCCGAACGATCACGTTGGTGACGTGGTAGGCGACCTCAACCGTCGTCGTGGCATCATCCAGAGCCAGGAGACGGCCGGTTCGACCGTCATGATCCGTGCTCAGGTGCCGCTGAAGGAAATGTTCGGCTACATCTCGCATCTGCGTTCGGCCACCAAGGGCCGCGCGTCGTTCACGATGCAGTTCCATCACTATGATCCGGTGCCGCGCAACGTGGCCGACGAGATCATGGCGAAGAGCGCCTGATCCCTCGGGTTCAGTCTCGGAACACGGAAAAGCCGCCCTTTTGGGCGGCTTTTTTCGTTTTGGGCAATTGTGCGCAACGGGGGCGTATCTGGGATGGTGATGGTGCAGGAGGTGCGAAACCCCAGCAAGGCCGTGCGTGAGGAGGGGCGCTTCTACCCGCCGCCGCTGCTTATGGGCACCGGCGATGTATCCGGCCTCAATCCAGTCACAGGGCAGGGTGGGCACGCTGGTAGAGGCGATAAAGCGCCGGACCACGAAAACTGAGCAGGATCATGATGAGCAGGCTGAGTTTCAGCCCGATCTGCTCTGTAAGCACGTCCTGAGTCTGCAAGGACATCAGAAGCAGTGTCAGGGCACGCAGGCTGAAATACCCAGCCCATATGAGGGTGTAGACACGAAAGAAGCGCAGAAGAGTGGGATTGCCACGATCGAACATCTGGCCCGTGCGCTGCTCTGCTAGCAGTTGGATCATGGGCACACGCCAGAAACTCCCCGACAGGAAAAGGGCTGCGAGCAGTGTGGCGCAGAGGGCCGCGAAGATATCCGGGGAAAGCTGCGCACGCAGCGTCATATCCATGATGCCGAATCCCAGAGCCGTACCATTCAAGGCCAGCCACAGACGATCGAACGGAATAGAAGCGCGCCAACGGCGAAAGACGCTCGCGCCAATCAGAGCACAGCAGGCGGGAAAGGCGTATGCTTCAACATGAAACCATTCGCCACCCCAGATCAGGGCGAGGGCACCCAGTTCGGTAAGGAGCGCTCGGAGGGGTAAACGATGCGCATCTCTCAGATAAGTCATTAATCTGTTTCCCTTGTAATCTTTTCCATGAAAAGATTGCATTTTCATGGGTCATGATGTCAAACTTTTCCTTGTAAAGATTTGGCAGAGGGGGATTTCATGACCCAATATTTGGAGAGTTATCATCACGGCGATCTTGCCAAGGCGCTGATGCGGGCGGCGCGGGTCGTCATCCAGCGCGATGGTATCGAGGCCCTGACCCTGCGCGCTGTAACACGGGAGGTCGGCGTCTCGGCCACCGCTGCCGTGCCACATTTCGGCAACCTGACTGGCTTGCGCTCAGCTCTTGCAGCTGAAGGGTATGAGGCCCTTGCCCATGCCTTGACCCGGGCCATATCGGGAGCGCCTCGGGTGAGCGCTCATGCTGTAGGTATGGCCTATATCGGTTTTGCCCTGGAAAATCCGGACCTGTTTCGGTTGATGTTTCGACGTAGCTTGCTCGATTACGCGCTGCCAGACCTTGCGCAGGCGTCATCGCGTGCTTTTGCCGCTCTGCGTGGAATCGCAGGCAGGGAAGAATCTTACCCGGATTCGACGGATGCAATGCCCCGCATGGCGGGACTATGGGCGCGCGTTCATGGCCTTTCGCTTCTGGCAATAGACGGGATGTTTGACCCGTTCCTCCAAAGTGCTGAGGCCGGAGTACTTCCTGACTTTTTGAGCAAGGCGCTCGGTGAGGGTAAGCCTGGATCGTGAGATTCCATGATCGGATGCTGTCCCATCAGGATGGCAAGCGACCGGTCATGAGAGTGCTCACAATGTGATTTATAACATGGATGGGATTTAACTATCACATATCCGTTATAAGATTAAAGATTGCAAAAACATTATACAAATTTAACAAAATATCTGCTTCTCTCTCGTCAGGCAGAGGGACGCGCAAGGACCCGTCCGGCTGCTAGCGTTTAATCCGGGAGACTGGTCCCATGACACTGGCCCAACACATTTCGTGTGACACGCATGGCGGTGCGCCGCTTCTGCAGGTCGAGGGTATTTCCAAAACATTCTCGGGAGTGAGAGTTCTCAAGGATGTTTCGCTGGTCGCTTATGGCGGCGAGATTCTGGCGCTCATGGGAGAGAACGGGGCCGGTAAATCCACCCTGATGAAAATCCTTTCCGGTGCCTACACGGCAGACCCGGGCGGCGAGATCCGCATTGCAGGCGAGACAGCCAGAATTACAAATCCGGGCTCAGCGCGGGCACTTGGGATCGGCATCATCTATCAGGAACTGGCGCTCGCGCCGAACCTGACCGTTGCCGAAAACATCCATCTGGGTTCAGAGCTTCGCAAGAACGGCATGATCGACCGCGCCGCCATGAACGAGGCCTGTCGGGGTCTGCTCAAGGAACTCGGGGCACCTTTCGGGCCGGAAGACCTGCTCTCAACTATGTCGGTAGCCGAGCAGCAACTTGTCGAGATTGCCCGCGCGCTGCATCGCGATGCCCGTATTCTCGTGCTCGACGAGCCCACCACGGCCCTTTCAGCCCGCGAGACGGATCGTCTGTTTGCGCTCATCCGTCAGCTTCGGGCCAAGGGGCTGGCACTGATCTATATCAGCCATCGCATGGACGAGATTGACGAGCTGGCAGATCGGGTTTCAGTGCTCCGCGATGGTGCCCATGTCGGCACGCTCGAAAAGCATGAGCTCTCTTCCGGGCGTATCGTCAGCCTGATGGTCGGGCGTGATCTGTCGAGCTTTTACGAAAAAGACGGCAATCACATCCGCCATGATGCTGCGCCCATTCTGAAGGTCGAGGGACTGACGGATGGCAAGCGCGTTCAGCCAACCAGTTTCGACCTGCGGCCCGGTGAAGTGCTCGGCATCGCCGGGCTGGTCGGGGCAGGGCGTACCGAACTCGCGCGCCTGATTTTCGGGGCGGATCAGAAGACCGGCGGCACAGTGTGGCTCGACTCCCGCAAGATCGACATCCGTTCACCGCGCGACGCGCTGGCGGCGGGCATTGCGTATCTCACGGAAGATCGCAAGGCGCTCGGGCTTTTTCTGGATATGTCGTGCAGCGGCAACATCAATCTTGGCGTGGTCGAGCGTGACTCCCGTATGGGCGTGCTCGATCAGGGCAAAGGTCGCACACGCGCAACCGGGTCGTTCTCTGCCCTGCGGATCAAGGCACAGAACATGCTCACCAATGTCGGGGGGTTGTCAGGTGGCAACCAGCAGAAGGTCCTGCTTGGCCGCCTGCTCGAAACCGGCCCCAAGGTTCTGATTCTCGACGAGCCGACACGCGGCGTCGATATCGGGGCCAAGACTGAAATATACCGCATCATCAACGATCTGGCTGCCCAGGGTCTCGGGATCATCGTCATCTCCAGCGAGATGGCCGAGATCATCGGCGTCAGTGATCGGGTTCTTGTCATGCGCGAAGGTCACATGACCGGTGAACTTGAAGGCAAGGCCATCACGCAGGAGGCCATCATGTCTCTCGCTGTCGGGCTCGTCTCCCCCTCGCCAATCGCCGCCTAGGATATCATCTCCATGAGCAACACTCTCAACCCGGCGGTGGCGGCCTCACCAGCTGCCCAGCTGAACGCACGCGCCACCACGCGCAGCATCCTTCAGGCAGCGGGCATGCTGCCTGTGCTGATCCTTCTCGCGCTGGGCTTCCATTTCCTGGGTGGTCATCGCTTCCTGTCCGGCCAGAACCTTTCCATCATTGCCCAGCAGGCCTCAATCAACACCGTGCTGGCCTCAGGCATGACCTTTGTCATCCTGACAGGTGGTATCGACCTGTCTGTTGGGTCGATCCTCGCCTTCGCTGCCATGTGCGGACTGATCGTCTCGCTCATGCCGCATCTGGCCTGGCTTGCCGTGCCCGCCTGCCTTGGTGCCGGGCTTCTGATTGGCGTGTTCAATGGTGCGCTAATTGCGGGTGTGAAGATACCGCCTTTCATCGTCACCCTTGGTACGCTGACCGCCGTGCGCGGCCTTGCCCGCCTGATGGGCAATGACCGCACGATCTTCAACCCCGATCTTTCCTTTGCGTGGATCGGTAATGATGGCATCGCCATCACCTCGACCTTCACCATTCCCTGGCTGGCTGTCATCGCCTTTGCCGTCGTGGTGGCAAGCTGGTTCATCCTGCGTCGCACGGTGCTGGGTGTGCATATCTACGCGATTGGCGGCAATCCGTCCGCTGCGCGTCTGGCAGGTATTCGTGTCGGTCTGGTTCTCATGTTCGTCTATGCGGCTTCGGGCCTTCTGGCCGGGCTGGGTGCAGTCATGTCGTCGGCGCGTCTCTACGCAGCGAACGGCCTGCAACTCGGTCAATCCTATGAGCTCGACGCAATTGCCGCAGTCATTCTGGGTGGAACCTCTTTCGTGGGCGGTATCGGTTCGATCTGGGGCACGCTTGTCGGTGCTCTCCTGATTGCCGTGCTCACCAACGGGCTCATCCTGATTGGCGTCTCCGATATCTGGCAGTTCATCGTCAAGGGTCTGGTCATCATTGTGGCCGTGGCACTCGACAGGTTCCGTGCACCGACAGCCCGCACCTGAGCCGCCATTTATTCCACCGGTTCCAGAGTTTGTTTCTCTTCCGTTTCGGATTTTTCAAGATGATCACTCGTACGAAATTTTTCCTCGGTGCTCTCGCTCTCTCCACCGTTCTGGCGGCGCCCGCGGCACGGGCTGATGGCATCAGCAATGTCGGTGTTTCTGTCGGCTCGCTCGGCAATCCCTACTTCGTGGCGCTGGTGAAGGGCGCCACCACACAGCTCAAGAGCATCGCCCCGAGCGCCAGCATCAATGCGTTGTCGGCTGATTACGATCTCAACAAGCAGTTTTCGCAGATGGACAGCTTCGTCACCTCTGGCGTGAATCTGATCTTGCTCAATGGTGTGGATCCGCAGGCCGTCATGCCCGCCGTCAAACGTGTGCAGAAGGCCGGTGCGACCGTCATTGCGGTTGACGTGGCCTCGGCGGGTGTCGATGGCACGGTTCAGACAGATAACGTTGCCGCTGGGCGCATCTCCTGCGAGTATCTGGCCAAGAAAATCGACGGCAAGGGCGAGGTCGCCATCGAAAATGGCCCGCAGGTTTCGTCGATTATCGACCGTGTGAAGGGGTGCAAGGAGGTTCTTGCCAAGTACCCTGATATCAAGATCGTCAGCGACGACCAGAATGGTGGTGCCGAGCGCGATCTCGGGTTCAAGGTGATGCAGGGCTTCCTGGTACGCTTCCCGAACCTGAAGGGTGTGTTCGCGATCAATGACCCCGAGGCAATCGGTGGCGATCTGGCCATTCGCCAGGCCCATCGTCAGGGTATTGTCGTTACCTCTGTCGACGGTGCACCCGATATCGTTTCGTCGCTCAAGGATCCGCGCTCGTCGGTGGTGGCCTCGGCCAGCCAGGATCCTTACCAGATGGGCAAGGACGGCGTTGCGATGGGGCAGGCCATCAAGGATGGCAAGGTTGCCAAGGGTACGGTGCGCCTGATGCCGCCAACCCTGATCACGCGTGACAATGTTGGCAGCTACAAGGGCTGGACTGGCGAGTAAATCGCCTTGCAGCTATCCCCCCGGTGCTGAGGCATCGGGGGAAAGTCTTTTAGTTCTGCTGATTATTGGTTGCGAAGATGCGATAGATCAGCAGCAGGATCATGGCGCCGAATACGGATGCGACAAAACCGGCAGGCTGACCGGGATGATAGAAATGCAGCTTCTGGCCGATCCAGCTCGCCAGCAGCGCACCGGCCACACCAAGAAAGATCGTGATGATAAAACCACCCGGATCACGGCCGGGCATCAGGAATTTCGCGATCAGTCCCACAAAGAAACCGACAATCAGTGTCCAGATCAGATGCATGTCATCTCCTTGATTGGATAGGATAGTCTATCACGTTGCCGTGAGTATCACGAAGCGTTCGTCATGGCACCTGCCACTTGCGTCGCAAGGGTGACAGGTCAATGCGCTACGTTGAGCACCCAGCATCGCGATGTCGGAATATTCTGGTCATTGCGCAGGTCCGGGGGTGTGAGTGCACATAACGCCACGTGGCCGCGCTGGCTCAGCGTCATGACGAGTTCCGGCCGGTTTGTGTCGTTGTGGTGATGGCATACCCCTGGTCGAGCAGGGAGGCGAGAGAGCCGGCAAGCGGCTTCATCGTTGTCGGCACGGCAGGGGCGGAATAGGGTGATTTCACCCCGGACTCAGGAAGAATGCCCGTTGTCTCTGCGGCCTGGGCGATGCCGGGTGCGGCGAGTGACAAAATCAGGGCAGTGTATCGTATCATGATCTGTCCTTTCCAAGATGCGGGCCAAGTGGGCGCCGCTTCAGACAAGGGGCGCAAGGTGCGCCGCACAGGTCATGAACGATGGCAGGACGAGTTTGTTCAGCCGTCGCGCCCGGCCATGCAGTCCAGCCCCCTATAGAGGCGGGACGGACTGCATGGGGAGACTGACTTAGCCGAACGACCCATTGGCATGCATGACCGCCACGCTGATCTCACGCAGCAGGGCAAACAGGCGCGCCATCGGGGCAAAGATTTCTTCATGCTCGCGCGTGAAGCCGTGATCGTCACGTGGGCCGCTCGGCTCGTGGAAGTCCAGATCGGTCACGATACCCGCAGATTGCGGGAAGATTTCCGAAAGACGTTTGAGCACGGCGGGAATTTCGAGCTGAAGCACGAGGCGCAGCAGGGTCTCACGATTGATATCGTTGCGCGGGCTGAAATACGGGATGCGCGTAGCTAACAGCCAGATCTGCCCAATCACGGCATGGCGAATGGCGTGCAGCGTGCGCTCCTGCGCGCTCATCTTGAGCGTGTGGCTCCAGACGGATTCGAGCGCGATATGGTCAGCCTGGATGCGGCGGAACATGGCTGGCAGGCTGCGCCAGAATTCGAGCCCTTCCAGACCATCGGCGAGAACGAGGTGCTGGCTGCGCTGTTCCTCGTTGCGTGCCGAGGCCGCGCGATCAAGCCAGGTGCCGGGGTCCAGCAGGCGCACGATGCCACGCAGGGCGCCGATATCCGAATGGGCCGCAGCCTGGCGGGCAAAGTCGAGCGCAAGGCCGAAGCGACGGCTGCTGCGGGCCAGTTTCTCGAATGTTTCCGGGTGGCGTGATGCAGCCGTACCGAAGCCCTGGAGCACATTGGTCCACCAGCCAAGCTGCTCGAGAATGGCGTTGTTCGGGATGGCGCGAAGCTGGCTGGGATGGGTGATGCGCGTGACACTGATGCCATCGCCCTGACGGGCCGAAGGGCGTGATCCTGATTTGTCGATCAGTGCCGGACCGAACGCACCAAGAAGCCCCGCATAACCCGGATCTTCCACAAGGCTGCTCATGTCGAGCGCGATGGTCGAGAAGAAGTCGGCGGAGAAATCGGGCTCGTCATAAATCGGATCGCGCGCCGTGGAGAGCGGGCGCACAAGATGTTCTGCAAGCGTGGCGATCGTCGAGGCTGCCAGCGGGGCCGTGCCGAACAGGGTATAGCCATCGCCCCCCTGAAAAGCGGCTTCCTCGCGCAGGCGGATACCGGCTTTTGCGAATAGGCCGCGTGTATGATCGGGCGAGAAATAGCTGAGGCGGTCTGATAGGCTGAAAGGATGTGCCCCACGGCCGATGCTCTCGCCATGGGTGTCGAACAGGACGAGTTCGATATCCTGCATGCCGTGCTTTTGCATGAGCGACAGGGTACGCAGGCGAAGGCGTTCGACGAGGTTCGTCGCAGCAAGCTGGCCGATATAGCGGCCCGAATCCGAATAGCCGAATTGCAGGCAGAGACGACCGTTATTGCGGATATACTGGCGCCAGTGCGGCGAGCGGAAAGCCTCTTCCAGAATAATCTCACCATGTTCGAGGGCGCTTTGCGTCTCGAAAAGGGGTGAGATCTGGATCTGCTCGTCGCGAATACCCAGCAGGCGGGCCAGCCAGAGGGTGGCGAGAAGCGTATAGCCGCTTTCTGTTTCGGCAATCAGGAAGCGTATGGGTGTGGCGCTGTCGATGTGTTTGAGGATCTGCGCCATCGTCATCATGAGACGGCCAGCAGAGGACTGCTCCATCATCACCGCGCCGAAATCGACCGGAATCGGTTCCTTGATCCCTTCCAGCGCCTCGTTGATCTGTGACAGCACCAGTCGGCGGCGTGAGGGAATGGTCGGGTCGTCCTCGATGCCGAGGCGATGGCGCACGACGTTATAGATCTGTGTCGCATTGAGACGCGTGTGGATATGCGCAGCACCAAGGCCATGTGCCATGAAGCCCGAGCGTGCGGTCAGCAGGGCGCTGCGCTTTTCCCCATCGATCAGCGCCAGAGCCTCATCGAAAAGGGGGCGCAGCGTCTCGGCGGAAATCAGGGCAGATTCGCGTCGGCTTACCAGCGCCTGCGCAAAGGCGGCGATGGCATTGGCGTCGTGATGCTGCTGGTCAGGGCAGGCAGCCTCCTGCTCCTTGACTGCGCCAAGGGCAACATCGATGCGGGCGACCAATTGCGAGCACTGCGGCAGAAGGGATTCGAGCTGTGTGCGCAGGCGTTCCAGCTGCGTGCGCTTGAGCGCCAACCGGATACGCAGCGTGTCCCACCAATGGATATCACTGCGGCCATCTGTATCGAACCCGACCCAGGTTGCCAGAATCAGGGTGCGGATATCGAGTGTGCCGAGCGTTTCGCCCTGATCTGGCCAACGCTTGCTGGCATGATCGAGAATGGCAGCGTTGAAGATGTCGAGGGCATCGCGGCCGCGCAATATGGCTGTCAGCGCCAGATTCTGCTCGTGCGCGAGGGTCGGGGCCCCTTCGCGCCGATGGGATTTGAGTTCGGGCAGGCGATGGCTCGGCTCGGTCGCCATTTCGACAATGTGACGATAGACATTATCGGCCAGCGCGAAGGTGGGATGTGCGGTGAACACAGCGGCAAAACCGGGGCGCGACAGGCGCGCAACCAGCGCCTCAACGCTGTCGCAACTTTCCACGGTCAGGCGCGCAGCCTCGGCGAGGCGTGCTGCCGGTGTGGTCTCGTCCTTGAGCCCGACATAACTGCGCAGACGAGCCGCACGCTGCTTCAGATTCGCATCACGCAGGACGCGCACCGCGTTTTCAAGCGTGGGAACTGACAGGGCACCGTCGATCAGTTCATCACCGATCTGGCTCGACAGGGTCTCGATCGGGTCGGGCGCGTGACGCTCATGGGCGGCACGGTCCTGAAGCGCCTGCATCTCGCCGGTGAGACGTTCGGCAAAAGCCGCGCCATCTCGCAGGTCCGGCACGGTTTTCGGATCGGCCTTGCTCTCGGGTTTCGGGGCAGGCGTTCCGGAAGAGGCGTGATGCGGCGCGGTATTGGACAAGGCACTCTCGCTTATGTTCAGTTCACGGACTGCGCCCGGTTTTCCATGCCCCAAGAGTGATGGCAATGGTGGATTGCGGGAGGCGCAGGACTTTTTATCCCGCCGGTGATAATCGATCCATCATGCAACAAGCGTTTTCCGAGAATCAGCCGCCAACGCAACGACCTGCCGAACCCGCCACGACCAAGGCCGAGGCGCTCGCCGCGCTCAGGGCGTCCCGCCGTCTGGCGGGCGGGCTGCTGGTCGGAATGGGCGGGCTCATGGTCGTATCGGCCGGGCTGCCGGCCATGGGTCTTGTGAAGGACGGCCTTGTTCTGGAAGTGCTGCGTTCCGGGGCGCGGGCCGGGGTGGTGGGCGGCATTGCCGACTGGTTTGCGGTCACGGCACTGTTTCGCCATCCGCTGGGGCTGCCCATACCGCATACGGCTGTTCTGCCACGTCAGCAGCCCCGTCTGGCACGGGCTCTGGGCCGCTTCGTCTCAACGCAGTTTTTCACTGAGGAGGATGCCGGGCGGGCGCTGGCCTCGGCAGATGTCGCCCGTATTCTGGCCAATCTGTTGCGGCAGCCGCGCACAGCCAACGCCACGGCCTCTGCCCTCCGTCGTAGCGTGCCGGACATGCTGGACCGTCTGGAGGACGGGCGGGCCAGTGCTGCCATTGCCAAAGCACTGCCGGTGCTGGCGCGTGGTGAGGCCTCCATCAACGTCATCACCCGTGCGCTGCGCGCATTGGTTGAGGATGAGCTGCATCAGGAAGTGCTCTCGGCGCTGCTGGAGCGTTTCAAGATTGCCGTGCAGAAACGCGAGACAACGTTGCGCAGCTTCATTGAGGAGCGTGTGCGTGAGCAGGGCGGTCGCATGATTGGCTGGGCCATTGGCCCCTCTGTCGCCAATCGTGTGATCACGGCCCTCTATCTGGAACTCGAGCGGATCGACCCTCAGGATTCCGAGCTGCGCGAGAGTTTCACCAGCTGGATACGTGCCGAGATCGACCGGCTGGAACAGGACCCCGAGCGGCGGGCGCGTTTTGGCGATGCCGTAAGCGGTTATCTTGGGCATGACAGCCTTAAGCTGTGGTGGTCCGAGATATGGCAGCGCTTTCGGACCCTCGCTGAAGATGATCTGGCCTGTGAGAATGGCTGGAGCCGCAGCGTGATCGAGACGGCATTGCAGAGTCTGGCTGACCAGCTTGACCACGACCCCACCATGCGCGCGCGCCTTGAGCAGACGCTGCGGACGACACTTGTGCGCATCCTGCCGTCGCTGCGTGACAAGCTGGCTGCCTATATCGCCTCCGTCATGGAGCGGTGGGACCCGGCGGAACTGTCGGCGCGGCTGGAGCAGCGTGTAGGGCGTGATCTGCAGTATATCCGTATCAACGGGACTCTGGTCGGTTTCGTGGTGGGTGCGGTGCTGGATATGCTCATGCGGCTCTGTTTCGGCCATCTGGGCTGACCCATCGTCCTGCGGTGCAAGGCCTGTGCGGTCACATGTCGCGCGCAGGATGCTCAACCACCTGTTTTATCCGCATGACAAAAGGCGAAAAGGGTTGACGCGGGAGCCTCGGACGCGCATCTGCTAGAAAAATAGCACCATTTAGGTCTTTAATTTCTGTTCATGCGGAACTGATCGAGGGAGCAGGATGCTCAGGTTATCGAAACTCGCTGATTACGCTACGGTTCTGCTCGTGCAGCTTGGCCAACAGGACACGCTCATGACAGCCACTGCGCTCGCGGGTGCGACCGGTGTGCCGGAGCCGACGGTTGCCAAGCTCCTCAAGGGACTGGCAGCAGACGGGCTTGTGGCCTCGCATCGCGGGGCACGCGGCGGCTATCGTCTCGCCCGTTCGCTCTCCGATATCTCGATCGCTGCCGTCATTACGTCGGTCGATGGTCCGATTGCACTCACAGCCTGTGTCGAGGGGCGTGTGTGCGAGGCCAAGTCGCTCTGTTCTCTCTCCTCGGGGCAGTGGGACATGGTGAACACGGCCATTCGCTCGACCCTTGAAGCCATCAATCTGGCGGATATGAGCCGCGCCCATCTCTCGGGCGGCTTCATGCCGGCGTCACGCTGCGTGACGCATGATCACGCCGAAAATCACGACCAGCATCCTGCCAGGGAGGGATGACATGCCAGCCGTAACCGAAACACGCGAAGCCGTCGAAACCCTTGGCCAGTCGACCTATAAATGGGGTTTCGAGACCGAGATCGAGATGGAGTTTGCGCCCAAGGGCCTGAGCGAGGACACGATCCGGTTCATTTCCGCGCGCAAGCAGGAACCTGAATGGATGCTCGAATGGCGCCTTCAGGCTTTTCGCGCCTGGAAGTCCATGGAAGAGCCGAGCTGGCAGAAGCCCCATTATCCTGCCATCGACTATCAGGATGCTTTCTACTTCGCCGAGCCGAAGACGAAACCCGGCCCGAAATCGCTGGAAGAAGTCGATCCCGAGCTGCTGCGGACCTATGAAAAGCTCGGTATCCCGCTGCACGAGCAGGCCATTTTGGCCGGTGTCGAGGGCGCGGGCGAGCCTGAGGCACGCCTGCCCGTAGCGGTCGATGCCGTGTTTGACTCCGTTTCGGTGGTGACGACATTTCGCAAGACTCTGGAAGAGGCTGGCGTGATTTTCTGCCCGATATCGGACGCCATTCGCGAGCATCCCGAGCTGGTGAAGCGCTATCTCGGCTCAGTTGTGCCGGTCAGTGATAACTTTTTCGCTGCGCTCAACTCCGCCGTGTTTACCGATGGCTCGTTTGTCTATGTGCCGGAGGGTGTGCGTTGCCCTATGGAGCTGTCGACCTATTTCCGCATCAATGCCCGCAATACCGGGCAGTTCGAGCGTACGCTGATCATCTGTGAGGACCGGGCGACCGTCTCGTACCTTGAGGGCTGCACCGCGCCGATGCGCGACGAGAACCAGCTTCATGCGGCCGTGGTCGAACTGGTGGCCATGAACGATGCCACCATCAAGTACTCGACGGTGCAGAACTGGTATCCCGGCGACGAGAACGGCAAGGGCGGCATCTATAATTTCGTGACCAAACGTGGCGCCTGCCGCGGTCGCAATGCCAAGATCTCCTGGACACAGGTCGAGACCGGCTCTGCCATTACATGGAAATATCCTTCCTGCATTCTGGCGGGTGAGGGCTCAGTTGGCGAGTTCTACTCCGTGGCCGTGACCAATAACCGCCAGCAGGCTGACACGGGCACGAAGATGATCCATCTGGCGCCGAATACGCGCTCGACCATCATCGCCAAGACCATCTCGGCCGGACATTCGGACAGCACCTATCGTGGACTGGTGCGCATGATGCCCAAGGCACGTGGTGCCCGTAATTTCACGCAGTGCGACAGCCTGCTGATCGGTGATCAGTGTGGCGCGCATACCGTGCCCTATATCGAGAACCGCAACATGACGGCCCGTGTCGAGCATGAGGCGACCACCTCGAAAATTTCCGAGGACCAGCTGTTCTATTGCCGGTCCCGTGGCCTGTCGGAAGAAGATGCGGTGGGTCTGATCGTCAACGGGTTCTGCAAGGATGTCCTGAAGGAACTCCCCATGGAGTTTGCAGTGGAAGCACAGAAGCTCCTGCAACTCAGTCTTGAAGGTAGCGTCGGGTAAAGAGCCGCAACATGAATGATTTTCTGAAAATTTCCGGTCTCTGTGCGCAGATCGACGACAACGGAACCCCCAAGGAGATTCTGCGCGGTCTGGATCTCGAAGTACCCAAGGGCGAAATCCACGCCATCATGGGGCCCAACGGATCGGGCAAGTCGACCCTGTCCTATGTGCTGGCCGGGCGTGACGATTACGAAGTCACGGGTGGCAGCGCCTCCTTCCAGGGCGAGGATCTGCTGGCCCTCGAGCCGGAAGAGCGTGCAGCCCTTGGTCTGTTCCTCGCCTTTCAGGCACCGGTGGAACTGCCGGGCGTCAATAACGCGAATTTCCTTCGCACGGCTGTGAATGCCGTCCGTCGCGCCCGCAAGGAAGACGAGCTGGATACTGTGGGCTTCCTGAAGGCGGTTCGCGTAGAAACCAAGCACCTGCACATGTCGGACGACATGCTCAAGCGTAACGTGAATGTCGGCTTCTCGGGCGGCGAGAAGAAGCGCAACGAAGTGCTTCAGATGCGTATGCTGCGCCCGAAATTCGCGATCCTCGACGAAACCGATAGTGGCCTTGATATCGATGCCCTGCGTATCGTGGCCGAGGGCGTCAACAGCCTGCGCGGGCCTGATTTCTCGGCGCTGATCATCACCCATCATCAGCGTTTGCTGGATTATATCCAGCCGGATCGTGTGCATGTCATGGCCAAGGGACGCATCATCCATAGCGGTGGCGCAGAAGTGGCGCTCGCACTGGAAGCCCAGGGTTATCAGCAATATCTCGAGGCGGTGGCATGAGCGACGTCGCAGCCTTGTCGCCTGCGGTCGGGTCGTTTCTGACACGTGCCCATGAGGGTGAAGCCCGCGCGCTGCTGGCGCAGCAGGGCCTGCCCCAGCGTCGTGCAGAAGCGTGGCGCTATACGCCGCTTCGTGAGATTGAAAAAACGAGCTTCGACGCGCCAAAGCCCGTGTCGCTCGGTGATGCGGAAGCGCTCCTCGCTAGTCTGGCACCTGAAGCGCGCACCGGGAATCGCGTTGTCTTCATCAATGGGTCGCTGGTTTCCGGGCTGACACGCCTGCCTGAGGGTGTTGTCATCACAAGCGACGTGGCATCGCTGGTGGCCGATCGGCCTTTGAGCGTGCTCAACAACGCCTTGCGTCAGCCCGGTCTATCGCTGGTTGTGCCGGAGAACGTTGAGGCCGGTCAGGTCTGCCTCGTTTCGCTGGTGACGACCGATACGCCGGTCTCGACCCATCTTGCGCATCAGGTCACGCTCGAGGCCGGGGCTTCGCTGACCCTGCTCGACATCCAGTCGGGCGAGGGGGGCTATCTCGCCAATCCGAGCCTTACGGTGTCGGTCGCGGAAAAAGCGCATCTGACCCATCTGCGTGTTCAGCAGGACAGCCTTGAGGCCACTAACCTGGCTTTCGTCAATGCCTGCGTGGCTGAGCATGGAACGTATGACAGCTTCACCCTGACGCTGGGGGCCAGGCTCTCGCGTCATGAGGTGCTGGCGCATCTGGCTGGAAAGCATGCAGTGGTGCATGTGAATGCGGCCCAGCTTCTGGCAGGCGCGCAGCATGCCGATCTTACCTCGGTCATCACCCATGCCGCACCCGATTGCAATTCGCGCCAGACCGTCAAGAACGTGCTCATGGATGCGGCTCATGGCGTGTTCCAGGGCAAGATCCACGTTCATCGTGTTGCTCAGAAAACCGATGGCTATCAGATGAATCAGGCGCTTCTCCTTTCGGAGAAGGCCCAGATTGACAGCAAGCCCGAGCTGGAAATCTATGCGGATGACGTGAAGTGCAGCCATGGCGCGACCGTTGGTGCGCTTGATGACGAGCAGCTTTTCTATCTGCGCGCGCGCGGCATCCCCTATGCGGAAGCACGGGCTATTCTCGTGCGCGCCTTCCTGCTGGATGCGCTGTCTCTCGTGACTGACGAGGCGGCTCATGCCCTGCTTGACCAGCGCGTGGATACCTGGTGGCAAAAAAGAGAGGGATGATGTCCTCAATCGACATGCTCGACCGTTTTGCTGCCCTGCGCAGCCGGTTTCCGATCCTGTCCGAGACGGTTCATGGCCGCCCGCTGGTCTTTCTGGACAGCGCGGCGTCGTCGCAGAAACCGGATTGCGTGATCGAGGCCATGATGCACGCGATGCAGCATCAATACGCGAATATTCATCGCGGGCTGCACTGGATGAGCGAGCGTACGACCGAAGCCTATGAATCGGTGCGTACGCAGGTCGCGCGTTTTCTGAACGCGCCCGACCGTCATGAGGTCATCTTTACGCGCAACAGCACCGAGGCCATCAATCTCGTTGCTCATTCCTATGGCGCCTTGCTCAAGCCGCGTCAGGCGGTGCTGATTTCGGAACTCGAGCATCACTCCAATCTCGTGCCGTGGCAGATGCTGCGTGACCGCGCCGGGATCGAATTGCGCGTTGCCCCCATTACCGAAACCGGCGATCTCGATCTCGATGCCTATGAATCCCTGCTGGCCGATGGCCGCGTCGGGCTTGTGGCCATCACGCATATGTCCAACGTTCTGGGCACGCTGACACCTGCTAAGACACTCGCGCGTTTGGCCCATCAATACGGGGCGAAGATCCTGCTCGACGGGTCACAATCGGCCGTGCATCGCGCGATCGACGTGCAGGATCTGGACGCTGACTTCTTCGTTTGCACAGGACACAAGCTCTACGGCCCGACCGGGATTGGTGTGCTCTGGGCACGCAGCGAATTGCTCAATGCCATGCCTCCATTCCTTGGTGGCGGCGAAATGATCGAGACGGTGAGTTTCGCGAAATCGAGCTGGGCCGCTATTCCGCACAAGTTCGAGGCGGGAACGCCCCCTATCATCGAGGTGATCGGGCTTGGCGCTGCGCTCTCGTTTATGGAAGAGCTGGGTGCTGCATCCATTGCCGCCCATGAAAATGCGCTTGTGGCCTATACGCGTGACGTGCTGGGTGGCAGCGAAGGCGTG
>NZ_AYXS01000001.1:411572-414091 GCF_000505765.1 Asaia sp. SF2.1 | reverse complement strand
TCATTGTCGAGGGCGCGCACCCACATGATCTGGCGGTGCTGCTGGATCGGCAGGGTATTGCGATACGTGCTGGCCAGCATTGTGCCGAGCCACTGATCAGACGCCTTGGTCTGACCGCTACGGCCAGAGCCAGTTTCGGCGTTTACACCACACGAGATGATATCGACGCATTGGTGAAGGGCGTAGCACGCGCCCGTCAGATGCTGGTCTGACCAAGGGAGGTCGTTCATGTCTGAAGAAGGTCACATCCTGACCAGACCGCTTGGCGCTCCGGCGGAAACGCCAGCGCCGGAAGCTCACGCCGGTGTTCCGGACGAGGATAGCGTCATATCGGCTATCGCGACCGTTTATGACCCGGAAATACCGGTCAATATCTACGAGCTGGGGCTGATCTACGCGATCGACCTGCATGATGATGGCCGCGTGGATATTGAAATGACGCTGACTGCCCCGAATTGCCCGAGCGCACAGGAATTGCCCGAGCAGGTGCGCGAGGCTGTGGCGGCGCTTCCCGGTGTCAGCAATGCCAGCGTCTCGATTGTCTGGGATCCGCCTTGGGATATGAGCCGCATGAGCGACGATGCCCGCCTTGCGCTGAACATGTTCTGAACCGGGAGAGAACCATGAGCGATACGACAACCGCCCCGGCACCGGTGAAGCGTGCCCTGCCGCCCCTGATGCAGATGACCGAACGCGCTGCCACACGGCTGAAGAAGCTCTATGAGGGCGCAAACAAGGGCCAGCTTTTGCGTATTGGCGTGAACACGCGTGGCTGCTCAGGCATGTCCTATGACATGAGCTTTGTGGAGAGCGTGTCACCCGGTGATGAGCGCGTTACCGATCACGGGGTGGATGTGCTGATCGATCGCAAGGCGACACTGTTTCTGATTGGTACGGTGATGGATTACGAGATCAAGGATCTCGAATCCGGCTTCACCTTTACCAATCCGAATGAGAAGGGCCGTTGTGGCTGTGGCGAGAGCTTTCACGTCTGACGACGTGAAAGCCGTTTCTTGCTTCTGGTAAAGGTTACTACAGCTTCAACCTCGGTCGACCAGAGGAACTGGTCGATCACCGCGATCGACAGCACCTCGTAACCCGCCTTTTTCAGGAGCGCCGAATCCTTGTTCAGCGCCTGCGGGTTGCAGCTGACATAGATGATGTCCTCCACCTTGGACCGTGCGATATGATCCATCTGGATCAACGCACCCGCGTGAGGCGGGTCCAGAACGACAACGCGCGCCTTTTCGAATTCCTTCGCAATAAGCGGCTGACGCGTCAGATCGCGATGCGTTGTCTCGATACGCTGGCCAATCGCGCCCGATTTCAACGCAGCAATAGCCTCGAAGTGGCCTTCATAGGCGAGGACACGGCCCTTCTGCGCGAGAGGGACGGTCAATGTGCCGAAACCAGCAAACAACTCGACGATAGGATCGCGGCGGTTCAGCGCAGGCAGAGCAGCGAGGACGGCCTCGGCAATGGCAGTCTCGCTCTGGGCGCTGGCCTGCAGGAACCCGCCGGGGGGCGGTGTAAGCTTCACGCTGCCAAAGGCATGAAACACCGGGCCCTGCTGGGCAACGATTTCATAGCCGTCATTCGGGCGGCGTTTCGAGCGCCATGAGATACGCGGGATCTTATGTGTCTTGCCGAAATTGGCGAGCTTTACCCGATCCGTCGGCACAAGAGCCGCGTCCGTCGAAAGCAGAATATCGGGGCCGGAGCTGTAGAGATTGATCTGCAGATCACCCCCGCCTGTGACGGCGCCGAGCGAGCCGAGAACCTCGCGCAAAGGAGCGAGCAGTGCAAAAAGGGCAGGATCGATGACATGACACTCGGTCATATCCACGACATCGCCATGGCGTCGATGTAGCCCGAGGATAATCCGGCCGGGCAGGCGCTGGAACGCTAGATCGATGCGGCGACGGCTTTCAACCGGCACCTGCATGGCCTCGATACGGGGCAGATTGTCGAAGCCCGCACGCTGCAACGCGTGCGCCACAAGACCCGTCTTCCATTCCAGGAGTGCCGGAAGGGCGGTTGTCTGCATGGAGCAGCCGCCGCAACTGTCAAACAGCGCGCAGACAGGGGCAACGCGATTGGCGGAAGCGCTCTCGATATCGAGAACCTCGATATGCCGATCGCTGCCAACACGCAGCTTCAGGCGGTCTCCGGGGACGGCCTGCGGAATATAGGCGGGCTTGTCATCGATAAGGACAAGCCCGTCGCCGTTCGCCCCGTAGGAGAGAACGGTTGTATCAATCAGGGATGCCATGATCGCTCAGACAGTACCGCGATGCTGGATCGGGCCGACCTGATCTTCATTCTCGACCCGCCGGTTGCGACGCGGCAGGAGCATGAAGGCCGGGGTCTCATGGCCGAAGCCGGTGCGTGGTGCGTCGTGATCGAAGGCGTTCGTCGGCGCAACGGAACCACGGTCGGCGCTCGCATGCTCGCCAGAGTGGCGCTCGATCGTCGCATCCTGCTTCGGGCGCGATGCTTGACGCGCCGGTTCGGATGCA
>NZ_AYXS01000001.1:373874-411505 GCF_000505765.1 Asaia sp. SF2.1 | reverse complement strand
CGGTCACGGTCACGGTCACGGTCACGGTCACGGTCACGGTCACGGTCACGGTTTTCGCCGTGGCGGTTCTGGCGCCCGCCGCGATCCTTCCCGCGCCGCTCGCGTCGTTCATGCTGCCCGCCTTCCTGCTCCGGATCGGCCCAAGGGAGGGTTTCAATACCCTCGACTTCGACCATGGGAATTGGCGCGTGTTTCAGCTTCTCGATACCCTCAGCCAGAAGCTTCTGGCGAGGTGAGGCCAGGCTGAAGGCATGACCTGTCTTGCCCGCACGTCCCGTGCGACCAATGCGGTGGATATAGTCCTCGGCATTGAAGGGCAGGTCGAAGTTGAAGACATGCGACAATCCGCCGATATCGATGCCGCGAGCCGCGACGTCGGAACAGACGAGAATCTGCAATTCGCCAGCCTTGAAGCGTTCCAGCGTCTTGAAGCGCAGCGACTGCGCCAGATCGCCATGCAGGTGCCCAACCGCGAAGCCGTGCTTGTGCAGCGATTTGTAAAGCACATCCACATCGCGCTTGCGGTTGCAGAACACGATGGCGTTTTGCACGTTCTCGCGACGCAGCAGCTTGCGCAGGACGCGACGCTTGTCGTGTTCATCAACGACGAGCAGCGCTTCCTCAATGGTCGTGGCAACCGACGAAGGACGGGAAACCGTGATTTCCTCAGGCAGATGCAGGAACTGATCGGCCAGGGTGCGGATCTCCGGGGCCATCGTCGCCGAGAACAGCAAGGTCTGACGGTGCACGGGCAGCATGGAGACAATGCGCGTGATATCGGGAATGAACCCCATATCCAGCATACGATCCGCCTCGTCGATGACGAGGATACCGGTCTGGGTCAGAAGCAGCCCGCCACGATCGAAAAGATCCATCAGGCGGCCCGGCGTGGCGATCAGGATATCAACACCCTGATTAAGTACCGCACGCTGGTCAGCCATGCTCTCGCCACCAATCAGCAGGGCATGGTTGAGCCGCAGATGCTTGCCATAGAGTGTGAGGTTTTCGGCAACCTGCAGCGCAAGCTCGCGTGTCGGTTCGAGAATGAGAGAACGCGGCATGCGGGCGCGGGCGCGCGAGCCTGCGAGCTTCTCCAGCATGGGCAGTGTGAAGGACGCTGTCTTGCCTGTACCTGTCTGGGCGACACCCAGCACATCCTGTCCGCTCAGAACGACCGGAATGGCGCGTGCCTGAATCGGGGTTGGGTGCTCGTACCCCATTTCCTCGATGGCACGCATGATCGGTGCAGAGAGGCCAAGTTCGGAAAAGAGCGGCTTGGGCGCATCGATGATGGCTTGCAGCGCCGGGTCGGCCTTGGCTGCCTCGGTCGTGCTCGCAGGAGGGATGTCTTGCGTTTCTGTCGCGGCATCGGCGGGCGATGCGTCAGCTGATGCCGTCCGGGCTGAGGTCCTGCCACCGCGCCGACGACGCGAGCGCGTCGCGCGGCTGTCGGTTTGTACCTCAGGCTCAGAAACCGCGGGGGTAGGGGGCTCGGATTCAGCAACTATGGTGCTGCTCACGACTGGCGCGTTATCCTGCGCAGCAACCTTTTCGGCGGCCTTCTTCACAGCGCGGCTGCGTGTTTCCGCCGGGGTCGTGCTCGGGGCGCTGTTGCGACGTGAAGGACGGCCGGCGCGAGACTTGGGTTCGTCCGTGACAGGTGTGGCGGCCTCTGCGACCGCTTCTTCCTGTTTGGACGCAGCGGGCTTTCTGCCACGGCGTGGCTTTTCAGCGGGCGCTGCCGTGTTGTCGCTCTTGACTTCGCCTTCTGCAATTTCTGCAGCGGCTGCTGTCTTGCGTGGGCGACCCGGCCTGCGCTTTGCAGGCTGCTCGGGCGAGACGGGCGCTTCTGGGCTCGCGTCGTCAGGGGTGGTCACGACGGCCTCGATCTCTGTCGCGCTGGCCTCTTTGCCGCGCGCAGAACGACGGCTATCTGATTTCTGCTCGCCTGCCTTGCTGCCCGCAGTTGCGGGTTTGCTCGCCTTGCGCGTGGCGGATTTTGCTTTGGCCGGGGTCTTGGCGCTGGCAGAGTCTGCCGCGTTGATCTCGGTCTCGGGAGCGGTTTTCGCTGTAGCCGCCTTAGTGGCGCGTGCCTTGGTCGGGCGCGCTGCCGTAGTCTTTGTCTTGCGTGCAGCCTTCGCGACGGGCGACGCAATCGAGGCCTCGGGTTCGCTGTTGCGCGGCTGTGTGTCGGCCACGGCCTCCATCACGGATTGTTCCGTCTTTGAGGTGGAACGTTTCTTGCGTGTGGTGGAGGTCTTTGCAGAACCTGCGGTCGATTTTGCGGTCAAACTGCTCTCTGATAACTTTGGAGGTCCAGAAATGATGCGGTGCCGTGGCGCTGCATATTCTCAAACAGGTCAGCCCGAAATGCTGGCCAATTGCCTGTGCGTTATCGCGAAATCAGGCAAAAGGCAAGATTTTACGGGGTATTTTGCGTGTCTCTCATTCCGCCTGCCGCGGCCAGCCCGTAGCGGCAGGGGCGCGGCGGGGTCAGTCCCTGTTTACATGTTTCCGCCCATGGCCGCGCAAAGCACGGTCAGGACACCAACAGCGACCATAATGATCACGCGCTGACGGACCTTGTTAAACAGGGCAGGCTGCGGACGGATGGCGCGGCGGAGGCTCTGGAACGGGCCGAGATAAGCGCTCACGAAAATCAGCGCCATGACAAGCGCAAGACCCTGCATGAGGTTGATCGGCAGGCTCATATTCGCAAAGCCACCCGTATGAATGACAAGCAGCCACCCCGTCACCAGCGCGGTCGGGATGATGTGCAGCAGGGTACGAAAATAGCGCGCAATGAGCTGCATCTGGACGTTCTGGCGCTGTGCGGGCTCCAAAAGGGCCACGGTGCTGCGGCTCACAATGGCTGCATAGAGACCGCCGCCAATCCAGTACGCCATGCATAACAGATGGATGGCGAGAACGAGGCTCCAGAGAAACGGGTTCGACATGGGGGCTCCATAACGGGTCGGTTCGCGCATGAACCAGCCCTCAAAAGGGCGGCATCATGAATACACGGGGTTGCTGCGACGTTCCCTAGCAGTATGCGCGAAATCATCAACAGTGGAGTGAATTCATGACAGCCTTGCCGCTACGTTTCTGCCTGCCGGATCCTGCCCAGTGTGCCGCAATGGATGAAATGGCGAGCCACGGCATTGGCATCGAGGCGTTGATGGAGCGTGCTGGATGGGCAGTAGCGCAGGCCGTCAGAGCGCGGTTCGCCCCGTGCCGTGTGCTGGTCCTGTGTGGGCCCGGCAATAATGGAGGCGATGGCTATGTGGCGGCGCGCTATCTCGAGCGCGCCGGGTGGCCGGTTCAGGTGGCGGCGATGGCTACGCCTCGCGCAGGCACCGTAGCCGCTCAGGCAGCGGCGCGCTTTCATGGCAGGCATGTCGCTTTTGATCAGGAAAGCGCGGCACGCGCCGATCTGGTGATCGATGCTGTTTTTGGAGCCGGGCTTGATCGGGCGCCATCGGACGATGTGATGACCGTACTGGCCAGCGCGAAAAAGCTGGTGGCGATCGATCTGCCAAGCTTTGTGAACGGTCGCACTGGCGAGTTGCTGACCAATGATAGTGCCTCCCGTGAGGTGCCGGATTACCTCATGAGTGTAACGTTCGTGCGGCCTAAACCGGGACACGTGCTCTATCCTGCCCGATCGATCTGCGGGGAGGTGATCTGTGCGGATATCGGCATGCCGGAAGATTGCGTGGCGCACGCCGCACCGGACATGTGGCTCAACCATCCCGCGCTCTGGGCCATTCCGGCCATGTCGCCGGGTGATCATAAATATAGTCGCGGCGTCGTCAGTCTTTGTGGCGGGGCGGTCATGCCCGGCGCCACACGTCTCGCGGCAGCGGGTGCACGGGCAAGTGGGGCCGGGCTCGTGCGGATCAGTGCTGGCAAAGCTGCGCAGGCTTATCGCCTGGGTGCGCCCGGACTGGTGATCGACGATGCGCCACTGCCGTCTTTGCTGGAGGATGAACGGCGCAAGGTCTGGCTTTGCGGTCCGGGACTGACGCCTGAGGAAGTAGAGGCGGCCTTGCCGAGCCTGCTCCGCGCTGGTCGTATCGTTCTTGCGGATGCCGGAGCACTTGGCTGGGCGGATGGCGTTCCGGAAAAGCTGTGCGGCGTGTCGGTCATCACGCCCCATATCGGAGAATTTACAAAGTTATTCGGTGCGCCCGGCAGTGATCTGGTCCAGGCCGCACGTGCAGCGGCGGAAAAGCTCGATTGCGTAGTGCTTCTCAAAGGGGCTGTGAGCATTATCGCGGCGCCGGATGGGCGGGTGATGCTCAACGATCATGCGAGTCCGGCACTGGCCACGGCAGGCTCCGGAGACACGCTGGCCGGTGTGATTGCCACGATGCTGGCGGCAGGTATGCCGGCCTGGGAAGCCAGTTGTGCCGGGGCGTGGCTGCATGGTGAGGCAGGGATGAAGGCTGGCAACTGGCCTGTTGTCGAGGCGCTGGATACTCATCTTGGTGATGCGCGGGCGCTGGCAATCGCCGTTCATGCTGCCGCGCACGCGCAGGTGTGAAAGCTTATGGGCATGTCGTGGAGCACCCCGTCTTGTGAAACGATTGATCTTGCTGTAAAGCGGCGCGCTTGACGGCTCAGTTTACTCTGATCCGAGTGTGCGGGCGTGGTGGAATTGGCAGACACGCCAGATTTAGGTTCTGGTGGCGCAAGTCGTGGGGGTTCAAGTCCCTCCGCCCGTACCAAAAAATTTTCTCCTTAGTCGGGGCTTCCTGCCTTGCCTGTGCTGCGATGAAGCCGGGCGCAGGGCCCCGATGGCAACCCGGTCAATAGAGGATCGCCTGACAGATGCAGGTTACCCAAACGCAATCCGAAGGTCTGAAGCGCGGCTTTACCGTCACTGTGCCGGCTGGCGATCTGGAGGCGCGACGTGCCGCTCGTCTCGCCGAGCTCGGCCGCACGATCAATCTGCCCGGCTTCCGCCCCGGCAAGGTGCCCGCATCGCTCGTCAAGCAGCGCTATGGCGCCGCGCTGAACGGCGAGATCATGGAGCAGGCTGTCAACGACTCCACCAACAAGGTTCTGGAAGACAACAAGCTGCGCCCTGCCGTGCAGCCCAAGGTCGAACTTGTTTCCGGTGGTGAAGGCGAAGGCGATCTCGTTTTCAAGATCGAGCTGGAAGTCCTGCCCGAAATCGCCGTGCCGGATCTGTCGGGTCTCGAACTGACCCGCCTGACGGCTAAGCCGAGCGACGAGACCATCGACAAGGCTCTGGCCGAGCTGGCGAAGCGTCAGCGCAGCTTCGAGACGATCGAGGAAGATCGCGCCGCCCGCACGGGTGACGTTGTGAACTGCGATTTCGTAGGCAAGCTCGATGGCACGCCCTTCGACGGTGGCACGGCGCAGGACGTCAATGTCGAGATCGGTGGCGACGGCTTCATCCCTGGCTTTGCCGAGCAGCTCGAAGGCATGAAGGCTGGCGAAGAGAAGGTGATCACGGTCACGTTCCCCGCCGAGTATCAGGCCAAGGAACTGGCTGGCAAGGAAGCAACATTCGACATCAAGGCGAATGCGCTCAAGACCCCGGTTGATCCGGCGCTTGATGATGAGCTGGCCAAGAAGATCGGCTTCGAGAACATCGCTCAGGTGCGTGACATCATCGTCAAGCAGGCTGAGGGCGAATACGGCCAGCTGTCGCGTCTGCGCATCAAGCGCGAGCTGCTGGACGCCCTGTCGGGCAAGACCGATTTCGAAGCGCCCGGGAGCATGGTCGAGAGCGAGTTCGGCCAGATCTGGCAGCGCGTCGAGCAGGATCGCGCTTCGGGTGAGATGGATGAGGAAGACGCGGGCAAGGACGAAGAGACCCTGCGCGCCGACTACCGCAAGATTGCCGAGCGTCGCGTAAAGCTGGGTCTGCTGCTGGCAGAAATCGGCCGCACCAAGGAAATCACGGTGACCCGTGAGGAGCTGATGCAGGCTGTCCGTCAGGAAGCCATGCGCTACCCCGGTCAGGAACAGGCCGTTTTCGAGTTCTTCAGCAAGAACCCGCAGGCAGCCGATGGTCTCCGTGGCCCGATTCTCGAAAACAAGGTTGTCGATTATCTGATCGAGCTGGCCAAGGTCACCGAGAAGGAAGTCACGCCGGAAGAGCTGGCAGAAATCCCGCCTGCCGATCTCTGATCGTCTGATTCGCGCCGAAATGTCTGGAGTCCGTTCGTTTTTTGACGGACGGGCTCTAGGCGTTCATGGTGGCCATACCAAGATGAGAGAAGTCACACACCGGCCCTGATGGGGCCGGTGCCAGTTAGGAACGGAAATGGCCATGAGGGATCGCGATCCTGTCGAGATCTTCAACAACGCGCTCGTACCGATGGTCGTCGAGCAGACGTCACGCGGCGAACGCGCTTTCGATATCTATTCCCGCCTGCTTCAGGAGCGGATCATCTTCCTGACAGGTCCGGTTTACGACCAGGTGGCCGCTGTCATCTCGGCTCAGCTTCTCTATCTGGAGAGCGTCAATCCGAGCAAGGAAATCTCGTTCTACATCAACAGCCCCGGTGGTGTGGTTTCAGCCGGCCTCGCGATGTACGACACGATGCAGTACATCCGCTGCCCCGTAAGCACGGTGTGCATCGGTCAGGCGGCATCGATGGGTTCGCTGCTGCTTGCAGCCGGTGAGAAGGGACGTCGGTTCTGCCTCCCCAATGCCCGCGTCATGGTGCATCAGCCTTCAGGCGGCGCTCAGGGCCAGGCATCAGATATCGAGATCCAGGCCCGCGAGATCCTCGAAATCCGCAAGCGCCTCAACGAGATCTACCGTCATCACACCGGTCGTACGCTTGAGGAAATCGAGCAGAAGCTTGAGCGTGATTCCTACCTCTCGGCAGATGAAGCAAAGGCCTTCGGTCTTGTCGATGAGGTTGTTCAGGCACGCCCCAAGAGTGTTGCCGAGCCGGGCTAAAGCCCTTGCTCTCCGGTTGCGAGGTCCGGCCCTCCTGCCGGGCCCTACGCGGCGAACGGGCAATCCTGTCCTGTGATTGCCTCCAGGTATCCAATTATTGCCTCTTGCCGGAGGGGCTTGCCGGGCTTCTGTCGCCTGGCTTAAGTTTGAAGTTCCCCCTGTCGGGGCGTCATCACTGATGCGCCGGATCGGGGAGGAGGAGCAGCGATGAATAACAAGACCGGCGATTCGAAAAACACCCTGTATTGCTCGTTCTGCGGCAAATCGCAGCACGAGGTGCGCAAGCTGATTGCCGGTCCAACCGTTTTCATCTGTGATGAATGCGTTGAGCTGTGCATGGATATCATCCGTGAAGAGCACAAGACGCATCTCGTAAAGTCACGTGACGGGGTGCCAACTCCGAAAGAGATCTGCAAGGTTCTCGATGATTACGTGATCGGTCAGTTCATTGCCAAGCGTGCGCTGTCTGTGGCTGTGCACAACCATTACAAGCGTCTGGCTCATGCCCAGAAGAGCAATGATATCGAGATTGCAAAGTCCAATATCATGCTCATCGGCCCGACCGGTTCTGGCAAGACGCTTCTGGCACAGACGCTTGCACGTATCCTCGACGTGCCGTTCACCATGGCCGACGCCACAACCCTGACTGAAGCCGGTTATGTGGGCGAGGATGTCGAGAACATCATCCTCAAGCTCCTGCAGGCTGCCGATTACAATGTCGAACGGGCTCAACGCGGCATTGTCTATATCGACGAGATCGACAAGATCTCCCGCAAGTCAGACAATCCCTCGATCACCCGCGATGTGAGCGGTGAGGGTGTGCAGCAGGCGCTGCTGAAGCTGATGGAAGGGACCGTGGCTTCTGTTCCCCCGCAGGGTGGACGCAAGCATCCGCAGCAGGAGTTCCTGCAGGTGGATACCACGAACATGCTCTTCATCTGCGGTGGCGCATTCGCGGGGCTGGACAAGATCATTTCTGCCCGTGGCAAGGGTTCGGGCATCGGCTTCGGGGCTGATGTGCAGAATCCTGATGATCGTCGTCTGGGCGCCGTGCTTCATGACGTCGAGCCTGAGGACCTGCTGAAATTCGGTCTGATCCCGGAATTCATCGGTCGTCTGCCGGTTGTCGCGACGCTTGAGGATCTCGACGAGGAGACGCTGGTCGCTATTCTCTCGAAGCCCAAGAATGCGCTGGTCAAGCAGTATCAGCGCCTGTTCCAGATGGAAGGCGTGGCACTGACCTTCACCGATGATGCCCTGGTGCAGATCGCCCAGCGCGCCATTGCCCGCAAAACCGGTGCGCGTGGATTGCGCTCGATCATGGAAGCCATCCTGCTTGGCACCATGTTCGATCTTCCGGGCCTTGATGGCGTGGAAGAGGTCGTCATCAACAAGGATGTCGCCGAGAACCGTGCTGCGCCCGTGTATGTCTACGGCAAGGGCAAGGCTGCAGAACCCGCTGAACAATCTGCCTGAGTCAATCAGGTAAAAACTCTGGGGCTGGCTTGCCGCACCAGCCCTTCATCCTCACATAAAGGGGATACTGCCTTTTCAGGCAGCAAAGATGCGATGCCGGCCACGCCAGACTTACGGGTGGCCGCATTGAGATCGTCCTCAAGGAGATCAGGATTTCATGACTGAAAAAAAGAGGAAAACTGCGGTGAGCAAGCTGAACACCGCAGCAAAGGCAGAAGAGGCCAAAGCCAAGACAAAGCCGGTCGAGACGATCGCTGTCCTGCCTCTGCGCGATATCGTTGTTTTCCCCCACATGATCGTGCCGCTTTTCGTCGGGCGCGAGAAATCCGTCCGTGCGCTTGAGGCTGTCACGCGTGACAGCAAGCAGATCCTGCTTGTTGCCCAGAAGAACGCCTCCCAGGATGATCCGCCGGCCGAGGATATCTATCGTTTCGGCACCGTTTCCACGATCCTGCAGCTACTGAAACTGCCCGACGGCACCGTAAAGGTTCTTGTCGAAGGCATCCGCCGTGCCCGCATCAAGGAATTTCATGATGTTGACGGCCATTTCGAGGCCGAGATCGAGGACGTACAGGACGAGGTTGAGACGGGCAGCGAGGCTGAGGCCCTTGGTCGCACCGCGATCTCGCAGTTCGAGCAGTATATCAAGCTCAACAAGAAGATCGCGCCTGAAGTCATGGTGTCGCTCAACCAGATCGAGGACCTCTCGAAGCTGGCCGATACGATTGCGAGCCATCTGAACCTGAAAATTGCCGAGAAGCAGGAAATTCTGCAGGGTAATTCGGTCAGCAAGCGGCTGGAGCAGGTTTTCGCTCACATGGAGCAGGAAATCGGCGTCCTGCAGGTCGAGAAGAAAATCCGTAACCGCGTCAAGCGGCAGATGGAGAAGACCCAGCGCGAATATTATCTGAACGAACAGCTCAAGGCGATTCAGAAGGAGCTGGGTGAGGGTGAGGACGGCCGTGATGAAACGGCTGAAATTGAAGAGCGCATCGCCAAGACCCGCCTGAGCAAGGAAGCCCGCGAGAAGGCTATTGGCGAGCTGCGCAAGCTGCGCGGCATGAGCCCGATGTCGGCTGAGTCCACAGTGGTGCGCAATTACCTCGACTGGATCCTGTCCATCCCCTGGAAGAAGCGCTCGAAGGTCTCACGGGACTTCGCCGCGGCAGAGGAAGTGCTCGAATCCGAGCATTATGGTCTTGAGAAGGTCAAGGAGCGCATCCTTGAATATCTCGCGGTCCAGACGCGCTCGCAGAAGCTCAAGGGGCCGATCCTGTGCCTCGTAGGGCCGCCGGGTGTGGGCAAGACCTCGCTGGCGCGGTCAATTGCGAAAGCAACGGGCCGTCAGTATGTGCGCATGTCGCTGGGTGGCGTGCACGATGAGTCCGAGATTCGCGGGCATCGTCGCACCTATATCGGCTCGATGCCGGGTAAGATCGTCCAAGGCATGAAGAAAGCCAAGACGTCGAACCCGCTATTCCTGCTGGACGAGATCGACAAGATGGGCTCTGACTGGCGCGGCGACCCGTCCTCCGCGCTTCTCGAGGTGCTGGACCCGGAGCAGAACAGCACGTTCAACGATCATTATCTCGAGGTCGATTACGATCTGTCGGACGTGATGTTCGTGACGACGGCCAACAGCCTCAACATGCCCCAGCCTCTGCTGGACCGCATGGAGATCATTCGTCTATCGGGCTATACCGAAGATGAGAAGGTCGAGATCGCGCGTCGTCATCTGGTGGGCAAGCAGGCTGAAGCGCATAATCTGAAGCCGCATGAGTGGTCGATCAGCGATGACGCCCTGCGCAGCCTGATCCAGCATTACACGCGTGAAGCCGGCGTACGTAATCTGGAGCGCGAAATCGCGAAGATTGCGCGTCGTGTGGTCAAGCGCCTCGTGACGAGTTCAGTCGAGACCATTGCGGTTACGGCGGAAAATCTCGGCGAGTTCTCCGGCATCCGTCGTTTCAAGCACGGTGAGACTGAGAGCGAGGATCTGGTCGGCATGGTGTCCGGCCTTGCCTGGACGGAAGTCGGTGGCGAGATCCTGACAATCGAGAGCGTTATGCTGCCCGGCAAGGGACACGTAAAGGCAACGGGCAAGCTGGGAGAGGTGATGCAGGAGAGTGTTTCTGCAGCCGTTTCCTATGTGCGCTCACGAGCCCAGTCCTTTGGCATCAAGCCGACGATCTTTGAGAAGCGTGACATCCATGTGCATGTTCCGGAAGGGGCAACGCCCAAGGATGGTCCGTCTGCCGGTGTCGCCATGGCAACGTCGATTGTCAGCGTCATGACGGGTATTCCGATCCGTCGCGATGTAGCGATGACAGGAGAAATCACCCTGCGTGGACGCGTGCTCGAGATCGGTGGTCTTAAGGAAAAGCTGCTCGCGGCGACACGCGCCGGAATCACGACGGTCTTTATCCCCAAGGATAATGAAAAGGATCTCGCAGAGATTCCGGCCAATGTGAAGGACGCGCTCAAGATCATTCCGGTATCGCATGTCGATCAGGTTCTAGCGTCTGCACTGGTGCGGCCGCCGGAGGCAATCGAGTGGGATGAAGAGGATGATGTGCCGGCCGCGCTGGGGAAGGACAATCTCTCCAGCCAGCTGCCACACTAAGGGTAGGGGAGGCGTGATCCTTCCCATTTCATCAGATTGACCGGACTAACGCAGTGGCCGCCCTCAGGGGCGGCCATTGTCGTATTCATGGCAGGAAAGTCGCAGTGCGGGCCAAAGCGTGAAACCGCCCGGTTTGCAGGCCTCAGCGCGGTTGACGTTAGGGAAAACGCCTTCATAGTGCCTTGCTTGTAGCACCGCCTGTGGCGGATGATCGGTTATTCAGGAACTCTGCGAGGATACGAGATGGAAAAGCCGCTGAACAAGCAGGAGCTCATTGCTGCGGTTGCAGAAAAGACCGATCTGCCCAAGGCGAAGGCCGGGGATGTCGTTGAGGCGCTGTTTGCGAGCATCGAAGAGGCGCTCGCACGCAAGCAGGAAGTGCGTCTGGTCGGATTTGGTTCGTTTGCAACGGCAACACGCAAGGCTGCCAAAGGGCGTAACCCGCGCACTGGCGAAGAAATCGACATTCCCGCGTCGGTTTCTGTACGTTTCCGTCCCGGCAAGGGCTTGAAGGATGCTGTAAGTTAACGTATCCCCTCTCCCACGGCAGGCGGCGATTCGACCGTCTGCCCTGAGGGCGATTAGCTCAGCGGTAGAGCGTCTCGTTTACACCGAGAGGGTCGGCGGTTCAATCCCGTCATCGCCCACCATTCCTCAGCTTTTGGAAGATCGATGAGCTTCCAGTCAGGCTTCATCTGGACCCTTGAGTGTCATGAGACGCTCGGTTCCACCTCCGATTACTGCAAAAACGAAGCGGAAAATGGTGCTGCCCATGGCAGAGCCGTCCTTGCCTACCGTCAGACGGCCGGTCGCGGGACGCGCGGGCGTCAGTGGGACGCCCCCAGCGGAAACCTATCTTTCTCCTTCATATGTCGTGATGCTCGGGTAAACGACCTCGTGCAGGCCATGCCGTTCATGGTTGCCGTGGCTCTTCACGACGCTCTCTCTGCCTGCGCGCCGTCTGCGGCTCTGCGGATCAAGTGGCCCAACGATATTCTATGCGATGGAGCCAAACTGGCTGGCGTGCTGATAGAGCGCGGCGGTGTGACCGGTTCCGAATGGATTGTCATCGGCATTGGTGCCAACCTGAAGACCGCGCCGGATATTGCAGGGCGCCAGACGGTCGCACTCTCAGCGCTGGGAGGGCAGGTTGGCCCCGCCGATCTAGCCCGCCAGATACTGACGTGTTTCTCATTCTGGTTCGATCTCTGGCAGCGTCGAGGCTTTGCGCCCATTCGGCAGGCCTGGCTTGATCGGGCGCATGAGCCGGGTTCGCGGCTTGCGGTCCAGAGGGGTGGAGACTATATAGAGGGTTTCTTCGCGGGTCTCGATGAGTGCGGTCGGCTGGTCTTGCAGACCGACCAGAACGAGGTTCAGACGGTCGCGGCGGGGGATATTCTACTGCTTGGGTGAAGGACGGTCTGTGCTCCTCGTTGTCGACGCTGGTAACACGAACATTGTTTTTGCTGTCCATGACGGCAAGGAGTGGCGTGGCACCTGGCGTATATCGACGAATGACCAGCGGACCTCTGATGAATACGCTGTCTGGCTTCTCGGCCTGATCGAATTATCCAATCTCAATCACCGCGCAATATCGCGTGCGATTATCGGCACCGTCGTGCCAGCTGCGCTTTACCATCTGCGCCGTCTGTGCCGCGAATGGCTCGATATCGAGCCCTTGATCGCCAATAACGCGCTCGACTGGGGATGTCCCGTCAAGGTTGATACCCCGGCCGAGGTGGGCGTGGACAGGCGGCTCAACGGGCTGGCGGCGCAGCACTTCTTCGGCGGTCCGCTGGTGGTGGTTGATTTCGGCACAGCGACGACTTTCGATGTGGTGGATAGCGAGGGCGCCTTTTGTGGGGGGGCGATTGCACCCGGGGTCAATCTCTCGCTCGAGGCCCTGCATCAGGCAGCAGCGCGTCTGCCCCGTATCAGTGTCGGGCGTCCATCTTCTGCCATTGGGCGCAGCACTACGGTTGCCATGCGCTCAGGTCTTTTCTGGGGTTATGTCGGTCTGGTGGAAGGGATCGTCTCGCGCATCGCGCTTGAGATGGCCTCACCGATCAAGGTGATCGCGACAGGGGGACTGGCCCCGCTTTTTTCCGAGGGAACAGATCTGTTCCAGCATGTGGCTCCAACTCTCACGCTGGATGGCCTGCGCTTGCTTGCTGCGCGCAACGCCACTGGCGAATTTATTCCGGCACCAGGATGAAGGTGTATTTTTTGTCTCTATCTAGGATTAATTTATGAGCATTACTGAAAAAGGTCTGGCCTTCCTGCCATTGGGCGGGACGGGCGAGATCGGGATGAATTTCAATCTCTATTGCCTCGACGGCAAGTGGCTCGCCATTGACTGCGGTATCGGCTTTTCGGGCAATGATACGCCTGAGGCTGAAATTCTCATGCCTGACCCGCTCTTCATTGCCGAGCGGCACAAGAGCCTGTGTGGACTTGTGATTACCCATGCGCATGAAGACCATCTAGGTGCTGTCGCGCATCTCTGGCCGCAATTGCGCTGCCCGATCTATGCCACGCCTTTCGCGAGCGCTGTGCTTCGACGCAAGCTGGGAGAAGCGCATCTGCTGTCGCAGGTAACGATCCACACCATCCCGATGGGCGGGCATTTCGCGGTCGGGCCGTTCGATCTGCAATTCATCAATGTTACCCATTCGGTGCCCGAGGCGCAGGCGCTCGTTCTGCGCACGCCTTACGGCACGATCGTACATACTGGCGACCTCAAGCTCGATCGTGAGCCTGTGGTTGGCCCCCTGACGGATCTCGACGCCTTCAAGGCCGTGGGTGACGAGGGCGTTCTGGCTATGGTGTGCGACAGCACCAATGTCTTCCGTGACGGGATTTCCGGTACGGAAGGCCAGGTGCGTGATTCCATGGCCGATCTGATCAAGACGCTGCATGGCCGTGTCGCGATCACCTGTTTTGCCAGTAACGTCGCGCGTGTCGAGAGCATCGCACGTGCAGCCAAGGCGGCCGGACGTCAGGTAATGGTTGTCGGGCGTTCTTTGCGCAATCTCGAGGTTGCGGCCCGCGAATGTGGTTATCTGCAGGATATTCCGCCCTTCCTGGACGAGCGCGAGGCGAATTCGGTTCCGGATAACCGCCTGCTGATGATCATCACGGGCAGCCAGGGCGAACCCCGCTCGGCGCTGTCGCGCATTGCCTCGGATGTTCACCCGAACATTTCGCTGGGTGAGGGGGATACGGTCATCTATTCCTCACGCATGATCCCTGGCAACGAGCAGGCCGTCATGGCGGTGCAGGACAACCTGACCCGACGCGGCGCCACTGTGCTGACTGACAAGGAT
Source organism: Asaia sp. SF2.1 (assembly GCF_000505765.1). Taxonomy (NCBI): domain Bacteria; kingdom Pseudomonadati; phylum Pseudomonadota; class Alphaproteobacteria; order Acetobacterales; family Acetobacteraceae; genus Asaia; species Asaia sp. SF2.1. Next base: position 397,134 of record NZ_AYXS01000001.1, on the reverse strand, counting down.
CATCTGGTCCATGTGTCGGGCCATGCCACGGCAGATGATCTACGTCATCTCTACAGCCTTGTTCGTCCCAAGCTGAGCGTTCCGACGCATGGTGAATGGCGTCATCTTACCGCTCATGCAGCCCTCGCTCGCGAGACCGGCGCCGAGGCGATCCTGCTTGAGGACGGTGATCTGCTGCGCCTTGGGCCGGATCACGCCGAGGTGGTGGATACCGCCCCCACGGGTCGTCTGGCGCTCGATGGCGGGCGCCTGCTGCCCATGACCGGCGGCGTACTGGCAGCCCGTCGCAAGATGCTGTTCAACGGCATGGTCATCGCGAGCTTTGCGGTCGATGACGAGGGTTATGTGATTGGCATGCCCAAGATCAGCGCGCCCGGTCTGCTGGAATCCGAAGATCCCGAGAGCACGCGCATCTCGGAAGAATTCGCCGATGCCATCGATGAGATCCCTGATGATCTGCGTCAGGATGACGATGCCTTCCGCGATGCGGCCAAGACCGCGCTGCGCCGCGCGCTGGGACGCAAGCTGCAGAAGCGTCCTCTGGTCGATGTCCATCTGCTGCGGGTCTGATCCCGCAGCATCTGCCACGAACGCGCCATAACAGGCGCGCCACTTTTCTTTTCTAGAACGGTCACACACGATGCGTCTGTCCCGCGGTTTCCTGCCTACCCTCAAAGAAGTGCCTGCCGAGGCCCAGATTGCCTCGCATCGTCTGATGCTGCGCGCTGGTCTTGTGCGTCAGACTTCGGCGGGTATCTATGCCTGGCTTCCGGCTGGTCTGCGCGTGCTGCGCAATATCGAGCAGATCGTGCGGGAAGAGCAGAATGCCATCGGCGCGCAGGAATTGCTGATGCCGACCGTTCAGTCTTCCGAGCTCTGGAAGCGCTCTGGCCGTTATGACGCTTACGGCCCCGAAATGCTGCGCATCCGCGACCGTCAGGACCGCGAATTGCTTTACGGGCCGACCAATGAGGAAATGATCACCGATCTTTTCGGTCAGGTCATCAAATCCTATCGCGAGCTGCCGCAAGCGCTGTATCATGTGCAATGGAAGTTCCGCGATGAGCTGCGTCCGCGCTTTGGCGTGATGCGCGGTCGCGAGTTCTTCATGAAGGACGCCTATTCCTTCGATGCGTCTTATGAGGACGCCGTTGCTGCCTATCGTCGCATGATGCTGGCCTATCTGCGCACCTTCCAGCGTCTGGGCGTGCGGGCTGTCCCCATGAAGGCCGATACCGGGCCGATCGGCGGCGATCTGAGCCACGAATTCCTCGTGCTGGCGCCGACAGGCGAGAGCGGGGTGTTCTTCGACGCAGCGCTTGAGGAGCAGGACTGGCTGCATGAGGCCGTCGATATTGCCGACCATGCCAGCCTTGAGACCTTTTTCAGCGGCGTTACGAAGTTCTATGCCGCGACTGACGAGATGCATGACGAGAAGGCGTGGGAAGACGTGCCTGCCGATCGTCGCCGTGAAGGGCGTGGTATCGAAGTTGGGCATATCTTCTATTTCGGCACCAAATATACCGAATCCATGGGGATCTCGGTCAGCGGTGCTGATGGCAACCAGTTCTTCCCGGAAATGGGGTCGTACGGCATCGGTGTATCGCGCCTTGTCGGTGCCATTATCGAAGCCAGCCATGATGAGGCCGGTATCATCTGGCCGGACTCGGTCGCGCCCTATCGCGCTGCCATTCTTAGCCTGAAGCCCGGCGATGAAGCAGTGGATGCGCTGTGCGAACAGCTCTATGCCGCAGCCCCCGACGCATTCCTATATGACGATCGTGGCGAGCGCGCCGGCGTGAAGTTCAACGATGCCGACCTGATGGGCCATCCCTGGCAGATGATTGTCGGCCCGCGCGGCGCCAAGGAAGGCAAGGTCGAACTAAAGCGTCGCGCGACAGGCGAACGCTTCGAGCTGACAGTGGAAGAAGCACTTGCGAAGGTGCTGGGCACTCATGCAGCAGGCAAGGACGCCGCCTGATCATGTTCAACCGCTTCGAGCGCGTGGTGGCGGGGCGCTATCTGCGCGCCCGTCGCGGAGAACGCTTCGTTTCCATCATCGCGATTTTCTCCCTCATCGGCATTGCGCTGGGGGTCGCCACCCTCATCATCGTCATGGCGGTGATGAACGGGTTTCGCGCCGACCTGATGGGCCGCGTGCTTGGACTGAATGGCGATCTGAACATTTTCAGCGCAGGGCACAGCATCACCAATTATCAGGATGATGTGGTCGCCATACGCGAGGTCAAAAACGTCACCCGTGTCACGCCAATGGCGGAAGGGACGGTGCTGATCGACGCCGGGAATTATTCTACAGGCGGCGTCGTGCGTGGCATCATCCCCTCTGACCTGCGCGATCTCCATGCCCTGAGCGATAATATCACCGATGGCAAACTTGCTGATTTCCAGGGCGATGATGCGATTGCCGTTGGCACGACGCTCGCGGCCCGGGCCGGCCTGACGGTTGGCAGCAAGGTAACGCTGCTCTCGCCCAATGGCCGCGCCACGCCTTTCGGGACCATGCCGCGCATACGGGCCTATCATGTGGCCATAGTGTTCGACGCCGGGGTGAATGATTACGACACCAGTGTCATCCTGATGCCGTTGGACTCTGCCCAGCGCTTCCTGATGATGCCCGATGCAGTATCGCTCATTCAGGTGGCGACGCGTGAACCGCTTGAGGTGATGCCTGTCACCCGCGCCATCGCCCAGCGTCTGGATGACCCAAGGCTGCGCGTGATGGACTGGACCCAGAGTAATAACGCGTTTCTGGGTGCGCTGACCGTGCAGCAGAACGTGATGTTCCTCATTCTTACCCTGATCATCCTGGTGGCAGCGTTCAACGTGATTTCTTCCATGATTATGATGGTCAAGGACAAGACGCGCGATATCGCGGTGCTGCGCACATTGGGCGCCAGCCGGGGGGCTGTCATGCGCATCTTCCTGATGTGCGGCGCCTCGGTCGGTGTGTCCGGCACACTGATTGGTTTCGGGATCGGGGTCGTATTCTGCCTGAACATCGAGCGCATCCAGCATGGTGTGGAGCATCTGACCCATACCAGCCTGTTCAACCCGGAATTCTATTATCTCGAACATCTGCCAGCCAAGCTGATCTGGTCGCAGGTCATCGAGGTTATGGTCATGGCGCTTGCCCTGTCTTTCGTCGCAACGCTTTACCCGTCCTGGCGTGCAGCCAAGACCGATCCGATCGAGGCGCTGCGCCATGAGTGAGACCAACTCCGCAACCGCTCCGGTTCTTTCTTTGAAGGACGTGACGCGTCGTTTTCGCTCCGGCGAAGAAACGCTCGAAATCCTGAAGGGCGTGTCTTTCGATCTGTTCCCCGGTGAGATCGTGGCTCTTGTCGCGCCCAGCGGTACGGGCAAATCGACACTGCTTCATATCGCCGGTCTGCTGGAAGCCCCGCAGGAAGGCAGTGTGCGCATTGCCGGGCACGACACGGCTTCCCTGTCAGACACGGCACGCACGCAGATACGACGCGACGAGGTGGGTTTCGTCTATCAGTTTCATCACCTTCTCGCCGAGTTCACGGCATTGGAGAATGTGGTGCTCCCCCAGCATATTGCGGGCGTTTCCCCTCGCGATGCGACATCACGCGCGACCGATCTTCTGACGCGTTTCGGGCTCGCGCATCGGCTGCACAATCTGCCGGGCAAGCTTTCGGGTGGAGAGAAGCAGCGTGTGGCCATCGCCCGTGCCCTGGCCAATCAACCAAAGCTTCTTCTGGCTGACGAACCGACCGGCAATTTGGATGTGCATACCTCCGATGCCGTGTTTGACGAGTTGCTGCATGCGGTTCGTAGCGAGAATGTGGGCGCGTTGATTGCGACCCATAACGAGGAGCTGGCGTCGCGTATGGATCGTGTCGTGACCCTGCGTGATGGGCGGATCGTCTCGCGATAAAGAAAGAGATGAAGGGGGCGTTCGGGTCTGATAGACCATGACCCATGTCCCATGCCCCCTTCGTTCATCTTCGTAATCACTCCGCCTATTCGCTGAGCCAGGGGGCGATACGCATACCCGATCTGGTGGCTCTGGCCGCTGAATCCGCCATGCCTGCCGTGGCGTTGACCGATACAGGCAATCTCTTCGGGGCGCTTGAATTCTCGCAGTACTGCACGGGTAAGGGCGTGCAGCCCATCATCGGTTGCCAGCTCGCATTGCCATCGCGCAGCGACAAGCCCGGTGCCCCGTCAGAGCCCATGGTGGCGCTGGCCCGTAATGAGGCGGGGCTTGCCAATCTGCAGTTCCTCTCTTCCGAGGGATTCCTCAAGGGCGATCCTTCCGACCCGGCCATTCTGCTTGAGACATTCTGCGCTCATGCGGACGGGCTATTTCTGCTGACTGGCGGGACGCGTGGGCCATTGTTCCGCCTGCTTGCCGAGGGGCAGGAAGATCAGGCCATGACGCTGCTGCGCCGCTTGCAGGAGAGCTTCGGCGCTCATATGGCTGTCGAGCTGCACCGTCATGGTCTGCCTGAAGAGAAAGCCGTCGAGCCCGGCATGATCGCCGCTGCTGACCGTCTGGGGCTACCTTTGGTCGCCACCAACGAGTGCTTTTTCTCCAAACCGGCCATGCATGAAGCCCATGATGCGTTGCTCTGCATCGCGCAGGGACGCACCATGGCGGAGCAGGAGCGCTGGCGCGTCACGCCTGAGCACTGGTTCAAATCTCCTGATGCCATGCGTGCGCTTTTCGCCGATCTACCGGAGGCCTGCGACAACACGCTCATGATCGCGCAGCGCTGCGCGGTGAAGGTCTCGACTCGTCCGCCGCTCCTGCCTGTCTGTCCCAAGGTGAATGAGGGCGCGACCGAGGAAGAGACATTGCGGGCCATGTCGGAAGAGGGGCTACGCCAGCGCCTGTCCCGTATGGAGGCCGATGACGACACACGCAGACGCTATGAGGAGCGTCTGGAAATGGAACTCGGCATCATCGGGCGTATGGGCTTTCCCGGTTACTTCCTGATCGTGGCCGACTTTATCCAATGGGCGAAGGAACATGATATCCCGGTCGGGCCGGGGCGTGGGTCGGGGGCAGGCTCTCTTGTGGCCTGGGCGCTGACCATTACCGATATCGATCCGCTGCCGTTCAACCTTCTGTTCGAACGATTCCTGAATCCCGAACGCGTCTCTATGCCTGACTTCGATATCGATTTCTGTCAGGACCGGCGCGACGAGGTGATCCGATACGTGCGCACCGAATATGGTGGCGAGCGCGTGGCGCAGATCATCACCTTTGGTAAGCTTCAGGCGCGCGCCGCCGTGCGCGATGTCGGGCGCGTGCTCGGCCTGCCTTTTGGCATGGTCAACCGCGTGGCGGAGCTGATCCCGAACAATCCGGCCAAGCCTGTCACGCTTAAACAGGCCATCGATGGCGAGCCGCGCCTGCAGGAAATGCGCGAGAACGACGAGGCGCTGCGCCGCCTGATGGAAATCGCGTTGCAGCTCGAAGGGCTCTATCGCCACGCGTCAACTCACGCCGCAGGTGTTGTGATCGGCGATCGGGAACTGGTCGAGCTTGTGCCGCTCTATCGCGATCCCAAGAGCGATATGCTGGTCACACAGTACAACATGAAATTCGTCGAGCAGGCCGGGCTGGTAAAGTTCGACTTCCTTGGCCTGACCACGCTCACCATTCTCAAACGCGGGATCAATTTTATCGCGCAACAGGGCATCGAGGTCGATCTGGCCACACTGCCTCTGGACGACGCCCCCACCTATGACATGCTGGCCCGTGGCGATGCGGGCGGCGTCTTCCAGTTCGAAGGCGCGGGCATGCGCGACGTTCTCAAGCAGATGCGCCCGACAAGGCTTGAGGATCTGATTGCGGCGGTGGCGCTCTATCGTCCGGGGCCGATGGCCAATATCCCCGATTACTGCGCGCGCAAGCACGGTGCCTCATGGGAGCCGCCCCATGAGGAAATTCGCGATATCCTGTCCGAGACCTATGGCATCATGGTCTATCAGGAACAGGTCATGCAGATCGCGCAGAAAATGGCCGGGTACAGTCTCGGCGGCGCCGATCTGCTGCGTCGTGCCATGGGCAAGAAGATCCGCGCCGAGATGGACACGCAGCGCGAGATCTTCGTCAAAGGCGCGACTGGGCGCGGAATCACCCCTGAGAAAGCCGCCGAGGTGTTCGACCTCATGGCGCGTTTTGCCGATTACGGGTTCAACAAATCTCACGCCGCCGCCTATGCGCTCGTCTCGTATCAGACAGCCTGGATGAAGGCGAACCATCCGGTAGCGTTTCTTGCCGGATGCATGTCGCTCGCCCGTGAAAAGACGGACAAGCTGGCCTCGCTCTGTCAGGAAGCGCGCCGGATGAAAATCAAGGTGCTTCCCGTCGACATCAATCGCTCGAAGGCCGATTTCTCGCTCGAAAAGCAGGAGGACGGAAGCTGGGCCATTCGCTACGCTCTGGCTGCGGTCAAGCGCGTCGGGTTTTCGGCCATGCAGGCCATTGTGGAGGCACGTGGCGACAAGCCCTTTGCCAGTCTTGCCGATCTGGCTGCACGTTGTGATGCCAAGCAGCTCAACAAGATCCAGATCGAAAATCTGGCGAAGGCGGGAGCTTTTGATTCCCTCGACAAGCCGCGTCATATCGTTTTTGCCAGCTCGGAAATCATCATGCGCCGTGCGCAATCCGATGCGCAGGAGGCGGCTTCCGGCCAGATCGGCCTGTTCGGTGCCTCGGCCGAGCCCGAGGAACTGCGTCTGGCCGAGGCCAAGTACTGGCCCGAATTCGAGCGTCTGGCGGCCGAGGCCGAGGCGATCGGATTTCACATGTCGGCGCATCCGCTGGATGCCTATCGCTCGGTCCTCAAGCGGGCCAATGTGCTGACATCCCAGACTCTCATGACCGCCGCTGAAAACGGGTCTTATCGCGTGCGTATTGCGGGCTGTGTGGTCGACAAGAAGGAGCGCCCTACCAAGAGCGGTAGCAAAATGGCATGGGTACGCCTGTCCGATGCGACGGGTGGTTGCGAAGTAACACTATTTTCGGAAGTGCTGTCGCGTTGCCGCGACCTGCTGGTGGCTGGTCAGGCGGTTATGGTAACGGCCGATCTCAAGCTGGAAGGCGATGCATTACGCATTACGGCCAACGACGTGACGGATCTGGAGAAAGCGGCGGCACAGGAAAGCTCGGAGATGCGCGTATGGATCAGCGAGGCGTCAGCTGTGACGAAGGTGCGCGATCTTCTCAGCAGCCAGGGCAGGGGGCGCGGCAAGATCGTGCTGGTACCCGCTGTGGACGAGACCAAGGCCGTGGAGGTGACCTTGACCGGACACTTCCCGGTCACGCCACGATTGGGCGAACAATTGCGCACCATTCACGGGGTATCGCGTATCGACCATCTTTGAGCGGGGACGATGCCCAAGGCGCGACACAAGGGGACAACCGCGATGCAGGTCATCGCAATCCGCGATAGCCAACCTGCATCGGATCCCGTGTTATAGCGCGGCCGCACATGGAGCGACGTTTACTGGAGAGCTGTGTCCTGCGGCGGGTGCCAAGAGTCCGAGAAATTATGCCTGTGAGCAACCGTACCTCTTCAACCTCGCGCGCGCGATAGCAAGCTGCTGTTCGGTGAAAAGTGTCGACCACGGTGATTGCAGGGCAAGGTACTCGACGCTTTTCGTGAGGCTCTCCGTCTGTCCGTGGAGATAGAGCTGGGTAAATCCCTCTGACGGATTGGGTGTGGCCAATAATCTGTCAGCCGCTTTCTTGCCGCCAAACTCCCTGACAAGCCGCAAATATCTGGTTGCTCTGTAAGGTTTCTGGAGCTTGAGCCCCTCGTGATAGATGTTTTCCATTGCCGCGTGAAATTTCTTTTCGAGCATAATCACTTTCCCTTCGTGATTAGCATGGTTCGGCATATTACCGGGTCGAACAATGTCGTCAGATCCCGAGCGTTTGCCCTCGCACACCAAAGAGCGTCTTGCGATCATTACTGGCCTGAGGGGGCGGCGTCCTATAGGGCCCGCCGAAGATCGCGTGATATGTGCCGGGGATCGCCTTTCCACACCCTTGCGAGCCTCTCTGATCTCTACCCAAGCGGCATCACACGATGGGGGAGAGTTGGGCTTGTCGCTTGCGCGTGCGCGGAGGATCTAAGGCAATCCCTGCTCTTCTTCCTTGCCTTTTCGAACGAAAAAGGCGATACCGCGCCCGTCTGGCTTTTCTGACGGCGTTGCCGGTAGGGGAGTGAGGCAATTCGCACGTATGACGACAGACTCTCTGGTGCCCGTGAAAACGCGCAATGTCATACGGAGGCACAACCAGAAGAACAGGAATTTGCATCATGGCGATGCCTGAATTCACCATGCGTCAGCTGCTCGAAGCCGGCGTTCACTTTGGTCACCACACGCGTCGCTGGAACCCGGCGATGGCACCGTATCTCTTCGGTGTCCGCAACCAGGTTCACATCATCGACCTGCAGCAGACCGTTCCGATGCTCGATCGCGCCCTGCAGGCCGTTCGCAACACGGTGGCCGGTGGCGGTCGCGTGCTGTTCGTCGGCACCAAGCGCGCTGCTGCCGAGCATGTGGCTGAGGCAGCAACCCGCTGCGGCCAGTACTACGTCAACCATCGCTGGCTCGGCGGCATGCTGACCAACTGGAAGACCATCACGGGTTCGATCAAGCGCCTGCGCCAGATCGACGAGATGCTCTCCGGCGACACGCATGGTCTGACGAAGAAGGAAATCCTCGACATCACCCGTGACCGCGAGAAGCTTGAGCGTTCGCTCGGCGGCATCAAGGAAATGGGCGGCCTGCCGGACATCCTGTTCGTGATCGACACGAACAAGGAGAAGCTGGCGGTTGAGGAAGCCAACAAGCTTGGCATTCCGGTTGTTGCCGTTCTCGACAGCAACTCCAATCCGGCTGGCGTGACCTACCCGATTCCGGGCAATGACGACGCCATCCGCGCCATCACCACCTATTGCGACCTCGTGTCGCAGGCTGTGCTCGATGGCATCTCGGCTGAAATGGCTGCTTCGGGTGCCGATTTCGGCGCGTCTGAAGAACTGCCGGTCGAGACGGTTGTTGAAGAGACCACGGCAGAAGCTCCGGCTGAAGCCTGAGATGCGTGCGGGAGATCGTGAGGTCTCCCCCAGCATTCGGAATTTCTGGCGTGCCCGGCTGAAAAGCTGCGGCGCGCCGTTTCGTTCCTAGAGCCTGTCCTGCGCTTTCGGGATGCGGGAAGGGGCTCAGGTTCTTTATTGTGGCGAGTATTGTCATCCGGTCAGCCGATCGGGTCTGACGGGACAATACTCAAGAGGAGTTTTGAACATGGCGGAAATCACTGCTGCCCTCGTTCGTGACCTGCGCGAGAAGACTGGCGCCGGCATGATGGACTGCAAGAAGGCTCTCACGGAAGCTGCTGGCGACATGGATGCCGCCATTGACTGGCTGCGCGCCAAGGGTCTGTCGCAGGCTGCCAAGAAGTCGGGCCGTACCACGGCTGAAGGCCTCGTGGCTGTTGCTTCGGGCAAGAACAAGGCCGCCATGGTCGAAGTCAATGCCGAGACCGATTTCGTGGGTCGTAACGAAGCCTTCCAGGCATTCGTCGAGTCCGTGGCTCATGCTGCACTCGATGCCGGTGACGATCTCGACACCCTGTCGCAGGCCAAGCTGCCTACGGGCCGCACGGTTGCCGAAGAACTGACCCACCTGATTGCCACGATCGGCGAGAACATGTCGCTGCGTCGCGCCAAGGTTCTGACCGTTCCTTCGGGCATCGTTGCTTCCTACGTACATGGCGCGCTGCGTCCGGGCGTTGGCAAGATCGGCGTTCTCGCTGCTGTCGAAGCCCCGTCGGAATCCGAAGCCCTGCTGACACTGGGCCGCCAGATCGGCATGCATGTTGCCGCAACGCGTCCGGCTGCTCTGGAAGTTGCCAGCGTCGATCCGGAAGCTCTGGAGCGTGAGCGCCAGGTTCTGATCGAGCAGGCTCGTGAGTCCGGCAAGCCGGAAGCCATCATCGAGAAGATGATCGAAGGCCGTATCCGCAAGTTCTACGAAGAAGTCGTTCTTCTGGAGCAGGTTTGGGTGCATGACGGCGAGACCCGCGTGTCCAAGGTTGTCGAGAAGGCCGGCGCCAAGCTGATCGCTTTCGAGCGCTTCCAGCTCGGCGAAGGCATCGAGAAGGAAACCAGCGACTTTGCTGCCGAAGTGGCCGCTGCCGCTGGCGCCTGATCGGTCGAACGATCACGGGATTGGTTGCAGCACATGAATTTCGAATGTGCCGCAATCGTCCTCTCCGCCCGGCGCTACGGCGAGGGCGGAGCTGTGGTTCATCTCTTCACGGAAGAGTATGGACGCATTGCCGGTCTGGTGCGTGGCGGCTCGTCACGCCGTCAGGCCGCGCTCTGGCAGCCGGGTAATCTGATACTCGCCCGTTATGCCTCCCGCCTGTCCGATCAGCTCGGGCATCTGAGCGGTGAAATGGTTCAGGAAACAGCCGTCAGGTTGCTGGACCGCCCTCTGCAACTCGCTCTGGTTCAGTCAGCGGCCGAACTGGCCGATGCTGCCTTGCCGGACCGCGAGCCTCATCCCGATTTCTTTCTCCGGACCGTACGCGATCTCGCGGCGTTCTGTGTGCTGTCCGATCCCGCTCCGGTGGTGGATTATGTGCGCTGGGAAACCGCGTTGCTGGCGACGCTGGGTTATGGGCTCACGCTCGATTGCTGTGCCATCTCGGGGGCTACGACTGATCTCGCCTTTGTCTCACCGCGAACGGGACGCGCTGTAAGCCGCGATTCTGCCGGGGAATGGGTCCATCGTCTCCTGCCACTCCCTCATTATCTGACCCCGCAAGGGGTTGAGGATGACGGCAACGATCCCGCCCTCTGGGCTGAGGGGCTGGCATTGACGGGACATTTCCTCTCGCGCCATCTTTTCGGCTCCCAGCACAAACCTGTCCCCGGTGCGCGCGAGCGTCTGGAGATGCGTGTCAGGGCACTGGCGGATGCACGTGAGGCCGTGCAGGAAAATCCCCCGGTATAGGTGCCCGGGCTTCGCGGAGCGCCGGGGCCCTTCCTATCAGATAATCGAATATCATGTGGGGCAGCGTCAGAGCGGCCAGAAGCTGGAACGTGACAGCGATCATTCGCGGTGCCAGCGGCCCTGCGTAGAACGGCACCATGACGGCCCCGATGCCTAGCGAGGCAAATGTGAGCGGCAGGCTGCGATAGAATGCGTGACCCGCTGAACTGAGACGGCACCAGCGACAGTCAGCTATGAGCGATTCGATATGCGCCGGCGCGTGCTGGAACACGAAATAGATCATGAACGCTTGCAGCGGCGGCAACAACGCGAACGGGACAATCAGCCCGAACAGCGACCATAAGCGCCTCATGCGTGTCGCGGGAGGACTGACGCCTAACCACGCGCTGACGCAGAGGGCCCAGACGGGAAACAGAACGATCAGCCATAATGGCGGCATGATGAGATGAACAGGCGGCGCCATGGCGCTCAGTAGCGCTGCGGTGGCCTCTGGCTGAAATACGCAGGGAAGGATTAGTGGCGCCCCCCCAAGGACAAACCCGGCGAGCAGAGAAGAACCGTCTTCGCGCATCTCACTGCCAAAATGCCAGATGGACAGAGCCAGAAACAGGTTGAGCGTGAGTAACGGCTCGATATGCCAGGCGATGAGCACGAGCCCGACAAGCGCGAGATAAGGCAACGCAAAAACAGGAAACCAGAGATACCCGAGACGGGGGCGCAACGCTTGTCGTGCCATCTCTCCATCAAGCGCACCATGTGGGAGACCAAAGATGATGATGGTGGCGAGACTAATCAGCACATTATCGGTGAGGATCGCGGCAGCGGCGCAAATTCCCGCGCCGCCCCAATAGAGGGGGGCGAAGAAATCGCGTGGCCCGGTCAATGTCATAAATGTCACGCCGGGCCAGACATCATCAGACCGTGGTCAGTTTACGGTCATCGGACAGGCTGAGGAAACCAAACCCGACTTTCGCCAGAACATCCGTGATGGCGATGATGAGTACGCTTGCCGAGTCCGGCACGATTCCGAGGCCGTCAGGCGAGAGGGCGAGGATGATCGGGTACACCATCCAGAGCACCGAAAGGATGGTGGCGCTGCGGATATAGGCCGTCTGCACTTCAGGCCGCTCGAGGCGATTGGCCTGAAGCTGCGAGACCCAGATGACATAATACACACCGAGAAACGCCACGCAGGAAAGCACGAACCAGATCCAGCGGCTCACCACGTTTTCCGAGGCACTGAAGGCAAAGGCAGTGATGACCATGATCACGTCGGCTGTGACGGCACCCAGTAGCAGATCGGCTCGCTTGCGGCCGCGGAACATGCCAAGAAACCCGAGACCGACAAGCAGAAGCGGGGTTGTAAACACCCAGTCGATATAGCGGCCGAACCAGAAGATGCGGGTCGTGCTGGCGGCGCCTGCGAGTGTGGCGTCCGTCGGCAGGAGCACTGCGCCCTGGCCTGTCGCCATGGCGACATACAAACAACCTGCGATGATGGGGACGATACCGTGGGCAAGGCTCATAACCCCTTCGGTTTCGGTACGCCGTTTGCCAAGCAGCAGCAGCGCCGTCCCACCGGCAAACATGATCAGGGCTGTCAGCCAGAGAACTGTCAGGGTCATTATCGCTGTCTTTCACGAGATGAGGAGAGCGATAAACGGTGCCTGACACATAAAGTTGTAATTAGCCTGCCTTGACAGCCATATTTATCAGACCTGATCGCGCTCAGGCTTTTCTCTGAGCAGATGACGCAGGGGCGGCTACCCGCTGAAGCGTGCCAAGAGGGACCGGGAACAAAAACGGGGTATTTGCACTGGACAGGCCGCGCCGCGCCGCCTTATCTGCCCTGAAACGAAAGGGCGTGGCATGAGTCAGGATCTGGCAGGACATATCGAGGATACCAAACTCGCAGATGCGCTGAGCGAGCGCTATATTGCCTATGCCATGTCTACCATCATGGCGCGTTCGTTGCCCGATGTGCGCGATGGTATGAAGCCTGTGCATCGGCGCATCCTCTACGCCATGCAGCAGCTCAAGCTGGATCCGACGGCGGGTTTCAAGAAATGCGCCCGCGTCGTGGGTGACGTGATCGGTAAGTTCCATCCCCATGGCGACGCAGCCGTGTACGAGGCGCTGGTCCGCCTCGCCCAGGACTTCGCGGTGCGTTATCCGCTTGTCGAAGGGCAGGGCAATTTCGGTTCGATCGACGGCGATAACGCGGCCGCCATGCGTTACACGGAGTCCCGGCTGACCGCTGTGGCCAAGGCCCTGCTGGAAGGCATCGAGGATGACGCGGTCGATTTCCGTCCGACCTATGACAATGAGGATGCCGAGCCCGTAGTCCTGCCCGGCGCTTTTCCGAACCTGCTGGCCAATGGCGCGGCCGGGATCGCGGTTGGCATGGCCACCAGTATTCCCCCGCATAACGCCGCCGAGATCTGCCGTGCCGCGCGTCATCTGATCGAGAACCCGCAGGCGCCCGTCGAGGCCCTAATGCAGTTCATGCCGGGACCTGACTTCCCCACAGGTGGTGTGCTGATTGAGGACCCTGCCAGCATGGTCACGGCTTACGAGACCGGACGCGGCAGTTTCCGTACCCGCGCACGATGGGAAGTCGAACAGGGACGCTTCGGCACCTGGACCGTGATCGTGACCGAGATTCCCTATCAGGTGCAAAAATCGCGCCTGATCGAGCAGATCGCGGAGTTGATGGAGCAGAAGAAGCTGCCGCTCCTTGCCGATATACGCGATGAAAGCACGACCGATATCCGCCTTGTCCTCGAACCCAAGACCAAGGGGATCGAGCCGGAAGTGCTGATGGAAACGCTCTTTCGTGTTACGCCGCTGGAGAGCCGTTTCAGCCTGAACATGAACGTGCTGGACGCCAATCGCGTGCCGCGGGTGATGGGACTGCGTGAAGTCATCCAGTCATGGCTGGACCATCGCGAGATCGTTCTCGTTCGCCGTTCTCAGCATCGTCTGAACGCAGTTGAGCGTCGTCTCGAAATCCTCGAAGGGTTTCTGGCCGTTTATCTCAACCTTGATGAAGTCATCCGCATCATTCGCGAAAGCGACGAGCCCAAGCCCGAATTGATGCGTGTGTTCAGCCTGACGGATCTGCAGGCCGAATATGTGCTGAATATGCGCCTGCGCTCGCTGCGTCGTCTTGAGGAGATCGAGATACGCAAGGAGCGCGATGCGCTTCTCAAGGAGAAATCCGGGCTCGAAGGATTGCTGGGCAGTGAGCGCAAACGCTGGACCCGTATCGGCAAGGAACTCGACGCGACAGCCGCCAGCTTTGGCGAGGGCGCCCTTGGCACCCGACGCACCCTGATTGCGGCACCGCCCGCACCGATCGACCTTAGTGCCGCCATACAGGTCGATCGTGAGCCCCTGACCGTGCTTCTTTCACGTGAGGGCTGGGTGAGGGCCGTGAAGGGACATGGGATCGACCCCGAGAGTCATAAGTTCAAGGAAGGTGACGCGTTCGGGCTGTCGCTCGAGTGTCAGAGCACCGATCGCCTCTGTATCCTGGTGAGTGGCGGTCGGGCCTTCACGCTCAAGGCGGCTGACCTGCCGCGTGGGCGTGGCTTTGGGCAGCCCATTCGCGTTCTGGTCGATCTGCCTCAGGATGAGGATATCGTCTCTTTCTTTGTGATCGATGAGTCCGGCCGTCACGTTCTGGCCAGCGAAAACGGACGCGGCATGATTGTGCGTGACGCTGATATGGCGGCTGAAAAACGGACGGGCAAACAAGTCCTGACGCTGCGTGACGGTGACCGCGCCGGGTTCTGCGTGGCCGTTACAGGTGATCAGATCATCACCATGGGCAGCAACCGCAAGGCGCTATCCTTTGCTCTCGATGCCCTGCCCGAAATGACAAAGGGCATGGGTGTCACGATCCAGAAGCTCCCGCCGGGTCAGCGCATCGTCGATCTGCGGGTCTTTGCCTCGGAAACAGGTCTGGTCTGGCATGAGGGGCAAAAGCCGCGCAGTGACGCCGATCTTGCGTCGATCGTCGGCAAACGAGCGGATCAGGGCAAGGCTGCCCCGCAATGGATGACCCGCAAGCCCGTGACCAGAAGCTGAGTTCTCAGGCGGCCCCGGCGGGAGGGGTGTCGGCTTTCGGGCTCGATACCGCGACTGCCGTTGTGGAGGACACCGCAGAGGGCGCGCCCGCAAGTCGGTGCCAGTGCCCGTTGCGAAGAATTTCCGCCGGGTTGAAGCGTGATTTATAGCCCATCTTCGTGCTGCCTGGCACCCAGTAGCCTAGATAGAGATAGGGCTTGTTGCGTCGGGCCGTCTCGGCAATCAGCCATAGAATGGATGCCGTGCCGTAGGAGCGATGGGTGTCTGCCGGGTCATAGAATGTATAGACCGCCGAGAGACCATCAGAGAGCATATCGACAAGAGACACGCAGACCAGACGACCATCGCGTGAGCGGAACTCGAACAGGCTGGTTTCGACCGGGCTGGTCTCGACCATCGACTGATAATCATCGAGCCCCATGAGGGCCATATCACCATCGGCATGACGATGCGCCTGATAGGCCCGGAACAGGGCATATTGTTCCTCGGTTGCGACGATGGGGCGCTCAGTCACAACAAGATCGGCGTGGTCCCGGCGCACCCGGCGCATGGTGCGATCCGGCACGAATTCCGCGACAGGAAGCCGGATGGGGATACAGGACTGACAACCATGGCAGACAGGGGCATAGACAATGCCGTGGCTGCGCCTGAAACCGGCACGGGACAGGCGATCATGAAGCTGGTCGACATCACTGCCGGTCAGCTCGGTCATGACCTTGCGCTCCGTCCTGCCGGGGAGATACGGGCAGGGCGACGGCTCTGTCGTGTAGAAGAGCTGGGGACGATGAGCTGACATAACCATCCTTTCTCTCCTCTGCCTGAAAACGCTTGATAGTGACGCCCCCCGCACGGGAGGGCCATCGATTGCGTAAGCCTGATTGTCCTGACCATCGGTCGCTGCCTGCGGACCTCGCATTCCGGTCCGGTGCCACAGGGCGTTTCCGTCCCATCCAGACAGGCCAGCACCGGCCTTGCTTCAGACCCTTGTCCAACCGGTATCCTGACCCGGCAGGACAGACGCGCCGTGAAAACGCTGTGCACGCTTTTTCGAGCGGCTCAGCAACATTCCTTGTGGCTAGCCAAAAGCCTTGCACACCGAGTCCGGACGGATCTAGCCCACGATCACCCTCTCATATTTTACGATGATTTTTCCGGTTGCAAGATGTCTCTCTTTTAATTCCGGACGAATACGCTAACGTTATGAGAAATGAGCTGGCCCATTACCCTCCTTGACGCCTTCCTGATCCTGCTTCGGCTCGGTCTTGCTGTTGCAGTCACCTTGCATGTTCTGCGGACGAAACAGAACACGGCAGCCTGTGCCGGCTGGATCGGTGTGAGCTGGCTTATGCCGATTTTCGGCGCGCTGCTCTATCTGATGTTCGGTATCAATCGTGTCAGGCGTCTGGCACGACGTCTGGTGAGTGACCATCACTGGCGAGGACGGGGCCCGGCCTTTCATACGCGCCAGCGTATGGAGGGGGATTTCGCCCCCCTGGCGCGGATGATCGGCAAGCTGACCGAGCGGCCCCTGCTGGGCGGCAATTCCGTCGATTGCCTCCATGATGGCGACAACATCTATCCGCGCATGCTGCAGGACATTGCCTCGGCACAGGTCTCGATTCTGCTGTGTTCCTATATTTTCAGGGCAGATAGAATCGGGGAGCAGTTTGTGGATGCCCTGGTGGCAGCGCAGGCGCGGGGTGTCGCGGTACGTGTGCTGGTTGACGGTATCGGGGGCGGGTATTTCCGCAGTGGCATTCACAAGGCCCTGCGCGTGCGTGGAATCCCTTGTGAGCGGTTCATGCACTCGCTTCTTCCGTGGAAGATGCCATTCATCAATCTGCGCAATCATCGCAAAATTCTGGTTATCGATGGGCATACTGGGTTCATGGGCGGGCTGAATATCGGTGAGGAGAACCTGCGGCGCCTGCGCATCAAGCATCCGGTGGCGGATACGCATTTCCGGCTTCAGGGGCCGATTGTTCACCAACTGACCGAAGCCTTTGCACGTGACTGGTCCTTCACCTGCGGTGAAGAGCTTGACGGAAAGATCTGGTTTCCCGAGCTTGACCGGGCCGGTGATATCCCGATGCGCATCGTGACATCGGGGCCGGATAACGATCTTGAGAAGATCGAATTCTCCATGTTGCAGGCGATCGCCCTGTCACGCCGCTCGGTTCGCCTGATGACGCCGTATTTTCTGCCCAATGAGCGTCTGGTGTCGGAGCTCTGCCTCGCCGCCCTGCGTGGTGTGCAGATCGATATCATCCTGCCACGTCGCAGCAATCACAGACTGATCGATTATGCCCGCGATGCCAGTCTTGCACCGTTCCTGAAGGCAGGGTGCCATGTCTGGATGAACAGGCCACCCTTCAATCACGCCAAGCTGCTTGTCGTTGATGAAGAATGGTCTTTTGTCGGCAGCAGCAACATCGATGCGCGCAGCCTGCGCCTGAATTTCGAGATCAATCTCGAAATCTACAGTGCGTCAGTGGCGCAGTCGCTCAATAGTTTCATGGAACGGCATAAGGCGGGACGGCTCACGCATCACGCGCTCGACAGCCTGAGCGCCTGGCGCAAGACGCGTAATGCTGCCGTCAGGCTGTTCATGCCCTATCTGTGAGCGCCTTGACCTGCCGGCGATCCGCCAGTCGCTGAAAGAAGGCGCGGTGCCTGTCGGGTGCATCCAGCCGTAGTGTTACCGTGATAGGGTGATGGTCCGAACTGCGATTGGGCAGAACACCGGCATTGAGGGGCGTCATGCCACGCACCAGGCAGCGGTCTATTCGTATCGGCAGCATGTCGGCCATGCGATGGGTGGGTGCTCTTGGGCCGACATCGCGAAAACCGGGGAGCAGGGTCGGCCCGACAAGGTTGAAGTCGCCCATGACGAGCGCATGATGGCGCAGGATCGGTGCGATACGACGAAGCTGACGGCGATTCAGGATCTGCCCGTGAGACAGATGCACGTTTGCGATCGAGAACGACCCGAAATCGATGAGCTGTGCCGTACGCTTGACCATCAACCCCGAGGGCAGGGCGCAGGAGACCGGCGGTCGAGCGAAGGGGAAGCGGCTCCAGCACGCTGTGCCGTGGATGCGGTCTGGCAGAGGAATTCGTGCGTAATGTCCGCCCAGTATGGTGGGCAGTCTGTCGAAACTGCTCACGGCCTCCTGCATCAGGAAAATATCGGGCTGGAAGGTGCGCGCCAGCTCGACGACCTCATCGAGCGGTGCCCCCACGGCACGAAGCAGATTCCAACTCAGGATGGTAAAGTTCTGGCCGATACCGGGGACTTTACGATCAGCTAATGGGGCAGGCGGGGCGTCGTGGCTCAAAGACGGGTTCATTGGAGCATTTTCTTTTCTGTCTGATAGGCGCCACGCGCGAATTCAGTGGTCAGAGTATAGCCGACGCCCAGCAGGACCGGACCCAGAAAAATACCCAGCCCGCCCAATGTGACCACGCCGCCCAGCACACCGAGTACGGTCAGCAGATAGGGAAGCTGCGCCCCTCTGGCGATGAAAGCGGGCCGTATGATGTGATCGGCTCCCGAGATGAACACGATGCCGTAACCCGCGAGAAACAGGCCCCAGCCGAGGTGATGATGAAGGGCCAGCCAGATGGCGGCAGGTGCCCATACCAGCGGGGCACCGACCGGAAAAACCGCCACAAAGGCAGCAACACCGCCGAGCAGCACCGGTGCAGGTACGCCCGAGATAAACAGGCCAATGGAGGTGAGCACACCCTGAACGATGGCAGTACCGAGAATGCCGTAGACCGTACCCCGTATGACGCTGCCGATGATGGTGATCAGACGATCGGCATAGGTGCCGGTGATGCGGGTCAGGACAGCCGTGATGACACGCCCCAGCGAATCACCACTGATCCAGAAAAACAGGGCGATGAAGAGCGCCATGACCAGCTCAGCCAGGCCGCTCGCCATCTGCATCAGGGCCTTGAGGGTATAACGGGCGATCTGTCCGGCATAGGGATGAAGGGCCTCGCCTACGCCGCGGACGTCATGGCTCCAGTGCTGATAGGCACTGGTCAGCTGTGGGCCGATGCCGGGTATAGTGGCCAGCCAGTCTGGCGCCGGATGCGTGCGACCGAGAGCTTCGATTTCGGTATTGATGCCGCCGATGATCAGCGGGAGATCCGCAATGCCGGTTGAGGTCAGGAGCGCGAGCGGCATGACAATGGCAATGGCGCTGCCGACCATCATGACCACAGCGGCCAGAGGCGGGCGCATGTGGCGGCGCAGGCGCTTGAACAGGGGCCATGTCGTGAAGGTCAGAATCGCGCCCCACAGGATGGCGGAAAGGAAGGGCCACAGCACCACGCCGCAACCATAAGCGACCCCCAAGAGGAGCATTCCCAGCATGATGCGTTCAGTTGTCACCTAATCTCCCCCGGCTGCGGCTGCCGCCAGTTGACCACGGGGTCATTCCCGCTGCTATCGTGCGGTTCCTGATCCGTTTTTGCGATCCCCGTCAGGCCGGGCCATGTCTGATCCATCATGTGCCGGAGCGTGCCATCCATGACGATACCCCCCCTGATCGATGCGCAGACCCTGATGTTGCTTCCTCCCGGCCGGTTTCGCTATCTCGATGCGTCGGCTCTCCTCCCCGGGCAGGACGGTGACCCGGAAGCAGATTTCCACAAATTAGCGCTTCCCGGGGCAAATCGTTTCCGTATCAACGACATATGTGATCGCTCGGACCCGCTCCCCCACACCGTGCCCGGTGCGGCCACATTTGCGCAGGCCATGATGGCACTGGGCATAGGCTCCGATACGGGACTGGTGTTCTATGACCACAAGGGAAGTATCGGCGCCTGTCGCGCACACTGGATGGCTTCATTGTTCGGGCACGAGCCTGTGCATGTTCTTGATGGCGGCCTCGCAGCGCTCGAGGCCCTCGGCCTCGCGCCCGACGCTGCGCCGGCTCCGGCGGCACCCTGCGAGCAGCCTTATCGACCGCGCACGCGCTATGCGCTCCTTGCAGGCACGGGCGATGTGCTCGATGCGCTCGATGATCCTGACCGCGTAATCCTCGATGCACGCAGTGCAGCGCGTTTCCATGCACAAGCCGCTGAGCCGCGGCCCAATATGCGCGGTGGGCATATGAGGGGCGCGGTGAGCCTGCCCTTTACCGATGTGCTGGACCCCCAAGGCTGCTTTCTGCAGCCTCAGGCCCTGGTCGAGCGTTTCGCAGGCTGTGCCATAGGCTCGCGTCGGGTCATCACCAGTTGCGGGTCGGGTCTGACCGCCGCAACGCTGACCATGGCCTTGCGTGTGGCCGGGCTGGCGCCAGGGCAGCTTTATGATGGGTCATGGGCCGAGTGGGGAAGCGATCCTGCCACCCCCATTGAGACCTGACAGGAGAAACGAGAGAGTGGAAAACACCGCCAAGCAGGTCACTTCCGGCTGGAAGCGCCTGTCCTCCCTGCTGGTACAGGGGGGGCGACCGGAGCCCACCCCGCCCCAGGGGGCCTATGTCAATGCGCCGGTGACGAGGGGCTCGACCGTCCTTTTTCCCTCGTTGGACGCAATGCGGGAACAAGGGCTGCGCAGCCATGAGCATGAACTGATCTATGGGGCGATGGGCTCGCCCGTTCAGCATGAGCTTGAAAAGCTTCTCGCGCTGATTGAAGGCGGGGTCCATACGCAGGTCGTTTCCTCGGGGCTGGCGGCCTGCACCCTGCCTTTGCTCGCTTTCCTGAGTTCCGGTGATCACCTGCTTCTTCCCGACTCGGTCTATGGGCCCACACGCCGTTTTGCCGGCACCATGCTGGCGCGTATGGGGATCGAGACCACCTATTATGCGCCCCTAGCGGATGAAGAGACCCTGATCGGGCTCATGCGAGAGAACACGCGGGTCGTGTTTGCCGAGAGCCCGGGCAGCCACACATTCGAGGTGCAGGACGTTCCCATGCTGGCACGTGTGGCCCATGAGCATGGTGCGCTGCTTATGCTCGACAATACCTGGGGAATCGGCATTTTCCAGCCTTTCCGCCACGGGGTCGACGTCTCCATCCAGGCGCTGACGAAATATCCTGCCGGACATTCCGATGTGATTGCCGGTGCGATTACGGTGGCAGATGGCGCGCTCTGGAAAACACTGCGCGATTCCGCCATTCAGATTGGCCAGCTGGCCGGACCGGATGAATGTTGGCTGACCCTTCGCGGGCTCCGCACGATGGCGGTGCGGCTCGAGCGCCAATCGGCCTCGGCCTTGCTGGTGGCGCAATGGCTGCGCGGCCGACCGGAAGTGGCGCGTGTGCTGCATCCGGCGTTCGAGGAATGTCCCGGCCATGAATTCTGGCTGCGCGATTTCGAGGGGGCAAGTTCGCTTTTCGGTGTGGAGCTGCGCGCCGATCTGTCTGTCGCGGCCATGCGGGACATGATTGATGCGCTGGCCCTGTTCGGCATCGGCGCGTCCTGGGGCGGATATGAAAGCCTCGTTTTGCCAACGACGGGGGGCGTGCGCCGCTCGCTGCCCAACGCCATGCCTGAGGGGCCAAGCTTCAGACTGCATATCGGGCTCGAAGACCCCAACGACCTCATTGCGGATCTTGAAGGGGGGCTGGAAGTGCTCCGCGCTTCACTGGCGGGGTAAGGTGCGGCTCTAGCGCATTCTGAAACCAAGCGCCTCGCGCAGATGCGGGGCGCCGACATCTGTTGCGTGGTCGAGATCGGCAATGCTGCGTGCTACGCGCAGCAGGCGTGTAAGCCCACGGGCTGAAAGGCGGAGCCTGGTACCTGCCTCACTCACAAGATGGCGTGCGTCCGGCGTCAGAACGATATCCTGGGCTGCCACCTGCGCGTTGGGGACTCCCTGACGCGCAATCTGAAATTGTCTTGCTTTCACGACGCGGGCGCGCACGGCGGCACTGTTCTCGCCTGCCGGTGCGGTAATCATGTCGAGGGGCGAGACCGGAGTGACGAACAAGGAAAGATCGATCCGGTCGAGCATGGGGCCGGACAGGCGGGAGAGATACTCCTCGCCGCATTGAGGAGCCTTTCGGCAGGCGCGCTCAGCATCGCCCAGATAGCCGCACCGACAGGGATTCATGGCCGCGATGAACTGAAAACGCGAAGGATAAAGCACCGTCTGTCTGGCCCGTGCCACCGTGATCGCGCCCGTCTCTAGAGGCTGGCGCAGGGATTCGAGGCAGCTTCGCGAAAACTCCGGCAGCTCGTCGAGAAAGAGAACGCCATTATGGGCAAGGCTGACTTCGCCCGGGCGGGATCGTGAGCCCCCACCGACAAGCGCGGGCAGGGTGGTCGAATGATGCGGCGCCCTGAAAGGCGGTTGAGTAATCAGGGTGCTTCCGCTGGCCTGACCGCCCAGACTGTGGATCCGGCTGCACTCAAGTATCTGTTCATGCGTCAGATCGGGAAGGATAGAGGGCAGGCACTGCGCAAGCATGGATTTGCCAGCACCCGGCGGCCCTGACATCAGCAGGGAATGCGCCCCGCAAGCTGCGATCTCAAGGGCGCGTCGCCCTATGTCCATGCCTTTGACCAAAGCAAGATCGTTCAGCGGCGCTGAGCGCGCCACGGGTTCGAGTTCGGGGGAGGGCAATACATGCTCGCCGTTGAAATGCGACAGGAGGGCGCGCAACGTATCGGGGGCAAGGATATCGAGCGTGTCGCTCGCCCATCGTGCCTCCTGTGCCTGGGGGCGGGGGCAGATCAGGCCAAGCTGATGCCGGACTGTCTCGAGTGCGGCGGAAAGCACGCCGCCTGTCGCCTGCAGGCGTCCATCAAGCGAAAGTTCGCCAATGGCGCTGTAAGCTGCCACGGCCTCATGAGACAGGATGCCCATGGCCGTCATGATGGCCAGAGCAATCGGCAGGTCGAAATGCGAGCCTTCCTTGGGCAGATCGGCCGGGACCAGATTGATCAGGATTCGTTTGGGGGGCAGGGCGAGTCCGAGTGCGGCCAGGGCAGCGCGGACGCGCTCGCGTGATTCACCGACTGTCTTGTCGGGCAGGCCTACGATGATGAAGGCGGGCAGGCCAGAGGCGATCTGAATCTCGACTGTGACCGGGATGGCATCGATGCCCGCAAAGGCAAAACTCCGGATACGGGCAATGGAAGAGGATGAAGCGGTCACCGGCACCAACG
>NZ_AYXS01000001.1:363504-373842 GCF_000505765.1 Asaia sp. SF2.1 | reverse complement strand
CTGTTCCTGATCATTATTAGTGCAGTGTTAATAATTCATCAAATTACTTCAACGCTGATAGATCAGACGTGCGCGCATCGTGCCCTTGAGTTCGCGAAGGCTGTTGAGCAGGCGGTTATCAAGTTCCGAGTCGGGGCTCGCATCGGTCTCAACCACAACATAACCGACCTCGCCATCAGTCTGCAGGTATTGTGCAACGATGTTGCAGTCTTCGCTGGAGAAGATCTCGTTGATCTGACGCATGATACCGGGGCGGTTTTCATGCACATGCATGAAGCGCGTGCCACGCGGACGTTCGGGCAGTTGCACGGGCGGAAAATTGACAGCGCCCAGCGTGGAGCCGACATCGGAATATTCCACAAAGCGCTTGGCGACTTCCACGCCGATACGCTCCTGCGCTTCCATGGTCGAGCCACCGATATGCGGTGTGAGTATGACGTTGGGCAGTCCCTGAAGGGGTGAGACGAAGCTCTCGCCTGCGCCTTTGGGCTCCTTGGGGAATACGTCCACACCGGCACCCATGAGGTGCCCGTCACGCAGGGCAGCAGCGAGGGCATCGATATCGACCACAGTGCCGCGTGCATTGTTGAGCAGGATGGAATTGGGCTTCATGGCGCGGATTTCGGCCTCGCCAATCATGTCCTTCGTCTGCTCTGTCTGCGGAACGTGCAGGCTCACGATATCGGACTGAGCGAGAAGCTCATTGAGCGTGGCAACCGGTGTGGCATTGCCATGCGGAAGCTTGTCTACGGTATCGTAATAGATCACGCGCAGGCCAAAAGCCTCGGCCAGCACTGAAAGCTGCGAGCCGATCGAGCCGTAGCCCACGATGCCGAGCGTCTTGCCGCGCACTTCCCACGCGTTCACAGCCGATTTGTCCCAGCCGCCTGCGTGGCATTGCTCGGAGCGCGAGGGAATACGACGCAGCAGCATGACGATCTCGCCCATGACGAGTTCGGCTACAGAGCGCGTGTTGCTGAAAGGAGCGTTGAAAACCGGAATACCTGCCATGCGTGCCGCGTTGAGATCGACCTGATTGGTGCCAATGCAGAAGCAGCCGATTGCCATGAGCCGGTCGGCCGCCTCGATCACGGGGGCAGTGAGCTGTGTCCGTGAGCGGATGCCCACCATATGCACACCCTTAAGCGCTTCTGTCAGGGCCTCGCCCTCAAGCGCGGTCTTGAGGCACGTTACCTGCTTGTAGCCCTGCGCGGCGAGATGCTGGGCGGCGCTTTCATGAATACCTTCGAGCAGAAGGATGCGAATGCGGTCTTTGGGGAGAGAAAACGAGGCTTCCATGTCGGCTCCTGTCAGCAGCGCAAATCCGAAACGCGATGCTAGCTCATACGTGGTTCAGGGGGAAGGGCGAAGGCTCGCGATGGCCTCGGGCAGAAGCGCTCTGTCACCACAGGCTAGAACGGTGCCATCGCTCTCAAGCGTAAGAGGCGCGCCCTGCCAGTCCGTGACAATGCCGCCTGCGCCGTTCACGACGGGCACCAGAGCAGCCCAGTCCCACGGTTTCATGGTACATTCCGCAATCAGGTCAATCTGCCCGAGTGCCAGCACGCCATAGCCATAGGCATCGCCACCCCAGCTTGTGCGACGTGCAGCTTTCTTGAGCTGTGCGAAACGCTGGTCAAAAGGGGCGATGAGCATATCGGGCGAGGTGCAGGACAGCTCGGCGTCACCAAGCGTCGGGCAATTCCGGGTGCCCGCAACGCCGGGAAGCGTGGCGGATTCAAAGACGGTCTCGCGCCCGGCAACGCCAATCCACCGTTCACGGGTGAAGGGCTGATCGATCACACCCAGCACAGGCGTACCCTTGTGGAACAGGGCAATGAGTGTCGCAAAACTCGGCCTGCCGGTGATAAAGGCGCGAGTGCCATCTATGGGGTCCAGTACCCATATGTAATCTCCCTCATCACCGGAGAAACCATATTCCTCGCCCAGAATGGCATGGTCGGGATGGGCCTGCCTGATGATGTCGCGCATGGCAGCTTCTGCCTCGCGATCAGCACGCGTGACGGGAGATTCGTCGCTCTTGTCATCCACATCCAGACCAGCGCGGAAATGGGGTGTGACCGCCCGACCCGCATGATCGGCACAGAGCAGTGCTGTTTGCAGGCAGGCATCGAGATCGGGCGGAAGCGTCATGGCTGTAACTCACAATCCGTAAATCAGCCCCGGGCGGGCGGGGCAGCGTCGTGCAATCAGAAGGCATATTCGGCAGTGTGGTCCCGATCGCAAGGGCACATGGGGCCCGAACGACAGTATCGGACCGAAAAACAGGATTTTCAGCCATGATGGCGATGAATCATTACGGGCTGACGCAATGAAAACGCGCAGCCTGCAAGGAAAGATTGACGCGTCATGGGGGGTGCGGCATGTCTGGCCTCGCGCTGCGGCCCTTCACAAGACAAGCGGAAAGCCTGCCTCATTCCCATGAATCCTATTATCGTCATTCCATCGCGTCTTGCCTCGACGCGCTTGCCAAACAAGCCGCTGGCAGAGATCGACGGCAAGCCCATGATCCTTCAGGTGGCGTTACGGGCGCTCGCATCAGGCCTTGGCCCTGTGCTTGTTGCCTCTGGCGATCAGGCCATTCTCGATGCCCTGTCTGGACATGATGTGGCAGGTGTGCTGACCGATCCGGCCCTGCCCAGCGGATCTGACCGCGTTCATGCCGCCCTGCAAAGCCATGATCCGGAGGGGCGTCATGATGTGGTGATCAATCTGCAGGGTGATCTGCCTCTGATTGCGCCGCACAGCCTCTCCGCCGCCCTGCGCCCGGTGGCTGAGGGTTTCGATATCGGTACGCTGGTTGCGCCGGTAGAGACAGAGGAAGAGGCGCGACGGGCCTCCGTCGTCAAGGCTGCCTGCGCTTTCGCGCCGGGTGCAACTGTAGCGCGTGCGCTTTATTTCTCCCGGCAGCCGATCCCCTGGGGTGACGGCCCGCTCTGGCATCATGTCGGGGTGTATACCTGGCGGCGTGAGGCGCTGGCGCGGTTCGTGGCGCTCGCGCCTTCGCCTCTCGAGCGTCGTGAGTCGCTTGAGCAACTGCGTGCGCTTGAGGCGGGTATGAGCATTGGCTGTGCTTCTATCACCGAGGCACCGCTCGGGGTCGATACGCCTGAGGATCTCGTGCGCATACGTCAGGTGCTTGCAGCATGACCCACATAATTGCTTTTCAGGGGCGTCCCGGCGCTTATTCCGATCTTGCCTGCCGCACAGCGCGACCGGGCTGGAAAACCCTGCCATGCCCCAGCTTTCAAGCGGCGATTGATGCCGTGCGCGAGGGACGGGCAACGCTCGGCATGCTGGCTTGCGAAAATTCGCTTGCGGGCCGTGTTCCCGAAATTCATGCACTTTTGCCCGAGGCCGGTCTGCCGATCATTGGCGAGCATTTCCAGCGTGTAGAACACTGCCTGATTGCCTTGCCCGGCACCAGGATCGAGGAAGTGAAGCGGGTTCATACCCACCCGGTGGCGCTGGGGCAGATCAGGAACCTGATCCGTGAGCTTGGTGCCGAGGCCTGCTCGGCCTTCGATACGGCGGGGGCGGCAGAGATGGTCGTCAAATGGCAGTCCCGCGAGGATGCCGCCATTGCGTCATCACTGGCTGCCGAGCTCAACGGCCTTGAGGTCTTGCGGGCCAATGTCGAAGACGCTGCGCATAACACGACGCGGTTCTATCTGGTGGCGCGACAGGCTGCCTGGCCCTCGCCGCAGGATGAACGCGTGATCACAACACTGGTGTTCCGTGTGCTCAACCGGGCTGGTGCGCTTTATGAGGCTCTCGGTGGTTTTGCGGCAAATGGCGTCAACATGACGCGTCTCGAAAGCTATATGAGCCCCGGCACGCTGACCGCGACAGGCTTTCTGCTGGATGTGGAAGGCCACCCCGAGCAGGAGGCGCTGGGCAGGGCTCTGGCGGTATTGCGGGGATGCAGCGAGAAAATTGCCATACTTGGCGTTTATCCCGCGAGTCCCTCCCGTTATCCGGGGTAGCGCACAGGGGCAGGGCTTCCACGCGATATCCATTTGACAGGGGCGGTAGGAGTTCTATTTAGCAGCAGGTTCTAAAAACGGGGCAGGTGAACAAGCATGGCACGGAACAAGGATTTCAAAGGGTCTCTGACCGCGCTGCTGACCCCGTTTCGTGCAGATGGCACGGTTGATCTCGCGGCTCTCGGCCGCTTTATCGACTGGCAGATCGATGAAGGGACGGCGGGACTTATCCCAGCCGGCACGACAGGCGAAAGCCCGACCCTGACCCATGATGAGCATGCGCTTGTTGTCGCCCATACCGTCAAGGTGTCGGGCGGGCGCGTGCCGGTCATGGCTGGCGCGGGGTCGAACAGCACGCATGAGGCGATCGGCATGGCACGCCATGCTAAGGCCGTTGGTGCCGACGCCCTGCTTGTGGTCGCACCCTATTACAACAAGCCGACCCAGGAAGGCCTGTACCAGCATTTCATGCTGGTTGCCGATGCGACCGATCTGCCGCTCTATGTCTATAATGTGCCTGGTCGCTCAGTGGTCGAAGTTCTGCCGGAGACGATGGCGCGCCTTGCGCAGCACCCGAATATTGTCGGGACAAAGGATGCAACGGCCAATCTGTCGCGTCCGCTTCAGCTCCGTGCCCTGCTTGGCGATACGCCATTCACCCAGCTGACGGGCGATGACGGCACAACGGTCTCGTTCCTCGCTGCGGGCGGGACGGGTTGCATCAGCGTCACAGCCAATATTGCGCCGAGGCTTTGTGCCATGATGCACGAAGCATGGCAGGCGGGTGACGTGGCAAAAGCGATGCAGATCCAGCAACGTCTGACACCCCTTCACGACGCCATGTTCTGCGAGAGCAATCCGGGGCCAGTGAAATACGCAGCGTCACGTTTGGGGCTGTGCACCCCGACTGTGCGTTTGCCCCTGTGTGAACCCGGCTCGGCCTCCCGCGCTGTGATTGACGAGGCTCTGAAAAAAACCGGCCTGTCAGGATAAATTGTGACTGAAAAAAAGAAATCCGGTCTGATCTCTCACGGCATTGCTGCGCAGAACAGAAAAGGCCGGTTCAATTATACAATCCTCGAAACCGTCGAGGCAGGTCTCGTTCTCAAGGGGCCGGAGGTAAAGAGTCTTCGTATGGGTCGCGCAGCGATCAACGAAGCCTATGCTGGCGAGCGGGACGGCGAGATCTGGCTGTTCAATTCCTATATCCCTGAATATCAGGGCGGCGTGCTATCCCGTTTTGACACGCGCGCACCGCGCAAGCTGCTCTTGCACAAGAAGCAGGTTGCCCATCTGCTTGGCGCTGTCTCGCGGGCAGGGGCTTCGCTCGTTCCGCTGGACGTTCATTTCAATGCCCGTGGACGTGCCAAGCTGACACTTGGCCTCGGTCAGGGGCGTAAGAAAGAGGACAAGCGCCACGCGATCGCCGAGCGGGACTGGCAGCGTGACAAGGCCCGGTTGCTCCGCAGCAAGGGCAAGGATTACTGATCAGCGCGTTGGAAAGTGTTGCCCTGCTGTAAGCGTGGTCCGGGCTCACCCACCGTTTATCCGATGATAGAGTCTGCTCCGGTGCTGGTGCGCTTTTTCGGTTGAAAAGGGCATGGCGCTGAGTCCGGGTCATCACAGATGATTGCTGCTCACCATGTGATACGACTGTGCTGGCGGAGAGTCATTCTAGAGCCTGAAGCGGGCTAGTCCCGACAAGGCACATCCCGACAAGGCACAAAAAAAACCCGGCACAAGGCCGGGTTTTTTCTGGATCAGAAGATCGCTCAGGCGATGTTGATGTCGGCTGCTTCCGGACCCTTCTGGCCCTGCACAACCTTCACATCGACGGCCTGGCCTTCATTGAGGCCGGAGAGGCCCGAACGCTCGAGAGCCGAGGCGTGGATGAAGATGTCCTTGCCACCGTTTTCCGGCGTGATGAAGCCGAAGCCCTTCGTGGCGTTGTACCACTTCACGATGCCGCGCAGATCCTGTGCCTGTGACAGGTCAGGAGCCGGACGGGCCGGACGACCACCGCCACCGAAAGCCGGGCGCGGGCCAGCCGGGTTGAAGGCAGCGCGGGGGCGCGGTGCTTCTGCCGTGCTGGTGTCGACGTTGAGAACCTCAGCGACCTGACGGCCCTTGGGGCCCTGGCCAATGCGGACGTTCAGCGTCGTGCCGGGGTTTACGCTGGTGTGGCCAGCGGTGGAGAGGGCGTTTGCATGAAGGAAAACGTCGCCTGATCCATCAGCGAGCTCGACAAAGCCGAAACCCTTTTCGCTGTTGAACCACTTGACGCTGGCGCCCACTTCCGGGCCTGACGCCAGAACCTGTGGGCCGCCCGAAGGGGGACGACGATTTTGCATCCCGCCACGGTCACCGAAGGAGGGGGTCATGAAATCGTCGTCGAATCCGCCGCGGCGCGGGGAACGTGGGCTGCGGTCGGTACGGTTGCTTCTCAACGGTCTAATCCCGAGATCTGTGCGGTGATCCATCATACTGAGAATCACCAGTGGAGTAAGTCGAAACGGTGTGCACGGGCCTGCCGGCTGGTACGGAACGGGCGATGTCCACAAGGGGTTTCATTAAGACCCTAACACGGTTTTTTCGGGTTATGCCACCAGAAAACGTGACCCGATTACCACGATCTTCTTCATATCGCGTTTTTATGAGCGGATAGTCTTCGGGTTACCGGCTGTCACTGTTTCCTGTTACGTGAAATCGGCTATGGTGGCCGCCTGTTATTTCGGAAGGGGATGGATTTGCGCTGTTCAAAGTCGCGCTGGCCGGGCGCCAGACAGGTCAGGGCCGGATCGCTCTCGGTTCTCGGTCTCGCTGTGATGGGTGCAACGGCTCACGCCACCCCGAAACAGGATCCTTATGGCACCTGGACGCTGCAGGGCGAGAATGACGCGGTGTCGACCCTCAAGGGAACCTCGGACCAGTATTATACGTCGGGGCTCCGTTTCAACTGGACATCAGGCACGGATAATCTGCCCAAGCCTTTCGCTGACGTGAACCGCTTCCTGCTCGGTGACGGCGTGCAGCGTGTGAGCCTTGGTGTGCAGCAGCTCATCTTTACCCCGCGCGATACCCAGACCGCTCAGCCGGCTTCGGGTGATCGTCCCTATTCGAGCCTGCTGCTCGGCACAGTCAACTTCATCAATGATACTGACCTTTCGCGCAGCGTTGCCGGCATTCAGTTTGGTGTGATGGGCCCGGCAGGCCTCGGGCGTCAGCTGCAGAACGGTTTCCACGGCGCTATCGGGGATACGAAAAATCTCGGTTGGCACACCCAGCTGCAGAATCAGCCGATTTTCCAGATCCAGGCCGGGCGTATCTGGCGTCTGCCGGTCGTGAACCTCTATGGAATCAGCGCCGATGTGCTGCCGGCCATTTCAGGGGCTGCCGGCGACTATCGTACCTACGCCGATGCAGCCGGAACATTCCGTATCGGTCAGGGACTGGACAGCGATTTCGGCAATGCGACGATCGGGCCGGGCCTCGATGGAACGGATGCCTTCGTCGCCACACGTCCTGTCGCCTGGTATCTGTATGGTGGTGTGGAGGGGCAGGCTGTTGCCTATGACTCGACACTGCAGGGCAATACGCTGCGTGATAACTCGCCTCATGTCGACAAGACCTGGGATGTCGGCATGATCCATGCTGGCCTCGCCGTGATGTGGCATGGTGTGCGCCTGTCCTACAGCCAGAACTGGCAGACTGCCCAGTTCAAGACGGCAAAGGCGGGGCTGTTCAACTATGGTTCGCTCAAGCTTTCGGTCAAATTCTGAGCCTAAGCCAACAGTAACAACCCGGCTCTGCCGGGTTGTGCCTGCGTGATTGAAAAAGCCCGTACCGGTCTGTCGCCGGTACGGGCTTTTTCCATGCTCGACGTCTGCACTCTCAGTCTGTTTGCGGGCGAACCGCCCCGGACAGGTCTGAGTTAGAGATAATCTGGCGTCGGGATGCCAAGCAGATAGCCCTGAACTTCCTCGCATCCATACGAGTCGAGGAAGGCCATCTGACGCTCTGTTTCCACGCCTTTGGCGCAGCAGGAGATGCCGAGCCGACGGGCCATCTGAATTGTCTGCCCCATGACTTCATTGACCCGGCGATCATCGTTGAGGCGGAGCATGAACGAGCGGTCGAACTTGATCTGATCAACCGGAAAATTCGCCAGCCTTTCGAGCGAGGAGTAGCCTGCGCCGAAATCGTCAAGAGCGACATGCACACCGAGAGCCCTCAACCGGGAAAGCTCCTGATAGGCAATGTCACGCGGACCAAAGGAACGCTTTTCGGAGAGCTCGATCTGCAGACGTTCGGGAGGGAGGCCTGTTTCCTGCAGGATGGCTTCCACCATGCCCGAGAGGAGGCGGCGTGCCAGCCATGTTGGGGAAATATTGACGCATACGCGAAGCGGGTGGCTCCAGGATGCCGCTGCCTCGCAGGCCTTCCTCAAACTCCACTGATCAATCTTTTCGATCATGCCGCCGTTTTCGGCGCATTGAATGAAAA
This sequence comes from Asaia sp. SF2.1, assembly GCF_000505765.1. Lineage (NCBI taxonomy): Bacteria > Pseudomonadati > Pseudomonadota > Alphaproteobacteria > Acetobacterales > Acetobacteraceae > Asaia > Asaia sp. SF2.1. Next base: position 365,332 of record NZ_AYXS01000001.1, on the reverse strand, counting down.
TATCGGGTGGAATCTGGCCGACGCCAGGGCGCTCCCAACGCAGCAGCGCTTCGAGCGCCACAACGGTCTGGCTGCCAGGGGCGATGATCGGCATCCAGTTCAGGGAGAGTTCGCCGCGTTCCACGGCCTGCATCAGATCACGTTCAAGGCCAGACGATCCGATGAGCGCCGCCGTGCCGGACAATGTCGCACGTCTCTCATGGGCGCCACCGTTCTGTCGAATGTCGTTCACTGCGGCATCGACGGCCTGCAACAGGGCGGCTGCATTGTCGCCATCATCGGGGAAGAGGGCCCACCCGATCGAGAACGAGGGCTGGATCTCCCCTCGGTCAATCAGGATCTCCGGAGAAAGGGCCTGGCGGATATTGGCGATAAGCGTACGTGTCGTGACGAGCGACAGGCCGGGCGGCGAAACGACAAGGATATTGCCACCCCCTGCATAGGCCAGATAGGCCTGTGCAGGCAGAATGGCCTGGATGCGCGTAATGCTTTCGTCGATGACCCGGTTGGAAGTCTCCCAGCCGTAGCGCAGATTCAGGGCGTTGAGATGATCGAGATCGATCTCCAGTACCGAGAAGCTGGTTTTACGGCTTTCACCGGATGTGGTGTCGATCAGCCTGCCGATATGCGCAGCACAGAGGCGGCGGTCAGGCAGGTCGCGGCGACGCGTCTGCAAAGGCTGGTTGAGCAGGATTGTTCTTGCACAGACAGCCAGATAGGGGGCAAGCTCACGGAGTTCTGTTTCGGATCCCGAAAGCGGAATATGGGCCAGAAGCGCGAGATCATTTTCGAGCGCGATACCTATATCGATCGATGTGTCGGTTCTTTTCAGATAGAGCGAGTCCGTAGCGTTGCAGACGGCCCTGACACACTCAGCCGTAATCTCCGAGGCGATACTGTCGTCACGGGCAATCTCGATCAGGTCTCCGGCCCTGTCGAAACCACATATGCAGGCAGACGATGCGCCGAGCAGCCTGCGCGCGATTTCAAGTATCGCGAGGTGTGGTTCGGGCTGATGGATCGATGACATGTCGCCTCTCTCTGACGGGATAATGCAGGTTATGAAAGACAATGACGATTTGGGCAAGTCTGGTCTTGATCAATAGTCAAAACGAATTCAGTAACATGTCAAAAGATTAAACAAGTATTTCGACGGGTGACTAGTATTGTCATTATCCGGCTCGATTTATCCTGTTCGGATCATCTCGGTCGAATATCCGGAGAAGTGCCTGTAATTCTGTGCCCATTTTGCAGGACTCAGATAATTTATATGTGATCGCCTTGGTTTCGCGATGTGCTTCGTTAAGGAGTGACTCTGCATCGACCCCTTCGGTCAATCTGAAGAGGGGCAGTCCCGACTGTCTGTTGCCAGTCAGATCACCACCGCCGCGCAATCTGAAGTCGCGTTCAGCGATGATGAAGCCGTCCTCCGTTTCCCGCAGCAGGGCGAGGCGTTCCTTGCCTGTGGCACCGGTCGCGCCGTCATCATAGATCAGCAGACAGAACGACGCTGCTGCACCACGCCCGACGCGGCCGCGCAACTGGTGTAGCTGGGCAAGCCCGAACCGTTCGGCGTGTTCGATCACCATGACAGAGGCATTGGGGATATCGACACCGACCTCGATAACCGTCGTCGCGACAAGCAGCCGAGTCTCACCCAGCCGGAAACGGTCGAGCTCGGCCTGTCTCTGAGAGATTTCCTGCCGCCCATGAGCCAGTCCAACAGGTGTAGTCAGGCGTTGCGAAAGGTCGGCCCATCGTGCTTCGGCTGCAGCCACGTCGAGCACCTCGCTCTCTTCAACAAGCGGGCAAACCCAGAAAACCTGTG
>NZ_AYXS01000001.1:249523-363430 GCF_000505765.1 Asaia sp. SF2.1 | reverse complement strand
TGATCCCGCCAATGACCTCATTAAGCGTTGAGAGGGGATGCAGCGATGTCTGGATGGGTTTACGACCGGGCGGTTTCTGATCCAGCCGGCTCACGCTGAGATCCCCCCATTGAGTAAGAAGCAATGTACGCGGGATGGGGGTCGCCGTCATGACCAGAATATCGGTGCAGTAACCCTTTCCACCCAGCATGGCACGCTGCTGCACGCCAAAGCGATGTTGCTCGTCGATGACGGCAAGACCCAGATCGTGAAACACCACAGCTTCCTGAAACAGGGCATGGGTGCCGATGACGAGCTGTGCCGTGCCGTCGGCGATGGCCTTGAGCGCAAGAGCGCGCGCCTTTCCCTTCACGCTGCCGGACAGATAGACGCAGGGTACGCCAGAAAGGCGCGACAGGGTCTCATAATGCTGGCTGGCCAGAATCTCGGTTGGGGCCATGAGGGCGGCCTGCGCTCCAGCTTCCACGGCACGAAGCATGGCCATCAGCGCCACGAGCGTCTTGCCTGCGCCAACGTCGCCTTGCAGCAGGCGCATCATGGGCACAGGTGCGGCCATATCTGCGTCGATTTCGGCCAGAGCCCGGTTCTGCGCGCCGGTCATGACATGGCCGAACCGGTCCAGAGCAGCCTCGCGCAGGGTACCGTCACCTTTCAGAGCGCGACCGGACAGGATGCGTGCCTCCTGACGCGCGAGCGCGAGGGAAAGCTGATCGGCCAGACATTCATCGAATGCCAGCCGTTCGCGCGCCATCAGGGCCAGGCGAGACCAGTGACGGTCTGGCTCGACTTTGGGGCGGTGCAGAATTTCGAGCGCCTCGTGAAAGGGCGGCCAGTCATGGCGCGCCAATGCTTCCGTGGGTATCCATTCCGGCATAGGCGGCAGAAGATCGAGCGCCTTGTGCATGGCGCGACGCATGACGGACGGAAATAGGCCAGCGGTCAGCGGCCAGACCGGGTCGATGGCGGGGATTGTGTCATGGCGCAGCCAGTTCACCATGTAATCCGGATGCGGCATCGTAAGCGACAGACCGTAGCGCTCGAGCTTGCCCGAGACGGCGAGTTCATCACCCGGTGCAACGGAGCGGACGAACGCCTGATGAAAGAACAGAATCTCCACCTCATCGGTGTCATCGGTCGCACGGATGCGAAAGGGCTGGCGGGCGCGACTGGGCTGGACGATGTCGAGCACACGCAGCCGGGCGGTCAGGGTTGCGCCGGGCATAAGCTGCTCACGGGCCTCACGCAGGGTCATGATCGTGCGTCGGTCGACGTAGCTGCTTGGCAGGGTGAAAAGAAGGTCCATAACCCTGTTGCCACCGGCAACCTTGCGCAGCAACCCGTCATAACGGGGGCCAATGCCGGGCAGGGTGGCGAGGGGCGCCAGAAGCGGGGTGATCGTCGATAGCTCTGGAGACATGACCTTCATGGAACATGGGCTGACATCGGGAGTTTCACAGGCTATAGGATAGAACCGTCATGGAACAAAACGAAACCATCGCCTGGCAGCACGCCTGCATTGTGGCGCGCGTGCTTTGGATTTCTGTATGACCGATACCCCCGACCGGCCGACCCTCTGGGGCGTGCCGGAGGCCTATACGGCCTTTCTCCTGCGTCGCCGCCTGAGCGAGCATGACGGCCCGCTCATCCATGTGGAGCGCGACGATGCCGCTGTCGCCGCGCTGGCTGACATGCTGGCCTATGTCGAGCCCGGCGTGAGCGTATTACGCTTCCCCGCCTGGGATTGCCTTCCCTATGACCGTGTCTCGCCCAATCCGGCCCTGACAGCGGAGCGTGCCGCAACGCTGACGCGTCTGCTGGAACCCGCAGGGGCGACGCGGCGCATCGTGCTGACCACGGTTCATGCCCTTGTCCAGCGCGTGCCGCCACGCGATGCGTTCCGCAACCAGGCCATTTCCGTGAAGAAGGGCGAGGCTCTCGATCAGGCCATGCTGATCGATCTTCTGGTCGCGAGCGGCTACACGCGCACCGATACGGTGATGGAGGCCGGTGAGTTTGCCACACGCGGGGGCATTTTCGATCTGTTCCCCGCCGGCGAGAGCGAGCCAATACGCCTCGATCTGTTCGGCGATGAGGTCGACAACATCAGGCGCTTTGACGTGTCGAGCCAGCGCTCGACCGATACGCTGGACGCTTTCAACCTTCGCCCCGTCTCCGAATATGCGTTGAGCCCCGAGGCCATAAGCCGCTTCCGCTCCGCCTGGCGCGATCTTTTCGGGCCATCCTCAGCTTCGGATGTGCTGTACGAAAACGTTTCCGAGGGAAGGCGTTTTCCGGGCCTCGAACACTACATTCCGCTTTTCCATGAGCATATGGATACGCTGGTCGATTATTTGCCCGATGCATCGATCAGCATGGACCATCAGGTGCCGGATATTCTCTCGGCCCGCCTGGAAATGATCGCCGATCACTTCGAGGCCAGAAAGGCTCCCGCGCGTGAGGGAGAGGCCATCTATCGGGCATTGCCTTCGCACCTGCTTTATCTCAATCGCTCGGGCTGGGACGCCATGCTGGCCCGTGTACCGAGCATTGCCCTCAATCCTTTCGCCAAGCCCGATACGGTACAGGGCATGGATGCCGGGGGCAGGCCGGGGCCCATTTTCGTCCGTGGCAAGGATGGTACGCGTAAAGGGGCTTTCGATGCCCTGCGGACACAGCTTGAGGCATGGGAGAAAGCCGGACGGCGCTGCTACGTGACGGCATGGACCAAGGGCTCGCGCGAGCGCATTGCCTCGCTGCTGAAGGAGCACAAATTTACCACCGAGTCCCACGATAGCTGGGCTTCGGCGGCGGGGATCTCGCCGGGAACAGTCGGGCTCATTGTGCTCGGGCTTGAACGTGGCTTTGTGGCGGACCGCATGGCGTTCATCTCCGAGCAGGACCTGCTGGGTGAGCGGATCGCCCGTCCGCCCCGTCGCAAGCGCCGGGCTGAGCAGTTTATTACCGAGGCGTCTGAAATTGCCGAAGGTGATCTGGTCGTCCACGCTGATTACGGCATCGGGCGCTATGAGGGGCTGGAAACGGTCAGTGATGGCGTGGCCCCGCATGATTGCTTGCGTCTGCTCTATGACGGGGCGCAGAAGCTTTTCCTGCCGGTTGAAAACATCGAGCTTCTGAGCCGCTTTGGTTCGGAGCAGGGCGGTGTGGCGCTGGACAAGCTGGGCGGTCAGGCCTGGCAAGCCCGCAAGGCCAAGATGAAGGAGCGCATTCGCGACATGGCGGGCGAGCTGATACGCACCGCCGCCGGTCGCGCCATGAAGGAAGCGCCGTCGCTCATACCTGCCGAAGGGATGTGGGACGAGTTCTGCGCCCGCTTCCCCTTTGTCGAGACCGAGGACCAGTCACGCGCCATTGCCGATGTGCTGGAGGACCTGACCTCCGGGCGCCCCATGGACCGTCTGGTTTGTGGCGATGTCGGCTTTGGCAAGACGGAGGTTGCCCTGCGCGCAGCCTTTGTGGCGGCGTTGTCGGGTGTGCAGGTGGCTGTTGTCGTTCCCACCACGTTGCTCGCACGACAGCACTTTCGTAGTTTCTCGACCCGGTTCGAGGGCTTTCCTGTCCGTATTGCCCAGCTGTCCCGCCTCGTGACAGCCAAGGAAGCTGCCGAGACGCGACGCGCGCTGGAAGAAGGGCAGGTCGATATTGTGGTCGGCACACACGCGCTGATCGCCAAATCGGTCAATTTCGCCAATCTGGGCTTGCTGATCATTGATGAGGAGCAGCATTTTGGCGTGGCGCACAAGGAGCGTCTCAAGTCCATGCGCGAGGATGTGCATGTGCTTACACTCTCCGCCACGCCCCTCCCGCGCACCTTGCAGCTCTCGCTAACAGGCGTGCGCGAGATGAGCCTCATTGCCACGCCGCCAACGGACCGGCTTGCCGTACGGACCTTCATCACACCGTTTGACAGTGTGATGATCCGCGAGGCGATCCAGCGCGAGCGTTTTCGTGGCGGGCAGGTTTTCTGCGTCGTGCCGCGTATCGAGGATATGGACCGCATGGCGGACCGCCTGCGTGACATCGTGCCCGATGCCAAAACCGTTCAGGCGCATGGTCGTCTGACCCCGGCAGAACTCGAGCGCGTCATGACGGAATTTTCCGACGGGCGCTACGATATCCTGCTTTCCACCAATATTGTGGAAAGCGGTCTGGACATGCCTGCGGTGAATACGCTGATCATCCATCGTGCCGATATGTTCGGCCTGGGTCAGCTCTACCAGCTTCGCGGGCGCGTGGGGCGCGGCAAGCAGCGCGGCTATGCCTATCTCACTTGGCCGCAGAGCCATCGGCTTTCGCCGGCTTCCGAAAAGCGTCTTGAAATCATGCAGACGCTCGACACGCTCGGGGCGGGCTTCACCCTGGCGTCACATGACCTGGATCTGCGCGGCGCGGGGAACCTGCTGGGTGATGAGCAGTCGGGTCATATCAAGGAGGTCGGGATCGAGCTCTACCAGCAGATGCTGGAAGACGCCGTTACCACCATGCGCCTGCAGAAGGATCAGAAGCGCGCTGAGGACAAGGACTGGACCCCCAACATCATTCTGGGTCTGCCCGTGCTTATCCCGGAAACCTATGTGCGCGACCTTCCTGTTCGGCTGGGTCTTTATCGCCGTATTGCCGGGCTGGAAGGCGAGGCGGAGCTCGACGCAATGCGCGCCGAACTGGTCGATCGTTTTGGTTCGCTGTCGCAGGAAGTGGAGAACCTGCTTGATGTGGTTGTCATCAAGCGTCTGTGCAGTGCGGCTGGCGTGGATCGGCTTGAGGCCGGCCCCAAGGGCATGGTCATCCAGTTCCGTAATCGGAAGTTCCGCAACCCGATGGGTCTGCTGAAATGGGTGGAACGACACAAGGATCAGGGCGTGAAGCTGCGTCCCGACCAGAAGCTTGCTGTCGTGCGCGAAATGACCAACGCGCAGAGAATCACCATGGCCCGTAAGGTGATGGGGGCGCTGAAAAAGCTGGCTGACAAGGCTGACGCCTGAGTCGTGTTGCGAGCTAACAGCCGCAGAGAATATTGGGTTCTGAAGGGAGGGCTTGTCTCTTCCTCCTACGTCTCACCCCCAGACCGGGGGATGCTGAACGGGGTGGAGGCAACTTAATTTGCTCTGGTTTGTTCGATTTGTATCGAATGAATGGAGACATATCATGCTTGCACTCGATCTCTCGGGAAAAAAGGCGCTGGTGACCGGGTCGACCGGCGGTATTGGTCTTGCGATTGCAAAGCGTCTGGCAGAAGCCGGAGCCCATGTGATCGTGAATGGGCGTGGCGAGACACGCACAACTGCGGCCGTAGAGGCGATCCGTCAGGAGGTCAACGATGCCTCTGTGAGCGGATTTGCGGGCGACGTGGCGCAGACTGAAATTATCGCCCAGTTGATTGCAGCGCATCCTGAAGTCGATGTGCTGGTCAACAATCTGGGTATTTTCGAGGAAGTCCCGTTTGCCGAGATCAGCGATGCGGAATGGCAGCGGTTTTTCGATATCAATGTCATGAGCGGGGTACGGCTTTCCCGTGCGTATCTGCCGAAAATGGTCGAGCGCAAGGATGGCCGGATTGTCTTTATCTCGAGTGAGTCAGGCCTCAATATTCCGGCAGAGATGATCCATTACGGATTCAGTAAGGCGGCTCAGATTGCGATCGCGCGCGGCCTGGCCGAAAGCGTGGCCGGTACCGGCGTGACAATCAACAGTGTGTTGCCGGGCCCCACCCGTACGGAGGGGGTGATGAGCATGATCGACAAGGCTGCCGAAAAATCGGGGCGGTCGGCGCAGGAAGTCGAGGCGTCTTTCCTGAAGGAGAACCGGCCGACCACGTTGATCAATCGCCTGGCCGATCCGCAGGAAGTCGCAAATATGGTGGCCTATATCTGCTCGCCGCTTGCCTCAGCAACGTCGGGTGCGGCCCTGCGAGTTGAGGGTGGCCTGCTGCGTCACCCCGGCTGATCGACCTCGCCGGAAGGGGCGTGTGGGGGGGCGGGTAATAGCTTGTCGATGAAACACCGATCACTGGCTCGCCCCGCGATATCGATCAGGACTCCCGAAAGACACCCTTCCGCGTCGAGTAGTGCGGCAGCGGCATATCCTCCATCGCTGCCGGTGCTGGCATGAAGCATGGAGTCTCGGATTGCGGGATGGAAAGCGTGCAAGCGAAATGGGCAATTTGCGGAATATTATCACTCACCCAGTCAAAAGCGGAAGGCCCATCATCGGCGCAGTCAAGTGTGCCCAAAGCATTATAGGCCGCCGCCGGGAAAACACCGATGCAAGCCGCATCGATGCTGAACTCCGCCATGAGGACGGTGAAGGCTGGTTTTGTTCCTGACACTTCAAGCCAGATCAGACTGTTAGTATGAGCGTAAAATGCTTCAGTCTCTTCACCTGACTCATACACCCATGGCGTCAAAATCGTGACGCCTGCGGGAAGCGTGATCTTGTTCAGGGTATCAGGTTGACTCAGCGGGTCGCCTACGAAAATTCCCCGCCCAGTATCGAGGGGTGGGAAAGTCTGCCATTTGAAAGGTCGCCCGGCCTCGGTCGCCAGCCATTGCCGTGCAGGCGATGACGGGGGGTATTCGCTCATTGTTGGCATCCAGGGTGGCGTGTTGGTGCTGTGACTGATCGCGTCGGCGTATTTCCCGGTGTGCAATGTGTTCATAGCCCGTGATACTGGTTCTACAGGACCCGGATTGCCAGCGATGACCGTCCGTATTGCAATAATCGTCCACCAGTTCCGTGTATATGGCGAAACTCTGCTTTGAGGATCAAGATTTCATGTATGATAATCCGGCAGGGTATTCATCGTAGAACAGCTTGCGAGCCGTCGTCTTATTTGAAAGACACAAATGAAACCGGAATTGTGACACCAGCGTGTTTCCTCCTGCGCGGGCGTCACGGTTCAGTTGCGTGGCGTCAGTGAAAGCGCTTGAGGGATCCAAAATCCCCGTCGGCGCGAGATATCCGAGCAGGTCTCGGGCCAATTGTCCCTGATCCGCGAGCCAACTGCCTGGACAAGCATGGATAAGGGATAATTGTCCGGGCCATGCCGCTCAGTTCACCGGGATAGGGATAGAGTTAACCTTGAGCACGCCGCCGCCCAGCGTCAGGTCCCACAGAACCTGATTGCCATCGCGATGCCCCATGAACTGGGCCACAGCGAGCGCGGTTGATACGCCACTTGGCAGGACGGGCCGGATGGTCGCCAACAGATCGCTCAGGTCGGTGATGGCGACATGTAGTTCGCCTGCACTTGTGGCCGTAGTGCGACCGGGGGTGACCCAGCCATGACCATCCAGAAGTCCTTTCTCCCACAAGGCCTGTAGGGAGGAGATCGTGATCCTCCCTTCGGGAGATTTTGTGCTGTCGAGCATCTGCTCAGGAATGGTCAGGGTCGTGCTCAGTTTTCCCGGGAGAGCGGAGCCGCCCGGCGCACTGACACCGGCGGCTGCAAAGTTGATATCCACACTTCCCGGTGTCTGGCCTGACCTCAACGTGATATTCACCCGATCAGCCGTATAGCGGTTCTTGCCATCAGATAACGCGATGCCCGTCCAGACGAGTTCGGCCACGGCTCCCTGATGCAAGGCGTCGCGCAGGCTCTTAAGGGCTGGCCTGCCATCGACGCCACGGCACCCGGCGGGAGATCCGTTATGGACCACCTTGAGTAGACCAAAGGAGATCAGGGCATTGGCATCACGTAGGTTGGGCAGGGTCAAATGGCCTTGCCGGTCCTGCGCCATTACCTGACCAACGCCGAGTGTGGCGCCTCCGCCTGAAAGCGCGGCGCTGTAGCCAGACATTGTGAGGCTCGCCGCGCCTATCGTGCGCGATGCCGCCTGCGAGGCCATGCAGGATGCCGGGATGGCATCAGCATGCGCGTGACGGGCGGCCCCTCCCAGAGCGAGGAGGGCGAGAAGAGAGGCTGCGGCATGTTTCATGGGGGGGAGGATGGGGCTGTTCATGCCCTCTTACAACCCGAATTTTACGGCAGGAGTTGGGCGCAGGCTCGTAGCCCGCTAGAAGAGATCACCTGCCTGACAGGCGCAATGCAAACATGGATGAGGAATGGCGATGAGTGGACTGGATCCGCAGGACTGGACCGGGCTGCGTGCCCTTGCCCATCGTATGCTCGATGATGTTTTCGATCGGGCCGAGCAGATGGGGGAGGGGCCTGTCTGGCAGCCGATGCCGGCTGCGCTGCGCGCCGGGTTCCGGGACGCGTTGCCGCGCGAGGGGCAGGAGGCGCAGGCGCTTTATGACCGTTTCCTGAGGGAAATCCGCCCTTATTCAAATGGCAATCCGCATCCCGGTTTCATGGGATGGGTTCAGGGCGCGGGTACGCCAATCGGTATTCTTGCCGAGATGCTCGCTGCCAGCCTGAACGATAATTGTGGCGGCCGCGATCATGCTGCCATCGAAGTGGAGCGTCAGGTGATACGCTGGGCCGCCGAGATGGTGGGTATGCCGACCGCTTCGTCTGGTTGTCTCGTCACAGGGTCATCGCTCGCGAACTTCATCGGAATCATCACCGCCGGCCGCGCTGCAATACCAGGGCTACGTCAGACCGGAGTATCGGGCGCAAAGCTCGTTGGCTATGCCGCCGAAACCGCTCATGGCTGTGTGAGCCGCGCTTTCGACATGGCGGGGCTTGGAAGTGACGCCCTGCGCCTCATCCCGGTTGATGAGCTGTACCGCATGGATGATCTGGCACTCTCACAACGTATCGCCGAGGATCGTGCGGCAGGGTATCATCCCTTCGTCATTATCGGCACAGCGGGCAGTGTGGATTGCGGCGCTGTCGATCCGTTGGAGGTCCTTGCCGATATCGCCGCTAGAGAACAATGCTGGTTTCACGTCGATGGTGCTTTCGGGGCGTTTGCCCGGCTCTCCCCTGAGCACGCTATCATGCTTGATGGCATCGAAAGAGCCGACAGCCTTGCCCTCGATTTCCATAAATGGGGCCAGGTTCCCTACGACGCGGGCTGTATTCTGGTGCGGAATCCTGCCGTGCATGCGCAGGCATTCGCCCAGTCACTGAGCTATCTCACCCGGGCGGATCGCGGGCTGGCGGGTAATGCCCCCTGGCCCTGCGATTTCGGGCCTGATCTGTCACGCGGGTTTCGGGCGCTCAAGGTGTGGATGACGATCGCTCATTATGGCGCCGACCGCCTGGGGGAAATGGTGGAGGAGTGTTGCACCGTTGCCCGTTATCTGGCCGAGGCCGTGGAGGCAGATGACCGCTTTTTGCTCATGGCCCCGGTAGCCCTGAACATCGTCTGCTTTACGATGGATGGTCTCGATGATGAGGCGATCGATACGCTGGTGAAAGACCTGCACGAGAGCGGCGTGGCTGCGCCCTCGACAACGCGTATCGGCGAACAGCTTGTCATACGCGCGGCAATCGTCAACCATCGCACAACACGCGCCACAATCGACGCAATGCTCGCCAAGATCCTCGAGCTGGCGGAGCGATGACCGCGGATATGAGGCATCGGCCCTGCCGTCCTGAGCGAGGCCGCCCATGAAGGGCGGTCCACGGCGGGACGGATGATCGGGTTATCGCGCCACGAACAGGTCGGAAAGCTGCTTGATCATGGTTCCGCCAAGCTCTTCCGCATTGGTGAGCGTAACCGAGTTACGGTAATAGCGGGTTACGTCATGGCCGATCCCGATGGCGAGAAGCTCCGTCTCGGGAGAGGCTTCGATACGCGCAATGACCGAGCGCAGATGGTCTTCCAGATAAGAGCTTGGATTGGTCGAGAACGTGCTGTCATCAACAGGCGCGCCGTCTGAAATCACCATCAGGATACGCCTGTGCTCAGGGCGGCGGCGCAGGCGCTTCCATGCCCAGAGCAACGCCTCGCCATCGATATTCTCCTTGAGTAACCCTTCGCGCAGCATAAGCCCAAGATTGTTGCGGGCCCGGCGCAAGGGCGTGTCGGCATCCTTGTAGATGATGTGGCGCAGGTCATTCAGACGACCCGGATCAGGTGGACGACCCGCTGCCACCCAGCGCTCCCGGCTCTGGCCGCCTTTCCACGCACGCGTGGTGAAGCCGAGTACTTCCGTCTTGACGCCGCAACGTTCGAGCGTGCGGGCGAGAATGTCACCGCACATGGCGGCAACCGAGATCGGACGACCACGCATCGACCCGGAATTATCGATCAGCAGGGTAACAACCGTGTCGCGAAACTCCGCCTGACGTTCCGTCTTGTAGGACAGCGACAGTGTCGGATTGGCCACGACACGTGCCAGCCGTGCCGCGTCCAGTATGCCCTCCTCCTGATCGAACGCCCAGGAACGTTGCTGCTGCGCCATCAGCTTGCGCTGCAGTCGGTGTGCCAGTCGTGACACGACGCCTTGCAGGCTGCTGAGCTGCTGGTCGAGCTGCTGCCTCAGCCGGGCCAGCTCATCCGGGTCGCACAGATCGGCAGCATCGGCTTCCTCGTCGAAGGCGTTGGTAAAGACCTTATAGGCCGGGGGCGCGGCGCTGGCCTCGGCCTCCTTGCCATTATCGTCTTCCAGAGCACCGGCGGGCTGTTCTGCACCTTCGTCCTGAAGCTCGGAATCACTGGCATCGCGGCTGTCGGGCTGCTCGGTCGGCTCCGGCTGAAAACCGTGCGTCTCGCTGTCATCCTGATCCTGGGGTGAAGGATCATCATCGGGCTGATCGGATTCGGTCTGACTGTCATCATCCTGATCCGGGTCATCTGCCTGACTCTGATCGTCCGGCTCGGGCTCCTCAGTCAGGTCGAATGCCTTGAAAAGGCCGGAGCAGGCCTCGGCAAAGCGTTGCTGGTCCATCTGTGTCGAGGCAAGGCCCGAGAGCGCACGCTTGGCTTCGGGCGAAAGCGTGTCGCGCCATGCCTTGAGCGCCGGACCCGCCTGCGAGGGAGAGGGCAGCCCTGACAGGACCTCGCGCACGAGAAGGGGCAGGGCGACATTGGCAGGCATGTCGTCGCGCGCGCTCATGCGGGCGTAGCCGTTCTCGCTGCAGTCGAGGGCCAGTTTCTGGTCCAGATTGGCCCGCACGCCCGCCATGTGACGCGAGCCATAGACCTCGCAACGCACCTGCTCCAGCGCGTCGTACAAGGGGCGGGTCTCGGCGCTGTCGGCCTGCTGGGGCAGGGGAGACAGTTCTGAATTGTGGTGCTTCAGTCGCAAGGCAGCTGCGTCGGCAGCGCCACGAACGCGTGTCATTTCCTGAGGCGTGAGCGCCCGGGAAACATAGGGAAGCTGGACGCCCGTACCCGGTTTGGCACTGGCCGACGCCGCAAAGCTGATTTCGGTCTCGGGCTCGCCTGACATTGCCCGCAGCGCAGCGCTCGTGGCGCGGCGGAAGGCGTCCGTGCGCTCACTGCCCGGCAGGGCAAGGTCGTTCTGGTTCCTGTCCGGTGCCTTGGCTCTGGAGGTGGCCATGCGCTCGCCCCCGTCAGGCGTTCAGCGGAGACTGGTTGAAGCAGCGCTGATAGTATTCTGCGACAATGCCGCGCTCAGCCTCATCGCATTTATTGAGGAAGGTCAGGCGGAATGCAAAAGCCAGATCGCCAAAAATACGCTCGTTCTCGGCCCAGGTGATGACAGCACGGGGTGACATGACTGTAGAGATATCACCCGCCATGAAACCGGCGCGGGTCAGGTTCGCGAGGGCGACCATGCTTTCGAGACGCGTCGTGATGGCGGGCTCGTTGCCGAGGCCCAGTTTGGCCCGCACGATTCCCACTTCCTGCTCGAGCGGCAGGTAGTTGAGCGATGCGACGATATTCCAGCGATCCATCTGCCCCTGATTGATCTGCTGCGTGCCATGATACAACCCGGTCGTGTCGCCAAGACCCACCGTGTTCGCCGTGGCAAAAAGCCGGAAACCGGCATGGGGGCGTATCACGCGATTCTGGTCGAGCAGGGTCAGGTGGCCTTCGGCTTCAAGAACACGCTGGATGACGAACATGACATCCGGGCGACCGGCATCGTATTCGTCAAAAATCAGGGCGACGGGGTGCTGAAGACACCACGGCAGGAGACCCTCGCGGAACTCGGTGATCTGCTTGCCATCACGCAGAACGATGGCGTCCTTGCCGATCAGGTCGATGCGCGAGATATGGCTGTCGAGATTGATGCGGACGGTGGGCCAGTTCAGCCGTGCCGCAATCTGCTCGATATGGGATGATTTCCCCGTACCATGAAAGCCCTGCACCATGACGCGGCGGTTATTGGCAAAGCCTGCCAGAATGGCCCGCGTCGTGTCGCAGTCGAACTGGTAGCTCGGATCGATATCGGGCACATGCTCGGTCCGGATCGAGAAAGCAGGGACTTCCATGTCGCATTCGATCTTGAACACGTCACGCGCTGAGACGATCCGGTCCGGCGCGCCAAGAACATGAGTCGGCACCGCGTTCTGTTCGGCAGTGACAACCGTTTCCGGTGCATCGATGGAGGCGAGATCGCTCATGGTTTCAATCCGTCTTTCACTCTGTCATGTCAGGTTCCGGCCAAGGATATGGTCATGTTTCCTCACAAGGCCAGAGGGAAACGCGCAATAATCGGGCCTACAGGCTGATGAGATGGGCGCGAATCGTACTATAGGCCACGCTTACCGTCTTGAATCTGTCCTCTGCGGCGGGGTCTCCGGCATTGGCATCGGGATGATGCTTGCGGGCCAGTTCCTTGTAACGTGCCTTGAGAGCCTCGATCGTTACGGGCCAGTCCAGCGCCAATGCACGGAGATGGTCGCGCAGGGGCGGGGGCGCGGCCTCGCGGGCGGCATTGTGCCGCTGGCGGGCAGCCTGAGCGCGCCGCGCGCGCGTGGAGGAAAGAATATCCAGCGGATCGAGAACCTCTTCCTCATCGAAATTCTGTCCACCGCGTGTGCCCAGTTTCCATGAGGGGCGCTGCCATGAGATGTCAGCTCGAAGCTGCGCCTCGATCTGGCCCGGTGTCATACCCTTATAGAAGTCCCAGCGCGCATTGTACTGACGGACATGCTCGAGGCAGAACCAGAAATATTGCCTGAGTTGCGTGCGGTCCTTGGGCGCACGATATCCCGCATGCTCGGTGCAGCCGGGCATGTCGCAGTAACGCTCGGGCGCGTCGGGATCCGGGTCGAAGGCCCTGTGTCGTGTGGATTTGCGCTGCATGATCGGGTTTATGTGCGTTGTAAGGCACATTGATGCAAGGAGGGAGTGGAGATGACCGAGTTGAAGGAACGCGCAGCCCGCATGAGCCGGCAGCTGCAGGATGCTTTGGCACCCGCTGAGTTGACCATTCGTGACGACAGCAAGCGCCACGCCCATCACGCCGGACGCAATGGAGTCGAGGGTGACGAGACCCATTTCACCATGACGATTGTCAGCCCCCGCTTTGCGGGAATGAACCGCGTGGCACGGCATCGTCTCATCAATGAGATGCTCAAGCCGGAATTCGAGAGCGGCTTGCACGCACTCTCGCTCAAGCTGCACGCGCCGGAGGAGGTATGACGGTGCGGCGCGGCCTTGCGGCGACAGGCCTAGCGATTGCTCTGGCCGGATGCGCTGTCAGCGGGACTGATGGCCTGACGGCGCAGCAAAAGGCGCAGGTGAAGCGTGTCGAGGTCTGTCTGAACGATCCCACCCCGGTTGAGGGCAGCTTTATTCAGCGCGGACCACAGCAGAATGGCGGGGCGGGGCATTTTCGCTACGCACCAGGGTCGCTTGGGCTGGACTATACTGTTCCTCACGCCATGACGCTGCGTGCAAGTGGCGCCCATCTCGTTCTTGACGACTCGCAGACGGGTGCGGTGACGCGTCTCAACCTTTCACGCAACCCGCTCGGTCTGCTGCTCCATGTTCCCGTGCGTTTCGATGGTAAGATACGTGTCACGGACATCCGGACTGCGCCGGGGGCAAGCCAGATTTCGCTCGCCCAGGCGGATAATCCCTCTCAAGGGCTGCTGACCCTGCGCTTTCTCGATCAGAACAACCGGCTGCAGCTCTCATCGCTTGATGGTGTCGATGCGCGCGGCAACCGGATCCTGATCCAGCTTTCCGACATTTCTCAGGGTAGCAATGTCACGGGTCAATCGGCCAGCGTCGGAATCGCGCCGAAGAACTGAGGCCAGCAGGTGAGCAGGGCCTGATCGAGATCCCCCATGGTCAGGTCACTATCAAATCGCCTGATGCTCGTGACGCCAAACTCACGAATGCCGCATGGCACGATACCCGAGAAATCTTCGAGGTCAGGGTCGAAGTTGATGGCGACCCCGTGCCACGATACCCAGCGGCTCACCCTGATGCCGAGTGCTGCGATTTTCGTTTCCTCACCTGTGATGGGGTCATTGGTCCATACCCCGATTCGACCGCACTCGGTTCGGCTCTTTATGCCGAGCTGGGCGAGGCTTGCGATAATCCAGCGCTCGAGGCTCTGGACGAATGCGCGAAGATCGCGCGGCGGGGTGGGGTCGTGTGGCTGTTGCAGATCCAGCATGGTGTAGATGATTCGCTGGCCCGGGCCATGATAAGTCCATTGTCCGCCGCGACCGGCCTCAAAGGTTGGCAGACCCTCGGGGTTGATCAGGTCGGTCGCCTTGGCTGAGGTGCCTGCCGTGTAAAGGCGTGGATGCTCGAGAAACCACAGCAACTCGCTTTTCTCTCCGGCTCTTATGGCAGCGGCTCTCTGCTGCATGGTCCCGAGCGCGGTTTCATACGAAACCAGCTCTTTCTCGAATTTCGTCGAGATTTTCTCAAAAATCGTCTCATGGACGATTGCCTGGTCATCAGTCATCGGCTATAGCCCCCTTCACACGAGCGGTATCGCCCAGAGCGGCCCGCTTGTCACGATGCGGTCGTGGCGGAATGGTAGACGCGCAAGCTTGAGGTGCTTGTGGGGGCAACCCCGTGGAAGTTCGAGTCTTCTCGACCGCACCAGATGAACTGGTAGCATCCCCTTCGGGGGATGCCAGTTCCACAAAAATTTCCTTGCCAAAAATGTCAAAAAATCTTCGGTAACGAAATGAACTTTCATTAATGATCCGAATTAACCCCAAAGTGTCATTTGTGAAATTTTGTACGCGCGCCATCACTTTGCCGAACTTGCCTGTATAACCCGGTTCCAGGCAGCCAGTCATCGTGTAGGCTGCATGGCAGTTCTGAGGTCATAAATTGTACGAATACCCTCAGGACACGCTGCGTACTCAAATAGATCTAAAGGTCGGATAACGTGATCAAGCCGCTCAGAAAAGCTGTACTGCCCGTCGCTGGTATGGGAACACGCTTTCTTCCTGCCACTAAGGCAATGCCGAAGGAGATGCTCCCGGTCGTTGATCGTCCGCTGATCCAATACGCCATCGATGAAGCGCGCAAGGCAGGGATCGATCAGTTCTGCCTGATTACAGGACGCGGCAAGGACAGTCTGATCGATTATTTCGATGTGGCTTTCGAACTCGAGACGACGCTGCGCGAGCGCGGCAAGAACGACCTCCTCAAAACCCTGCAGCCGAGCTCGATCGAGGCCGGATCGCTCGCCGCCGTGCGTCAGCAGGAGCCGATGGGCCTTGGTCACGCCATCTGGTGTGCGCGCTCCTTTATCGGTGACGACCCGTTTGCGATCCTGCTGCCCGACGATATCGTTCAGGGTGAAAAGGGCTGCGTCGCCCAGCTGGTTGAGGTTTACAACCAGACCGGCGGGAACGTCGTTGCGGTCTCGGAAGTGCCCAAGGAGCATACCAACCGTTATGGCATCCTCGATGTTGGCAAGGATGATGGCAAGCTGGTCGAGGTCAAGGGCCTCGTCGAGAAGCCGAAGCCTGAAGATGCGCCGTCGAACCTGTCGATCATCGGTCGCTACGTGCTCCTTCCGGAAATCATGACGCATCTGTCCAAGCTCGAGCGTGGAGCCGGTGGTGAAGTCCAGCTGACCGACGCAATGGCCAAGATGATTGGCCATGCCCCGTTCCACGGCCTGCGCTATGAAGGCACGCGTTACGACTGTGGTGACAAGGCTGGCTACCTTGAGGCGCAGATTGCTTTCGCTCTTGAGCGTCCGGACCTGCGTGATGCCATGCGTGGCTTCATCAAGAAATACGCCGATGCCTGATGGACACTCTGTTTCGACATGAGTTCCATCCCTCGATTCTGCGTGAGTATGACATACGTGGGGTCGTGGAAAAAATGCTTGGTGAGGACGACGCCCGGGCTTTGGGCGTCGTTTTTGCGTCTGGCCTGTGTAAGGGGCACGCGGCCACAATCCTGGTCGGCCATGATGGGCGGCTCACCTCTTCCACACTGGAGAAGGCGCTGGTCGAAGGATTGATCATGGGGGGTGCGACGGTACGTCGCATTGGCTGTTGCCCCACCCCTCAGCTCTATCACGCTTCATACCGTCAAGAGGCGGACGGGGCGATCATGGTCACTGGCAGCCATAATCCGCTGGAGTATAATGGCTTCAAGATTGTCCAGCACAACCGCCCCGTTTTCGGACAGGGTCTTGTTGACCTCACGCATTTGCTTCGAGCGGGCATCATGCTGAATGACAGTGCCGAGGGAGGACAGGCCAGGCTGGAATCAGCGACAGCTTATGTCGATGCGCTGCGTTCTGGCCTGCGTAGCGGCGGGCGTCCTCTCAAGGTAGTGTGGGATAACAGCCATTCCTCAGCGGGAGATATTCTCGTAGCGCTCATTCGGGCTCTACCGGGGCAGCACATCGTTCTGAACGGCGAAATCGACGGGCGCTTCCCGGCTCATCATCCGGACCCGACCCTGCCGGAGGCCATGGTGCAGCTACAGACTGCCGTGTGCCAGCATGGTGCTGATCTAGGCGTTGCCTTTGATGGCGATGCGGACCGGCTCGGTGTGGTGGATGAGCAGGGTACGTTAATCGATGCTGATCATTTAAGCTTGCTTCTGGCGCAATCCATCCTGCGTGACACGCCCGGAGCGACGGTCCTCGGCGACGTCAAAATGTCCCGCGTCTTTTTCGAAGGCATCGAAAGGGCAGGAGGTAAGGGCCTTATGTGTCCAAGCGGGCACTCCCACGTCAAGAATGCGTTGCGTGAGACGGGCGCCGTATTCGCTGGTGAAATGTCCGGACATTTCTTTTTCGCCGACCATTGGCCCGGTTTTGATGATGGGCTTTACGCCGCGATACGCATGATCGACTTTCTGTCGCAGCAGACGGCCCCTTTGTCAGCACTTGTTGCGTCGCTCCCTCACGCCGTCTCGACGCCCGAGATAAGATTCGATTGTTCAGATGAGCAAAAATTCAACGTAATCAACGCCGTTATCGCCCAGGCCCGCGAGAGGGGTATGCGCCTGACGCTCATCGATGGGGTCAGGGTGGATGAGGCCAGAGGCTGGTGGCTTCTGCGCGCCTCGAACACTCAGCCAGCCCTCGTTGCGCGCGCGGAAGGGGACGATGAGGCGGCATGTCAGGCCATGATAGAGACCTTGGCAGATCTGCTTCTGCACTCAGCTGTCGCAACCCCTGGAGCGTTAAAACAGGATATCGGGGGTAATGCTGATCACGGAAGAGGCGGAGGGAAGGCGTGACCCAGAACTTCAGCTTTTACGAGCCGGGTCAGTTTGTCACTCATCCCCAATGTCCGGAGTGGGGCGTCGGGCAGATACAGAGTGTGGTCGGTCAGCGCGTGACGATCAATTTCGAGCATCAGGGAAAAGTTCTGGTGAACACGGCACTCATCGAACTGGTTGTTATCGAGTGAATGCCTTGTGGAATGATGGTTCCAGCACGATGGTGTTGCGCTGAAGATCGCAGCTTTCCTCCCTCGGGCACTCGATCTCGTATTGCCGCCGACATGTCTCTCATGCGGCGCCGAGACCATGACAAGCGGTCTCCTCTGCACTGCATGTTTCTGCTCACTGACACCAATCGGGCTCGCCTGCAGGCATTGCGCGCTTCCGGTACCATCGGCAGCCTATCTGGGATCAGATGGCCGCTGTGCCCAATGCGCCGTTGCTCCATACCCCTGGACGGCAGCACGCGCCGCTTATCTTTACGACGGCACGGCGCGCCGGCTGGTCCTTCAATGCAAATATGGGGATCGGCTGGATATCGCGCCCTTTCTGGCCCGCGTCATGGCAGACATGATGGGGGATGAAAGCGCTGAACGCCGGTTGCTTGTTCCTGTCCCCTTGCACCGACAGCGTTTCTGGGAGAGGCGATTCAATCAGGCGGCCCTGCTGGCGGGTCATCTCGTCCGCTCGTCCCCACACTGGCGCCTTCTGCCTGATGCGCTCGTGCGTCATCGCTCCACAGCCACGCTGGCTCGGTTAGCTCCCGAGCTGCGCGAGCAAGCGCTGGATGCGGCCTTTCATGTGCGGGACCGGATAAAGCGATTAATCGAGGGTCAGCATGTCGTTCTGGTTGATGACATCTTGACCACCGGCGCAACCGCCTCCATCTGCGCAAAACAACTGCTCGGCGCAGGCGCGCGGTGTGTCGACCTCCTGGTGGCCACGCGTACCGTCAAACTTGCCGGCGATCATGATCACCAAGGCGGCATTCAGGAGTGAATATGTCCAACATAGAAATCTATACCCAGCCTGGCTGCCCTTACTGCGTGCGCGCCGTGCAGATCCTGCAATCGAAGAACGTACCGTTTCAAGAGATCAATGCCCCTCACGGCACGCAGGCGCGCGAAGATGCGATCAGGCGCTCGGGCGGTGGACGGACCGTGCCTCAGATCTTTGTTGGGGAGCAGTGTCTGGGCGGCTGCACCGACCTCATGCAGCTTGATGCTTCTGGCAAGCTGGACGCGTTGCTCACGCAGGCATGATCTGCTTTCGTTTGCATTGCAAGGCGGGGCATGAATTCGAGGGCTGGTTCCCCGACGGTGCGGAGTTCGAGCGCCAGAAATCTCATAATCTTGTCTCCTGTCCGCAATGTGGTGTGAGTTCGGTTGAGAAAAGCCTGATGGCCCCGGCTATCGCGCGTCAGAGCACGAGCAAAGGTCAATCGGCGACGCCTGCTTCCTCTATCCACATGACGCAGCACGACCAGCTGAGAACGGTGCTCCATTCGCTGAGGCGTCAGGTAGAGATGCAATGTGACGATGTGGGTGACCGGTTTGCCGAAGAGGCGCTGAGGCGTCATGATGAACGCCATAATGAGGACAGCCAGACCGGTCGTGGCATTTACGGCACGATGAGCGACTCTGACAGGGAAAGGCTTGAAGATGAAGGCGTGGATTTCTCCCCGATACCCTGGCTCGACCGCACAGAATCCTGAGCATGCCGGGGTGCGGCGTGCCGCCGGGCTTAGGCGAGGGGGTTTTTCCTTCAGGCACATTGCTGCGATTGTCGCGACAGGTGTGCTCCTGCTCACGACAAGCCTCCCCGGACAGGCTCAAACACGAGGCAATCCGCCTGCGCCCGAGGAGGGATTGTGGCTTGCACAGGATCACGATGGCGTGTTCCTGATCGGCCATTGTAGCGATACGCTCTGCGGCAGGCTGATTGGTATGCAGTATGATGGCCCTGTTCCCAAGGATGTGTGGGGACGTTCACAATGTGGGCTGGTCATGCTGACCGATTTCCGATTAATCAGTGATGAGAACGTGTGGCGGGGGCATATCCTCGACCCGGAGACAGGGCGTACCTACGACGCCCGCATCCATGCCGAATCACCTGAGGTGCTGAAGCTGCGCGGTTTCATTCTGGGTATCCCCCTTTTCGGCAAGACGCAGACATGGACCCGTTATCGCGGCAAGATCGGTCCTGAATGCAAACTGCCTTGAGCCGAATGGTCGCTTGAGGAGCTTGAGAGCATAACATGAAAACGACGATTTCCCGCCGCAGCTTTGCGTTGGGTACCCTTGGCCTGCTGGGTTGCGGCACGGCCATGGCGCAGGATGCTGCTGATCAGGCCCCGGCTGCACCGCCACCCCCGCCCAAGGCGGTTTCCAAGACCATCTGTTTTGTCGGGGGGTACACCAAGCATGCGCCTCCGGGTGGTGCCGGTAATGGTGAGGGTATTGCCGTTTTCGAAATGGATCGTCAGAGCGGCGTCCTAACGCCTGTCACGACCTTTACTGATATCGCCAGCCCGTCTTTCATCACGCTGTCGCATGACAAGCGCTTTCTGTATGCGCTGAGCGAGATCGATGATTTCAACAAGGATGGCGACGGCTCGGTGACCGCCTTTGCGGTGGATCGCAAGACCGGCTCGCTCAAGAAGCTCAACGCGGTCAGCTCCGGCGGGGCTGTGCCTGCGCATCTGAGTGTGCACCACTCAGGGCGTTATGTCCTCGTAGCCAACTACATGGGGGGCTCTGTGGCTGTGCTGCCCATCCGCCCAGACGGGTCGCTCGGTCCGGCGACGGATGTCGTGCACAATACCGGGCCACGCCAGCCCGAGCGTGCGGCAGACAATCCCCAGGGGAATTTCGCGGTATCCGATCACTCGGGGTCGCATCCGCACATGATCCAGAGCGATCCGAGCGGCAAGTTCGTGATTGCGGATGATGCTGGCCTCGATCGCGTCTATGTCTGGACGCTTAATTTGCAGACGGGCAAGCTGGTTCCGGCCAAGACGCCTTATTACGACATGACGCCGGGCAGCGCGCCACGTCATTTCCAGTTCAATCGCTCCGGCAAGCTCATGTACAATCTGTGTGAGCAGGACTCGAAAATTGTCGTCAGCGCTTTCGACCCGCAAACAGGGGCGATCAACAATCTGCAATCGGTCAGCACTGTCACATCGCATTTCCGTGGCAGCACGCTTGCAGCTGAAATCCTGATTTCGGCAGATGACCGCTTTGTCTATGCCTCGAACCGTCTGGGTGATTCCCTTGCCGTGTTCAAGGTGGGTGATGACGGCACCCTGACCCTGCAGGATGAGGCCTGGATGCATGCCGATTACGGTCGCGCCATGATGTTTGACCCGTCGGGCAGCTTCCTGTTCTGTGCCAACCAGCGCAGTGATGCCGTGACGTCATTCAGGATCGACAAGGCGAGCGGCCAGCTCGGCTTTACTGAAAACTTTACCCCGGTCGGAAGCCCAACCACTTTTGCCTTCATGGATACGGAAGTCTGATCCAACCGGCGGGTGAAAACTCTCTCTGCCCTCGGACCCGAGAGGGGCCGGGGCGGAGATGAGGGGGCAGTCGCGGGCAAAGCGACTTTGGCCGGACCAAGGCTGATAAGGCCTCGTTCAGGCGCCATGTTCCCGGATCAGGACCGGGCCACGACACGCCCACTTAACAGGGCGAAAAGCCTGACAGCCTATAGTCTGTCAGGTCGTTGTTCTCAGTCTCGTACAAACATCGTGATGTAATTGATGCTCGTGTCGCGCGTGATGCGCCAGTGCATCGGCCGGTAGCTCATTCCGGCAACATCGATCATGCGCAGGCCAACGGCGCGACCCATTCTGTGCAGTTCCTCGGGCTTGATGAATTTCTGCCAGTCATGCGTACCGACAGGCAGCAGGCGGGCAATATATTCGGCACCGATCTTCGCGACAGCCAGCGACAGCAGCGTGCGGTTGAGTGTTGATACCGCAACAAGGCCACCCGGCTTGGTCAGCGAATGGAGCAGCGCAAGGAATTCCTTTGGGTCATTGACGTGCTCGATCACCTCTAATGCAGAGATGGCATCGAAGCTCTGCCCTTCGCGGACGAGCGTTTCAGCGCTGCCATTGCGATAGACCAGAGGACCCGCATTGTCCGGCAAGGGATGATCTGCCAGATGGGCCTGCGCCGCCCGTATGCCCTCGGGCGAGGCGTCGAGGCCCAGAACGTCATGGCCCATACGGGCATAGGCCTCGCTCGCAAGTCCGGCTCCGCAGCCAATATCGAGAAGCGAGAGCCTGCCGCCACGCGATCCTTGCAGGCGCTTGAGATGCGCATTGACCCATTCGGTGCGCATGGGGTTCATGTCGTGCAGGGGCTTCATGGGGCCCTTCGGGTCCCACCAGGTCGCGGCAAGCTGGTCGAAATGGGCGATCTCGCGATCTGATACGGAAGAGGCTGCGTGATCCGGCATGTTGTTTCCAGGCATACAGAAATGGGTCCGTTGTTCCAGAGTATCTGGACGGCGCGATCTGGACTTAGTATGTGACCCGCCTTTCCTTGCGCAACATCGCAGGCTGGAAAATCCGTTCCCGGCACGCTGTGATTGAACGCTTTCTGCTACGTACGGAGCCAGGTGCACAATTATGACGTCTTCAGACCAGTGCCCAACCCGGATCGTCATGAAGTTCGGCGGAACCTCAGTGGCCGATCTCGATCGTATTCGCGCGGTGGCCGAGCGTGTGCGTAAGGAACGGGAAAAAGGCCATCAGGTTGCCGTCGTGGTTTCGGCCATGGCTGGCGTGACCAACCAGATGGTCGGGTATGTCAGTGCGCTCGATCCCATGGCCGACGCACGCGAATATGATGCTGTGGTGGCCAGTGGCGAGCAGGTCACGAGTGGCCTGACAGCCATCGCGCTACAGGCGCTCGGTGTGCCCGCACGGTCGTGGCAGGGCTGGCAGATTCCGTTCCGCACTGATGATGCCCACGGCAAGGCACGTATCGGCGATGTTGAAGGCGCTGCGCTGATTGCCTGCATGGAGCAGGGTGAAGTGCCGGTCATTGCCGGGTTCCAGGGCGTCGCGCCGGGAGAGCGGATCAGCACGCTGGGTCGTGGTGGCTCTGACACCTCGGCGGTGGCTGTGGCGGCTGCCATCAAGGCCGATCGCTGTGATATCTATACCGATGTCGATGGTATCTACACCACCGATCCGCGTATCGTGAAAAAGGCCAAGAAGCTGGATCGCATCACCTTTGAGGAGATGCTTGAGCTCGCTTCGGTCGGGGCCAAGGTACTCCAGACCCGCTCTGTCGGGCTGGCCATGAAAGAAAAAGTGCGCGTGCGCGTGTTGTCGAGTTTTGAACCTGAAACAGAGCTTTCGGGATCGCTGGTGGTGGATGAGGACGAGATGATGGAAAAGGAACTGGTCACGGGGATCGCCTATTCTCTGGACGAGGCAAAGATCTCGGTGAGCCGAATCCCGGACCGTCCGGGTATCGCCGCTGCCATTTTCAGCCCGCTGACCGAGGCGCGGGTGAATGTGGACATGATCGTGCAGAGCGTCGGCTCCGACGGCTCGACCAACATGACCTTCACCGTGCCCAAGGGCGATCAGGCGCGCGCGCTCGCCGCGCTTGAGGCCGCACGGGCCGACATCCAGTATGGCGAGATCCATACGGCCAATGACGTCGTCAAGATCAGCGTCGTCGGCATCGGCATGCGCTCACATTCGGGCATGGCCAGCACCATGTTCCAGACCCTCGCGGATCGCGGGATCAACGTACAGGTCATCTCCACCAGCGAAATCAAGATCTCTGTGCTGATCGACGCCGAATATATGGAACTCGCCATGCGCGCCCTGCACACGGCTTATGGTCTGGACGGGGAATGAGCATGACCGGCAACAGCATCGATCCAGCCCGCCAGAAGGCCCGCGCCACGCTTGACCGGCTCTGGGCCCCGGGTTGCCAGTTCCTCGGCACGCCAACCGCCATTCTGGGCGGTGCGATGTCCTGGGTGAGTGAGCGCAATCTCGTTTCGGCCATTTCCAATGCTGGCGGGTTTGGCGTGATTGCCTGCGGGGCCATGACGCCCGACCGTCTGGCCGAAGAAATTGCGGCCACGCAGGCTCTGACAGACAAGCCGTTTGGTGTGAACCTCATCACGATGCACCCTGAGCTCGACAAGCTGGTCGATGTCTGTATCGCAGCGAAGGTCGGGCATGTCGTGCTGGCTGGTGGTGTGCCGAGCGGGGCCACCATCAAGCAGGTGCGTGATAGTGGTGCGCGGGCAATCGGTTTTGCGCCGGCTCTGGCGCTGGGCAAGCGTCTGGTCAAGCAGGGGATCGAGGCGCTGGTCATTGAGGGTTCAGAGGCGGGCGGTCATGTCGGGCCGGTGTCCCTGAATGTTCTGGCTCAGGAAATCCTGCCCCATATCCATGCCGTGCCGGTTTTCGTGGCAGGTGGCCTGGCGCGCGGGGATGCCGTTCTGGGTTATCTGGAGCAGGGCGCATCCGGTGCGCAGCTGGGCACCCTTTTTGCCGCCAGCAGCGAGAGCATCGCGCATGAGGCCTTCAAGAAGGCCTTTGTGCGAGCGGCGGCACGTGATGCCGTAACATCCAACCAGATCGATGAACGCTTTCCGGTCATTCCGGTGCGCGGGCTGAATAATGCTGGCACGCGCCGTTTCATGGCCCATCAGGCGGCGACGCTGGGCCGGTTCACCTCGGGCGAACTGACCAAGGAAGAAGCCCAGCTTGAAATCGAGCACTTCTGGGCCGGTGCGCTGCGCCGCGCCGTGATCGAAGGCGATGTGGAGGAAGGCTCGGTGATGGCCGGGCAGTCCGTTGGCATGGTCAAGGCCATTCGCCCGGTTGCCGAGATTCTGCATGATCTGGTTGAGCAGGCGGTTGACGCGCTGGTTGCAAGAGACGCCCGTACAGGGCATCCTGCGCCCTCAGAGTTTGCAGTCGGGTAATCATGCCAGATAAGACCACAGACCGTATTCCCGGATGGCAGGGCAGCGCGGGTGAGGGGGCACGCGGCGTCGGGGTCGATCTGCGCGCCCGGCGTGAGGAGCTCGGATGGGCTCTGCCTGACGTGGCCGGGTGGTTGCGCATCCGTGAGAGTTACCTGCTCGCCCTCGAAGAAGGGAACATGGCGGTATTCCCTGGCAGCGCCTACGCCCTGGGCTTCCTGAGGACCTACGCCCAGGCCATGGGCATGGACCCCGATCAGGCCGTCGCACGGTTTCGCCATGACACCCGCGGTGCCTTTGACCGCAAGACCGAACTGAGTTTCCCCGAGCCCGTCTCGGAGCGCGGGGTGCCTGTGGGTCTCTGGGTGGGGGCAGGACTGGCCGTTCTGGTTGGCACCTATATCGGCTATTACCATTTCTTCGGCTCCGAACCCGCGCCCACGCATCAGATGCCACCTGTGGCAGAGATCATGCCCGGTGTGACGCAGCATGGTACGACGTCTCCGCAGATTGCGGCGGTCATGCCCGAGCAGGGGCTCGCGCCGTCGCCCCAGACTTCGTCATCCCGGATGACCGGCGCTGAGCCAACAGCACCCTCAGCCACCATGGCGCAACCGCCCGTCGGTAATAGCGTGCAGCAGGGGGTGAACGGCCAGCCCCCTGTTTCCAACGCAACCGTGACAGGGCAAATGCCGTCTGCCCCGGGCGCCAATACGCAGCCTGCTTCGGCTGGTTCTGTTCCCGTGCCGGGCCAGATCGGTCCTGGGTCGAACGCAAATGCCCAGACGGTGCCCGATCAGGGCACGACAGGGCAGGGCAGCCTGTCGCAGAACGCTACATCGACCGCAGTCCCTTTGCCGAGTGCTGCTCCGGCGCCCAATTCCGGTGTGGCTGCCAACATGATCGGGCTTCATGCCGCTGCGGACGCCTGGGTATCGATACGTGACAGGAATGGCGCGAGCGTGTTCAGCCGGGTTCTCAAATCCGGTGAAACCTGGCAGGGCCCCGCTGATGCCGGGCCTTATCACATGACACTTGGCAATGCGGGTGGCCTTACGCTTTCGGCTGGTGATGTCACAACGTCGGCCCTTGGGCGTGTTGGGGCAGTACGGCGTAATCTTGTCGTGACGGCCGACGCGATCCGTAATGGGCAACTGGGTCAGGACGGCAGTGGTTCAGCTGCGAGCACTGCGCCTGTGGCCCCGGCAACGCACGTTGACGGCAACGATGCCGGCAGTGCACCGACAGACTTGAAAAACACTGTCGCGACCCCAAAGGTTACGGCACCGGTGCATCGCGCGAGCCCGCCCGCCAGCACGTCGCATGAGTCGGAAACTGACCGTCTCAACGCACGACAACTGGAACAGACGGCTCAGCCGCGTTAAAGCACCACCACCAATGCCTGTCGGGCGTGAGGTTCGCTTCTTTCCCGACGCGCATTGCTGCAGAAGACTATGGACGACTAACGAGGCCTGACGCCGCAAAAGGCGGATGGTGCTCACAGGAGACGGGCAGAAGCCGATGCCTCAGGGCGTCTTGTTCTGGCCAACATGACACAGACACGGGGCGGCGTTCTGGAACAGGATTCCGGCGAAGCCCCCGGTTGACGCGGCCCACTGGGGTCCATCAACCGATACGGAGACGAGATTATGAGCGGATATCGCCCTTACCAGTATATCGAACGTCGCAAGTCCCGTCAGATTCATGTTGGCAAGGTCGCTGTCGGCGGTGATGCGCCGATATCGGTCCAGACAATGACCAACACGCTCACGTCGGACGCCAAGGCGACGATCGAGCAGATCCGTCTGTCGGAAATTGCAGGCGTGGACATTGTTCGTGTGTCGTGCCCCGATGAGGAGAGCACCGCAGCCCTGGCCGAGATCGTGCGTGAGGTGAACGTGCCGATCGTGGCGGATATTCACTTCCATTATAAGCGTGCGATTGAGGCAGCCAAGGCCGGAGCGGCCTGCCTGCGCATCAATCCGGGTAATATTGGTAGCGCCGAGCGTGTGCGTGAAGTCGTGAATGCGGCACGCGACTATGGCTGTTCCATCCGTATCGGCGTCAATGCCGGGTCGCTTGAAAAGCACCTTCTCGAGAAATACGGTGAGCCCAACCCCGACGCACTGGTTGAGAGTGCGCTTGAGCACGCCAAGATCCTTCAGGATCATGACTTCCATGAGTTCAAGATCAGCGTTAAGGCGTCTGATGTGTTCATGGCGGTTGCGGCCTATCAGCAGCTGGCCGAAGTCTGCGATCACCCGCTGCATATCGGCATCACGGAAGCCGGATCAAAGCGCGCGGGTACTGTAAAATCCTCCATCGGTCTGGGCAATCTGCTCTGGGCAGGCGTGGGTGACACGATGCGCGTCTCGCTTTCTGCGCCTCCGGAAGAGGAAGTGCTCGTTGGCTGGGATATTCTCAAGTCGCTCGGCCTGCGTCATCGTGGTGTGAAGATCATTTCCTGCCCGTCCTGTGCGCGTCAGGGTTTCAACGTGGTCGAGACGGTGCAGACCCTCGAAGACCGCTTGCAGCACATCAAGACGCCTCTGACGCTCTCCATCATCGGCTGTGTCGTGAACGGCCCCGGTGAGGCGCTGATGACCGATCTGGGCGTGACCGGTGGTGGCGCTGGCCGTCACATGGTCTATTCGGCGGGCAAGCAGGATCATCGCCTGAACGAGGGTCAGGACATGATCGAGCATATCGTCGACCTCGTGGAAGAACGCGTGGCCAAGATCGAAGCTGAAAAGGCCGCGCAGGAAGAGGCCGAAAAGGCCGAGGCCGCGCTGGCGGGCGCCTGAGATCATGAGCCAGTTGCAGCCGGTTCGCGGCACGCATGACCTGATTGGTGATACCGCGCGCCGCCACGCCCATGTGGTGGATACGGCGCGTGAGATCACACGTCGCTATGGCTACGAAGAGTGGTCGACGCCGATTTTCGAGGATACGCGCGTGTTTTCCCGCACGCTTGGCGATACCTCGGATGTCGTGACCAAGGAAATGTACACTTTCGAGGATCGCGGCGGCGACAGCCTGACCCTGCGCCCCGAGGGTACAGCGGCAATCTGCCGCGCCTTCGTGACCAACGGTCTGACGCAGGCCCTGCCGCAGCGCGTCTTCTATAACGGGCCGATGTTTCGCTATGAGCGCCCGCAGAAGGGGCGCTTCCGCCAGTTCCATCAGATAGGGGCCGAGCTTCTCGGCGCCACTGATCCGCTGATGGATGCCGAAACCATCGCTATGGCGCACGCCATACTCAAGGCGCTGGGTCTGGGCGATGCCGTTACGCTCGAAATCAATACGCTGGGTGATCTTGATAGTCGGCAGGCCTGGCGAGAGGCCCTTGTGGCCTATTTCAAGGCTCATGAGGGCGCGCTTTCGGATGAGAGCCGCGCCCGCCTTGAAGCCAATCCGCTGCGTATTCTCGACAGCAAATCGCCGCAGGATCGGGCGCTTCTTGAAAACGCTCCGAAATTCGGCGCCTATCTGAACGAGGTATCGCGGGTTTTCTGGGATGATCTGCGTCGCAAGCTCGATCTGTTTGGCGTCGGTTTTGTCGAGAACCCGCATATCGTGCGCGGGCTCGATTATTACAGCCATACGGCCTTCGAGTTCGTCACTGATCGTCTGGGCGCGCAAGGCACTGTTCTGGCTGGCGGGCGCTATGAGGGGCTGGTCGCGCAGATGGGCGGTCCTGCCACGCCTGCTATCGGCTGGGCAGGCGGAATCGAACGTCTGGCGCTGCTTATCGAGGCTGCTCCAGTTCAGCCGCGTCCTGTGGTGGTGCTCCCCACCGGTGAGGCAACGCTTGCTGCCGCTATCACAGCCGCACAAACCCTCCGCAATGCAGGTTTGGCTGCCGAGATCGAGACCCGTTCCTCGCTGAAAAAGCGTATGGAACGCGTGGTCAAGTCTGGCGCGGCTCATATGGTATTGGTGGGCGAGGACGAGCTTGCACGTGGTGCAGTGACCGTGCGTGATCTGGGCAAGCGTGAACAGACCGAGATTGCGCTTGACGCCCTCGCGGATCATTTCCTGAAAGCACAGTAATCGTGGCATTGGACGACAGGCTGGAGCGTATTGTCGCCCGGTCGGATGAACTGCAAGCCCTCATGTCGAGTGGCGAGATACAGGGTGAGGAATTCGTGCGGGCCTCGCGCGAGTTTGCCGAACTCGAACCCGTCGTGTCATCCATCCTTGCCTATCGTCGTGCGGAAAGCGCCCATAAGGACGCTCAGGCCATGCTGGACGATCCTGAGATGCGTGAACTCGCGCAAGGCGAGATCATGGAGATCGAGGGGCAGCTGGAGGGGCTGCACCAGCAGGTACGGCTTGCGCTGCTGCCGCGTGACGAGGCTGATGAACGCAGTGCCATTCTCGAAATTCGCCCGGCGGCGGGTGGAGACGAGGCAGCGCTTTTCGCGGCCGAGCTTTTCGGAGCCTATAAACGGTTTTCGGATCTGCATGGCTGGCGCTTCGAGGTCATGGAATATGACGAGAGCGACCTGTCGGGCCTTCGTGAAGGCGTTGCGACCATTTCGGGGCGATCGGTATTTGCCCGCCTGAAATACGAGTCCGGCGTGCATCGTGTGCAGCGCGTTCCGGCCACCGAAAGTCAGGGCCGTATCCATACCTCCACCGTCACTGTGGCGATCATGCCCGAGGCGGAAGAGGTGGATGTGGCCATTGATGAAGGTGATCTGCGTATCGACGTCTATCGCGCTTCAGGTGCGGGTGGGCAGCACGTCAACAAGACCGAGAGTGCGGTGCGTATCACCCACATGCCCAGCGGCATTGTGGTGGCCATGCAGGAAGAGAAGAGCCAGCACAAGAACAAGGCCAAAGCCATGAAGATCCTTCGGGCGCGCCTTTATGAAATGCAGCGCGCCCAGGCGCATGCCAGCCGTGCGGCCGATCGCAAATCCCAGGTTGGCACCGGAGATCGCTCGGAGCGCATCCGGACCTATAATTTCCCCCAGGGCCGGGTGACGGATCATCGCATCAACCTCACCCTGCATAAGATTGATCGGGTCATGCTGGGCGAGTTTGACGAGATTGTTGATGCCTTGACGCAGGAAGAGCAGACAGCCCTTCTGGCGGCGGAAGGGCTCAACTGAAGCAAGAGAGACGCTGGTAGCAGCGTCAGCTTACAGGCGAAGCGCAGATATCGGCGTGACCGGGGTGATGTTTGGCAATCTCGGGATCATTCGGCTCGCGCAGGAAAAAATCGGTGAAGTTTTCATCGCCCAGAGCGAGCAGGTGATGCCCCTCTGGGTGATGAAGCGTTCCCTGACTGCTGACCTGATGGGTTTCCGATCGTCCTTCGGCATTGATGACCGTGATCTGACCGCAAAGGGCATAGTCGTGATTGACGCGGCCAAGAGGAATTTCGATCTTTTTTGTCAGGCTGGGCGTCTTGTCATCGAGGCGGAAGGTCGCGGCGAGTGACCCGTCGATATAGAGGCGTGAAACTTCAGACACCTCTATGGGCGCGCGGTCATCGGTAACAGTGAAGCTCTCGGCCAGTGCGATGGTCGGGCTTAGCATGACGAAGACGGTCAGCAGGGGCATGATCTTTTTCATCCCCGTATCATAAGCCGTTTCAGGAGTAGGCAGTGAGCGGTAATCCATCCCCTCTCAAACAAGTTCTTGATGAGACCGCCAGGCGACTGGACAGCGCCGGGATCGAGGCGGCACGGATGGAGGCGCGTCGGCTAGTATGCTGGGCGCTTGGCTGTGACGCCTCTGCACTCCTAACACGAGACCTCATACCAGCTTCTGCAATGGCCAGACTGGAATCGGGCGTCACGCGCCGTTGCGCGCGGGTGCCGATGGCGCTGATCGAGGGAGGGACCGGGTTCTGGAACCTGACGTTGGAGGTGTCGTCCCACACGCTCATCCCGCGCGGTGACAGCGAGACGTTGATCGAGGCCTTGCTCGATCTGAGACCCGACCGGGACAAGCCGCAGCACTTGCTGGACCTAGGCACAGGTACCGGATGTCTGCTTCTGGCGGCACTGAGTGAATACACGGCCTCTTTTGGCATCGGGGTGGATCTATCACCGGACGCTGCCGCCTTGGCACAGCGCAACGCCAGCAGGAACGGGTTGGTGCAACGTAGCGCCTTTCTGGCTGGCAGCTGGACCGATGCACTGACGGGTCGTTTCGATATCATCCTTAGCAACCCGCCTTATATTCCAGCGGCCGATATTGCCGGATTGATGCCAGAGGTGCGCGATCATGAGCCTGTGCGCGCTTTGGTAGGCGGCGATGACGGGCTCGAGGCCTATCGGGCGATCATGCTTCAGATGTCGCGCCATCTCTCACCGGGTGGGGTGCTCGTTCTGGAGATCGGGCAAGGACAAGAGGACGATGTCGCGGCGCTTGGGGCAGAGCAGGGACTATTGCTGCGTGAGGCAAGGCGAGACCTCGGCGGGATCATTCGTGCTCTTTGCTTCGAGCATGTCTGATTACTCTCGCGGGCTTGCAGGAAAAACCATTGGCAGTGTGCGCCAAACTTGCTAGCTTACGCTGATCGGTCTGTTAAGCTCACCGGTGTATTCATCGGCAGAACATACCGTTTTCCGCGATTTCGCAATGATCCTTGTGATCAGGCTGTGCGGAGTAGGGGCCTGATCCTGTAATCCGGCCTGCAAGAGACAAACCAAGGGTCATTCATTCCCTGCAATCGCGCCGTATCCGAGCTCTGCCGGGTCGGGATTGCGAATACGAAAGTGCTACGCGGACCCATGAATATGAAACGTATGAGAAGCCGTCACCACCGTCCGAGCGGTGGCGGGTCGCGTCATTCAAATGGCCAGACGCCCCTGAACCGTAACCACGTGTTCGACAGCAATGGCCCCGATATGCGTGTGCGCGGTACGGCCCAGCAGCTTTTCGAGAAGTATCTGCAGCTTGGTCGCGACGCGACTGGCACGGGTGACCGTATTCTCGCAGAAGCCTATTTCCAGCATGCCGAGCATTATTTCCGTATTCTCAACGCCATGACCCAGGCAGCGCAGCAAAGCCAGATGGAGCGCCAGGAGCGTCACCAGCAGCGTGCTCGCGCCCAGCAGGATCATGACGACCGTCGTCAGGGCGATGATTCGGGTGCCGAGGGCGAGACTGAAGAAGTGGTTGAGGAAACGGCCGAGTAATCCCGGCTCGATCCGTCTAGAACAGGCCCCTGAACCTTTCGGGCAGGGGCCATAAACGATCGCCCGACAGACTCAGGTCTATAGGGTAGGGGTCATGGGCCCGTTCCAGTGCCTCGCGGTTGATCCGCTCCCGCCATGCACGCAAGGCGGCGTCATCGCTTTCGAGTGTTGCCGCTTCTTCCGGCAAGCCCGCCATGGAGGTCAGCATGGCCTTCCAGGCGTCATCTCCCATACGTTGATGGCTCCCCGCATTGTCGCTGCACCAGGGTTGGGCACGGGTGCGACGCAGTCGGTCCAGTCCGGCATCCAGATCACTGTAGCGCAGATGAAACAGCATCAGAGCCGGATCGGGGCTGGGGAGGCTCTCCTCTATGCTGTGAAAGCCTGGGGACCATGTCACGGGGGATCTGATCAGGCACGGTTTGCACATCGCGGCTGAGAAGCGCAGCAGATGGCGTTGCTCCGAAAGGGGGCGTGTGAAGTCGGCCGCGGGCTCACTGTCGGCCTTGTGCAGGACATCGAACCCTGTTGCAGTCAGACACGGGGCCTGACGGGCTTCTGACAAGGACACGAGAGAGCCAAAACAGGCAGGATCTGCCACGATCATCTCGTCGACATCGCAATACAGAACCGCATCATACCATTCGAGCAGTCCGGCGCAGATAGCGCTGATTGCGCGCGCACGTCTGGCATCATCTTGCGCAGAACGCGGGATTTGCAGGCGATTGGCACCGATCGATGTTGTAGAGCCGTCATCTGACCCATGATCGATCACGTAGCAGCACTGAGGGCCGACCATAGTGCCATAATGGCGCAGCCAGACCGGCAGAAAAACCGGTTCGTTATAAACCATCGTAACCGCTGCGAGTGGCGCTTTCATAAGCGTCATTTAGGCAGGAAGCGGATGGATGTCCATGTGGGGAATTACCGGTCGGATGGTAGCGGCGGACGGATTTGAACCGCCGACCAAGGGATTATGATTCCCCTGCTCTACCGCTGAGCTACGCCGCCATCGCGACCGGTGGGCGTGGAATTAAAAGGGTTGGGTGGATGTGTCAACACTCTGCCGAGAGGTTTTTGCGCCGATCGTGTTTTTACCCGATGGGCAGTCTGTGGCATGGTATGCCAACGGGTTGCCCCACGGTGCCGGGGCAGCTGGCTCGGCGCTCCTCATCCCTCTCAAGGATCTGGATATCCACTTTGAAGCAGCAGTTTCTAAGCTCTCTTTTCGCCCTGCGCGCTTACTTCGACTGGCTGCCTGCGCAGCTTGTCTCCATTCTCATGCTTGTCGTGCTGGCTACCGTGGCGTTTTATGCCAGCAAGCTCGTTTCGGTCATTATCCTGCGTATCTTTGGCCACCGTGAAGAGGCGGTGCTCCGCAAGATCATCCTGGCCATGCGTCGCCCGGTGCGTGTGATGGTTGTGCTGGCGGTTCTGCTCTCGGCTCTGCCTGCTGCCTCGGGATTCACCTGGGAGACGACACAGCTTCTGCAAAAGCTGCTTCTCTTCATTGGCATCCTGATGGTGGGTTACGCGGCCATTGTCGCCTTCCGCATCATGACTGAGGCCTATCTTCAGAAAATCACGGCGCGGGATCACGTCGATGACATCATGATCCGTACCCACCAGACGCAGATCAGGGTCTTGCGGCGCCTGACAGAAATTCTGGTGGGTATTGTAACGGTCGCCACAGCGCTGATGACTTTCGATTCGGTCCGTCAGTATGGCGTCTCTCTGTTTGCCTCGGCCGGTGCAGCTTCGCTGATCGTTGGCCTGTCAGCGCGTGGCCTTCTGACGAATCTGCTTGCCGGTGTGCAGATTGCCATCACCCAGCCCATTCGAATGGAAGACCTGATCATCATCAATGGTGACTGGGCATGGGTGGAGGAGATTACCTCGACCTATGTTGTGCTGCGCGTTTGGGATTGGCGGCGACATATCGTGCCCATCTCCTATTTTCTCGAGAACCGCTTCGAGAACTGGACCCACAACTCTGCTGCCATCATTGGGGTGGTTTTTCTGTACGTGGATTACGAAGCACCCATCGAGACGATCCGGGGCTTTCTAGCGGAGATCATCAAGACCTGTCCGCTTTGGGACGGGAAGGTGTTTGATTGTCAGGTCGCGGACTGCGATGCGCAGACACTGAAGATCCGTATCATCGCCAGTGCGCGCAATGCGCTGCAAAGCTGGGATCTGCGCTGTGATATCCGCGAGAAGATCATTCTGCGCATGAGAGCGGAGTGCCCCGAGGCGCTGCCTCGCTCGCGCTTTGCGATGGTGCCGCCGCGTCCGGGTGAGGAGGCCTGGCCCAGCGCCGATGCCATATCGCCACCCATCGACCGCCCACCACCGGGCTCATATATGGGGCCTGGCAGCGTCACGCCCCGGGGAGGTGCAGACCTGTCATGAAAAGGACCCGCGGCCAGGCTTTAACGCTCTGCCAGTAATACTCGAAAATCGTCATTGAACTCACTCCTCGATGCTGCACACATACGTTGAACACGGCAGGGTTGTGGCAAATGTTTCACGTAACTGTCATGTTTTTGTGAGGGAAACGTTACCGTCCCGCAAAAAGTGACGTTGAGACCGGATTTCGCCCGGTCCCCAAGGCAAGGACACCAGCAGATTGACTACCTATATCGTCGCCTATGAGCGTTTGCCGGGTCAGGACTACGCAGCGCTTGAACAGAAGCTGGCGAGCTTCAGCGAGGGATTTCACGAAATCGATAATTTCTGGCTTATCGGGTCAAACCTGATCATCGCCGATCTGCGCGATGTACTGGCAAAGCTATTGCCTGAGGGGGCCAAATTGATGGTCATGAAATACGTGCCCCATGACAGCATGGAGATGGGTGCCGCCGCATGGCACGGCTTCTCTCTCACGCAGGAAGGCTGGCTGGCTCAGAACCTGTGAGGATACCTCCCGGCCCAGAAAGCAGGGCCGGGGGAGCTGGAGTGCCGCGGAGTTACTGGCGGGTGGCAGCGTCCAGATAGCGGGCGTAGAGCGCGCCAATGGCCGCAGAGGCAAGTC
Organism: Asaia sp. SF2.1; assembly: GCF_000505765.1. Classification (NCBI taxonomy): domain Bacteria; kingdom Pseudomonadati; phylum Pseudomonadota; class Alphaproteobacteria; order Acetobacterales; family Acetobacteraceae; genus Asaia; species Asaia sp. SF2.1. The sequence goes on along the minus strand of NZ_AYXS01000001.1, from coordinate 328,748 downwards.
GTGCCGTTGCATCGTCGGCGCGGCTTGTCAGCAGAACGGGCACCTTGGCCCCCATGACAATTCCCGAGGTTGCGGACTTGCCAAGGAAAGCAAGGCTTTTCACAAGGATATTTCCCGATTCCAGATCGGGGGCTATCAGGATCTGGGCGCGGCCTGCCACGTCCGAGGCAATTCCCTTGATTCTGGCCGAATCGCCGCTGACCGCGACATCCATGGCCAGCGGGCCATCGAGTATGCCTCCAGTGATTTCCTTGCGGTCCGCCATCTTGCACAGGCTTGCGGCATCCAGCGTGCCCTGAATCTTGGTGTTGATGGTTTCGACGGCGGAGAGCAGCGCAACGCGCGGTGTGCCGAGGCCAAGCGCATGGTGCAGATCAATGGCGTTCTGAACGATGTCACGCTTGGTCACCAGATCTGGCGCAATGTTGATGGCCGCGTCTGAAACAAGCAGCAGTTCGGGGTAATCGGGCACATTGATGCAAAAGACGTGGCTCATGCGGCGCTTTGTGCGAAGGCCGCTTTCCTGTTTGATGACGCCCGCCATGAACGTGTCGGTATGAAGGCTGCCTTTGGTGAGACCTTGCGCCTCTCCTGCATGAACAAGGGCGATGGCGTGCTTGACTGCGGCGGCCTCATCATCAGCCTGTTCGATGCGCATCCCGGCGATATCAAGCCCGGCCTCCCTGGCCGTCTTTTCGATCTGTGCCCGATCGCCCACCAGAAGCGGGATGATGATTCCGTGGCGGGCGGCTTCGACGGCACCCCCCAGCGCGTGGCTGCTGCAGGGCCAGACGATGGCATAAGGCACGGGGCCAAGTGCTGACGCCTTGGCTACAAGCGCGCGCATCAAAGCGTGCTGCGCCGGGAAAACACTCTCTAGCGTTATGTCGGGAGTTCTGGTTTCACTGTAAGGGGCGTAGCTGGACATGGGCCGTTCAAACTCCGTAGCCAATCAGATCCGCCTTAGCAGCGTCCATGACACAATTGAGTTGCGTCATCGCGCTGCGGCGGTGTGGCCTCGTCTGATCGACAGGATTGCGAGCAAACCGCGAGAAATGGGTCCCCCGCCTCAGATTCCCCGTCGTCTTGCGAGGTAAGACAACGGTCTAGCGCATGTCATACGGTCTGGCTCGAGACATAGCGTTATCGTCTGGGCAATCGCGATCAGGTTTTCTTGAGTGATCGAACGATCCGGCGCTCTACAGAGAGCAGGGGGCGTTGCCTGATTTGAAAATCCTGCTTGCTTATCCCAGTGCGCTTGAGCCAGCGCCTGCGCTCAGACGCTTGAATGGCCACTCTGGGCCAGACGCTTCAACTGCGTCTGGTTTGGCCAATAGGGCTGCCTGCGCTGAGATTGCTGCGATATGAATTCAAGGCAAGGCGCACGAACATCATCAGTATGCCCGCCGCAAACAGCACTTCGCCAAACAGGTCCAGACTATCAGTCAATGACGAGAAGTTGGGCATCCCCAATGGCGCGAGCAGGGATGATGCAGCCCATGTGATGAGTGCGGCCAAAACAACGAGTGAACTTTTCAGCATGGGACCTGCTTATGAGATGTTATTATTTTTAACAAAGGACGTCTCCACTATTTAACGAAGTTTGACGATGAATCTGCAAGCCTTTTCATCACGGCAAAGATTAAATCTTTACGTCATATGGCCGAAATCCCAGACCTCGAACGCTTCCCGCGCCAGAATTCTCTGTCACCCATCCAAGTTTCGTGACGAGTTGCGCGAACGTCTTCAACGAATGGGTCTTTGCGATTTTGCAATGTTAACCTAAGATTGACGACCGCAGACGTTCGGGTGCCGCCAGCGATCGAGCAGCCAATACAGAGTGCCTCGATTGCGCATCTTTACTGCCGTGACGCGGTCGGAGCGATGATCACATGATGGTGAGTAGAACGAGTTTATGCGAAACCCGTTCAGTCTCTGGCTCGCAAAACATGATTAATGTTGGGTCATGATGGCGCCATACTGCCGTCACGTTCAACGCACCAGCGAGCTGTTGCTCGCTTGGAACTAGACGCTTTCCATTGTCGATGGGCTTGATCGGGTGGCGCGAAGGAGGGCGCTGATCTGTTGTGGGATTTCAGAACCAAGCGCGCTCGCTCCGGGCGGCTTTGCAACAGACCTGACATTGGCGACCAGACCGAGCGTAGCTATGCGCGGTGTTTCGACACGAGAATCAGAAGACAGAGGTATCCGATGATTCTATTGATGTTGAGAAATATCGGCGTGTAGCGCTTGAACGCTGATATCCCATCTTTGGGGGATGCCCGGTTCAGTTGTGCTTGTCGCGATTGATCGTCGTGGGTCTGTCCAAGCGCTTTCCCCAATACATCTTTCTTTCGTGCCTCGGTGAATAAGCGTCCCCCTCTAAGCCGCGGCGCGAGCTGAGGCCGCGGTCAGTTCGCCTGTGGAGATGGCCGGGCGGCGTGTCAGACACAGGCAGACGTGCCGAATCATACGCTTATGATCAGGACGCAGCATGGGCAGGATGGTGCGAGTGCAGCCTGCGCGCTGCATCGAGAGCTCCCGACAGCCAAGATGCTGATCGCTCACGCCTGACAGCCAAAATCACAAATTTTCGGGGTTTGTCGACGGACCGGATGGTGGGCGCAACAGGGATTGAACCTGTGACCCCTACCATGTCAAGGTAGTGCTCTACCGCTGAGCTATGCGCCCATCCGGTCCGTGAGCGGCGTTTTAGCGGGCGTTGACGGGGCTGGCAAGATGGGTTTTCTAAAAAAATCACCGTAGCGGAAAAAAAATGATCCAGAGCGCGTCGTGGGAGCCAGAGCTCTGTCTTTCCAACAGTTTTTTGCTTCATGATGTGGCCGAACCCGTGGCGCCACTCATTCTGGCGTCGCCCCATTCCGGTCGTGCTTATCCTCAGAGCTTTCTCGGGCAGTCCCGCCTGGATCTTATCTCCCTGCGCCGCAGTGAAGATGCGTATGTCGATCTGCTGTTCGAGGCCTCCCCCTCATGGGGGATACCGCTGCTCTGTGCCCAGTTTCCCCGGGCCTATTGCGATGCAAACCGCTACGCTTGGGAGCTCGATCCCGGCATGTTTCGCGAGCGTCTGCCCGAGGGAAGCCTGACAAACACAGCCAAGGTGCGCAGTGGGCTCGGTATGATGGCGCGTATCGCGGGGCCAGGGCGGGGGATCTACCGTTATCAGTTGCCGGTGTCCGAGGCGTCGCAGCGAATCGCGTCGTGCTGGTTGCCCTACCACGAGGCGCTGGAGGGCATGATCGAACGATGCAAAAGCCGGTTCGGGACCTGCGTCCTGCTGGACCTCCACTCGATGCCGACCATTCCCCACCTCCGTCTGCCGGACATTATTCTCGGCGACCTGCATGGCACGAGTTGTGCACCTGAAATTGTCGAGGGGGTCGCGCATCGGTTGGGTGCGCAGGGGTTTTCGGTTGGCCGGAACCGGCCTTATGCCGGAGGGTACATTACAGAGCGCTATGGCACGCCTGATTGGCAGGTCCATGTGATCCAGGTCGAAATCAGCCGTCGGCTCTATCTTGATGAGCCCACCATACGTCCATCCCCGGACTTCGCGTCGCTCAGAGCTCGGTTGGAAAATGCACTCTCGGGGATCATTGAGCTTGCCGGCGCGTTCAGGACGTATCGCAAACCATGTGATAATCGTTGTATCGGATGATCAACTCCGGCTGATCCGGCCCCTGGGGGCTCGATTGATGCTATCAAGCTGTGTTTGAAGAGCGTTCGCACTCCTTGCTGGCCTCGCGGGCTCGCTTGGATGCGCCCGATACGTCCTCACAAGACTGGAAGAGCTGCCTCATGTCCCAGACCTGCCAAGAGCGCCCCGATATCGTCCTGATCGGTGCCGGTGTCATGAGCGCGAGTTTCGCAGCCCTCATCCGGTCGCTTGACCCAAGCCTGACGATCAGTGTTTTCGAGGCGCTCGATTTATGCGCCAAGGAAAGTTCCGAAGCATGGAATAATGCCGGAACGGGCCATGCTGCGTATTGCGAGCTGAACTACACCACGCGTCGCCCCGATGGCAGCATTGACATGGCCAAGGCGCTGGACGTGAACACGGAGTTCGATCTGTCCCGCCAGCTCTGGACGCATCTGGTTGAGAAAGGCTGGATCGCTGATCCGTCGTCGTTCATCCGGCGTTGTCCGCATATGAGCTTTGTGCGCGGTGAAGAGAATGTTGCCTTTCTGCGCGCGCGGTACGAGACCATGGTGCGCCATCACTGCTTCGACACCATGGCCTATAGCGAGGATGCGGCCCAGATAGCGGAGTGGGCGCCGTTGATGATGGCGCGCCGCCGTCCCGGCGAGACGCTGGCAGCCACACGCGTCGAACAGGGTACCGATGTCGATTTTGGCACACTGACGCGCACCCTCTTCGATAATTTGCGCAACGAGCCCGGCATCGATGTTCATTACCGCCACAAGGTGACCGCGCTTGACCGCGAGGGGCGTGAGACAGGCAGCAACCCGCGCTGGCGCGTCAGTGTGCAGAATACCGAGACGGGTGAGACGCGCACGGTCTCGGCCGGATTCGTCTTTGTCGGGGCAGGGGGAGCTGCGCTCGAACTGCTCAAGGGTGCCGATCTGCCCGAGGCGCATGGTTATGCGGGCTTCCCGGTAAGTGGTCTGTTCCTGCACGCTGATAATCTTGACCTGTGCCAGCGTCACACGGCGAAGGTTTATGGCAAGGCCGCCGTGGGCTCTCCCCCCATGTCTGTGCCGCATCTGGATACGCGCATTATCAACGGGCGGCCCTATCTGCTGTTTGGCCCCTATGCCGGGTTCACGACCAAATTCCTCAAATCCGGCCGCTGGACGGATCTGCCACGCTCGATCACGACTGACAATGCGCGCGCCATGTTCGACGTGATGGTCGATAACCGCGACCTCGTGCGGTATCTCATCGGGCAGGTTCTCCAAAAACCCTCTTCGCGCTTCGCAGCACTGCAGGATTTCTACCCGTCAGCCCGACAACATGACTGGCGCGTCGCCGTGGCTGGGCAGCGTGTACAGATCATCAAGCGCGAGAACGGGCGTGGGACACTCAAATTCGGCACGGAAGTGTTGAGCACGCAGGACCACAGCCTCGCCGCGGTTCTTGGGGCCTCTCCCGGCGCTTCCATTGCAGCTTCTGTAGCCCTGAAGGTGGTCCAGCAGAATTTCGCTTCCCGCCTGCCGGAATGGCGCACGCGCCTGGAGGCCATCATACCGAGCTACGGTCTTGATTTGCGCAAGGATGAATCCGCCTGCCGCCGGATACGCGAACAGACGGGACGCGTACTGGGGATCTGAAACAGAAACGTGCCCCGGGCGTGCCTTTGCACAAGGCACGCCTCTGCCCCCAGTCAGTCGAACTCAGGTTGTGGCGACGTAGCATCCAGCCAGGATTGCAGCGTGTAGGCTGCGGCCATTTTATCCACCACTTCCGCCCGGCGTTTTCGTGTCATGTCGGCTTCCTGGATAAGGAAACGATTGACCGCGCTGGAGGAAAGCCGCTCATCCCAGCAGCAGCCCGGCAAATCGAGCCGGGTTGAGAGCTCCGTCATCCAGTCCTGTGCGGAGCGGGCCGCTGGGCCGAACGACCCATCAAGCGAGAGCGGTAGCCCGCATATCAGCCCCCCGATGCCTTCCTTGCGCACAATACGACCGATCTCTTCGGCGGTCTCGCCGAATTTGCGGCGCTTCAGGCTCAGATAGGGCGAGGCGAGCATGAGCGTCACATCGCTCAGGGCCAGCCCGATTGTCTTCTGGCCGGGATCGAGCCCGAGTAGCCGGGAGCCGGGGGGGAGGGCATCGCGCAGGGCGTATGGATTGAACAGACTCATGGGAAGGCGTTATGATCTCGCAAAATTCTGGACCGTCGGGATTATCCGCTCACTTTCAGGAAAGTCGATCCTTTATGTCGTTGGAAACGCGCACAGTCAGGCGCATAGCAAAACTGGCCAGAATTGGCCTGAGTGATCAGGAATGTGAAGCCATGCGCCAGGAGCTGAGTGGCATCCTGGGCTGGGTCGAGCAACTGAACGAAGTCGACATTACCGATGTGCCCCCAATGATCGGCACCGGTCTGGCCATGCCGCGCCTGCGTGAAGACGCTGTGACCGATGGCGACAAGCGCGACGCTGTGCTGTCCAACGCGCCCGACTCTGTCGGTCCCTATTTTACTGTACCCAAGGTTGTTGAGTGATGCATGATCTGACCCTCGCCTCTGCGCGAAAGGCTCTCAGGGAGCGTCGCCTGTCTGCCGTCGAACTGACCGATCACTTTCTGAACGCGATCGACAAGCTTGACGGTGAAATCAACAGCTTTGTTACCGTTACAGCAGATCAAGCCCGCGCGTCGGCTCGTGCGGCCGATGCCCTGCTGGCCACGGGCAATGCGCCCTCACTTTGTGGCTTGCCTCTAGGTATCAAGGATCTGTTCTGCACCAATGGTGTGCGCACCACGGCTTCGAGCGATATCCTACGCAATTTCGTGCCACCCTATGAAAGCACGGTCACATCAAACCTGCTGGCCGACGGGGCGATCTTCGTTGGCAAGACCAATCTCGACGAGTTCGCGATGGGGTCGACCAACATGACGTCGGCTTTTGGCCCGGTGGTCAATCCGTGGCGCCGCAAGGGCTCTGATGACAAGCTGGTTCCCGGTGGGTCTTCCGGCGGGTCTGCTGCTGCCGTTGCCGCTGGCCTTGTGCTCGGCACGACGGGCACGGATACGGGTGGTTCCATTCGTCAGCCCGCAGCCTATTGCGGTATTACGGGCATCAAGCCGACCTATGGGCGCTGCTCGCGCTTTGGCACGATTGCCTTTGCCAGCTCGCTTGATCAGGCCGGGCCTATGGCACGCACGATGGAAGATTGCGCCATCATGCTGGAATCCATGGCCGGGTTCGATGCGAAGGACAGCACCTCTGTCGATCGCCCTGTGCCGCGTTACGAGGATGCGCTCGAGCGTGGTGTAAAGGGCCTTAAGGTTGGTATTCCGCGCGAGTATCGCCCGGATACGCTGCCAGCGGACATCCAGGCCCTGTGGGATCAGGGTATCGCATGGCTGCGTGATGCAGGCGCCGAGATTGTCGATGTCTCGCTTCCTCACACGAAATACGGCCTGCCGACCTATTATATCGTGGCGCTGGCCGAAGCGTCCTCGAACCTGGCACGCTATGACGGTGTCCGTTTCGGCGAGCGCGTTGACGCTGGTACACTCGATGAACTTTACGAAGCCACGCGTCATGCTGGTTTTGGTGAGGAGGTCCGCCGTCGTATCCTCATGGGCACCTATGTGCTCTCTTCTGGCTATTACGACGCGTATTACCTGCGTGCGCAGAAGGTACGTACGCTCATTCAGCGCGACTTCCTCAAGGCGTTCGAGAACGTCGATGTGCTGTTGACACCAACCGCGCCTTCGGCAGCTTTTGCTCATTCTGAGCGTCCGACCGATCCGGTGCAGATTTATCTGAACGACATCTTCACCGTGCCAGCCAGCATGGCGGGCGTGCCTGCGCTGTCTCTGCCGGCCGGACTGGACCATGACGGTCTGCCGCTCGGCTTGCAGCTGATCGGCCGCTATTTCGAGGAAGAGACATTGTTCGCCGCCGGGCGTGTCATGGAAAAGGCAGCGGGCTTCACGCACAGGCCTGCTTTGCATGCGGGAGCAATCGCATGAGCGGCTATATCATTGAAGGCACAACAGGCCCCTGGGAGATCGTGGTCGGGCTCGAAGTCCATGCTCAGGTCATCAGCCATGCCAAGCTGTTCTCTGGTGCCTCGGCCGAATATGGCGGCGAGCCCAACACCCATGTCAGCCTGATCGACGCAGGCTTTCCTGGCATGCTGCCGGTCATCAACCAGGAATGTGTGGCTCAGGCCGTACGGACAGGGCTGGGGCTGAATGCGCAGATCCATCTGATGAGCCGGTTTGATCGCAAGAACTATTTCTATGCTGATCTGCCGCAGGGTTACCAGATTAGCCAGTTTGCTCATCCGATTGTAGGTGAGGGGAAGGTCGAGATCGAACTCGCCGATGGCTCTGTGCGCCATATCGGTGTCACGCGCCTGCATCTCGAGCAGGACGCCGGCAAGTCGATGCACGATCAGGACCCTACGCGCTCTTTCATTGACCTGAACCGTGCCGGCGTGGCGCTCATGGAAATTGTGAGCGAGCCCGATATCCGTTCGCCGGAAGAGGCAGGGGCGTATCTGCGCAAGCTGCGCCAGATTCTGCGTTATCTGGGCACTTGTGACGGCAACATGGAAGAAGGCTCGATGCGTGCCGATGTGAACGTCTCGGTACGCAAAGCGGGCGAGGAATATCGCACGCGTTGCGAGATCAAGAACGTGAACTCGATCCGCTATGTCATGCAGGCGATCGAAGTCGAGGCGGCACGACAGGTCGAGATCTGGGAAGCCGGTGGCACAGTCGATCAGGAAACACGACTGTTCGATCACGTTCGCAGCGAGACGCGCTCGCTTCGTTCCAAGGAAGACGCGCATGATTATCGCTACTTCCCCGATCCGGATCTTCTGCCGCTTCTTATCGAGCGTGACTGGGTTGAAAGCCTGCGCGCCGCTCTTCCGGAACTGCCCGAGGCCAAGCGCGAGCGCCTGGAAAAAACCTATGGCATTTCACGCTATGAGTCGGGTGTTCTGACGGTAGAGCAGGGGATTGCCGATTTTTACGAGACCGTGGCCAAGGGCAGTGACCCGCGCCTGGCGGTCACCTGGATGCTGGGTGATTTCTTCGCAGCACTAAACCGGACGGGTGCGACGATCGAAACAAGCCCGGTCAAGGCTGAGGGGCTCATGGAGCTTCTGGCGCTGATCACGGATTCGACGATCAACGGCAAGATCGCGAAGGAAGTGCTTGAGGACATGTTCGAGACCGGTGATTCGGCTTCGGTCATCGTCGAGCGCAAGGGGCTGCGTCAGGTTACCGACACCGGGGCTATCGAAGCCGAGATTCGCGGCATCCTTCAGACCCATGCCGACAAGCTCGCAGAATACAAGAGCGGCAAGGACAAGCTGTTCGGATTCTTTGTCGGGCAGACCATGAAAGCCATGAAGGGCAAGGCCAATCCGGCCATGGTGAACGAGCTGCTGGTCAAGCTGCTCGCAGAGTAAAAAATCTGCCGAAGGGGGGTTTGACGTGAAGAGCAAATCCCCCTAGAAGCAGTTCTGCAAACGCCGTGAAAACTGCGTCCCTCTAGGCGGAGGGGTGGCCGAGAGGCTGAAGGCGGCGGTTTGCTAAACCGTTGTACGGTGTCAAGCCGTACCGTGGGTTCGAATCCCATCCCCTCCGCCACTTTTTCCTAAGTTCTCAAATCCGATATCGCGTTATTGCTTGGCCTATGCTTGGCAACATCGCGCATATTTAAACAAAGATGTTCTGTGTGGGGAGTGAGGAATATACGCATGTCCGAATCATACTGGTTTTCAAAACTGCCGATCGTTTGACCGGCGGATTTGAAGATTTTTTTGGTATTTTCAGTAAACAGTAAATAAATTCGATAATTGAAAGATATATATTGGCCGATATCAAGGCTGTGCTAGTCCGTCTTTGGTATCGCGCACGTCGAGCTTTCATGTGATTTGCTGCGGTAACGGTTCAGGTTAGAGCGAAGATGGAGAGAGTTTTCCGGTATCGGGTGGCATCGTCGCTCTGTGCTTCGGGATGCGCCCAACGATTTTTCGCTTGGTGACGGTATCAATGGGTTCATTTCAAGCAGAAAAGGGGTGGCCTGCTTCAATGGGGCGGAGTAACCGGTCGCAAGTCTCATCTATGCGCATACTAATGAAACTGAATTAAGTCTTATTTTTGGTCTTGGGCTCAGTACCCAATGATTTGAATGCGGAAATCTCATTCAGGCTTTGTAAGGGGACTGAAGATGAGCGATCTGCTTTGGCTGACAGAAGAACAGATGGAGCGTCTGCGACCTTTCTTCCCCAAGAGCCACGGCAAGCCTCGTGTCAATGACCGCCGTGTGCCGAGCGGCATCATTTTTGTGAACCGTAATGGCTTACGCTGGCGTGATGCGCCCCGGGAGTACGGTCCATACAAAACGCTGTACAGCCGCTGGCAGCGCTGGGGCGATATGGGCATTTTTATGCGGATGACGGATGGCCTGTCTGCTGCGAAAGCCTAGCCTCGGACCATTATGATTGACGCGACCTATCTCAAGGCACACCGTACGGCCTCAAGTGGGGCTAAAAAAGGGTCCAAGCCCTCTCATTGGACGGACAAAAGGTGGCAAGAATACGAAGCTGCATGCGATTACGGATCAGAATGGACGACCGCTGAGCTTCTTTATGACGGAGGGACAGGTCAGCGACTATACCGGTACCGCTGCCTCGCTGGGCAGTCTTACTGCAGAGCACTGGATTTTGAGAGATCGCGGGTATGACGTCGACTGGTTCAGAGCGGCTTGGAAGAGAAAGGTCTAAAGCCCTGTATTCTAGGACGAAAATCTCGCGGAAGACCGGCTAAGTACGATAAGAGAAAATATAAACGCTACAATCGCATCGAGGTTATGTTCGGAAGACTTAAGGACTGGCGGCAGGTCGCAACCCGCTACGATAGATGCCCGACCGTTGTCTTCTCAGCCATCTGCCCCGCCGCAATCGTCATGTTCCGGCTACGTGTCCTGAGCCCATACATACTCGCGCAATATTGCGTCTGCTTACGGATCAGCCGCAATGTTTAATTGCTGGCTCTCTTTGCTTGGCATTTTCTTTCGATACGCGCTGGAAAATAAACAGCCATCGGTCGATCCAACGTCGGGCATTCGCCGAGTGGAGGAGAGAGGGGAGGGCTCGCGCACCTGGTCCTAGCAAGAGATTGCCCAATACGAGGCATTCTGGCCGGTTGGCTCCCAACAACGGCTTGCGTTCGCGCTAATGCTCTATACTGGGCAGCGCCGATCGGATGCGGTAAAAATGGGACCGAACGATATCCGCGATAGCTTCCTGGACGTGATCCAGCAAAAGACCGGTGCGCGGCGTTCGGTCGCGATCCATCCAACCTTGGCCGATATCATCGCAATAGGGCCATTCACGAGCGGCACATACCTGCAAAATCAGGCCGGGCATGAGGCATCGTCAAACGGTCTTGGCAACCAGTTCTGGACGTGAGCGGATGTGGGGGGATTTCGGGTCATGGCTTGCAAAAAGCGGCGGCCCGGAGACTTGCTGAAGCAGGCTGTACACTACACCAGATAGCCGCATCACGCGTCATAAAACCCCGTCAGAAATCGAGCGCTACACCCGCGTCGTTGCCGAGAAAAAGCTGGATGCAGAAGTAGTGAAGCGTATGGGAATTATAAAACGCACGAGGGGAGGCTTCTACAACTCTCCAAGAATGCCTGATTTCTGGGATTTTTCGGAAAATATGGAGGTCCGGGCGGGAATCGAACCCACGTACGCGGATTTGCAGTCCGCTGCATCACCATTCTGCCACCGGACCGGCTGGTGTGTGAGCTATATCTCTTCAAGAGCTCTTCCGGTCAAGGGGGTATGCGCATCGTAATCGAGAAATAAGAAGAAATTTCCGAATGCCTCTGGATATGGCATATGAGGCCTCAAGCGCGCCTCAGTATCAGCGCATGAATAATGTCATCACGCCGTTGCAGCGTTGTCGTCAATCGAAAGGCCATCCATGAAAACGGATCAATTAAAAGCCTATACTTCGCTCAGTGTCGGTCTGATCGCGCTCCTGAACAGTACGACGGCACTTGCGCAAACCTATGACGGCAAAGGCTCGCCTGAATTTATCCCGCATACGCTGCAAGAAGCGCTGGCGACGGCTTATCTGACTAATCCGACACTGCGGCAGGAGCGCGCCAGATTGCGCGCCACCGACGAGCAGGTACCTTCAGCACTCGCAGGGTGGAGGCCGCAGATACAGGGTCAGGCGGCTCTCACTTACTATCAAGGCGCGAATATCTATGGTGCTCAGGGTCCACAGCCAGGTTCAAGCTTTGGCACGCCTGCTTATAGTAGGTCATACTCGACCCCTGGATATCAGGGTGGTGTGACGATCACCGAAAATATTTATACGGGTGGCAAGACAACGGCGCAGACACACCAAGCCGTCAACACTGTTCTTGCAGAGCGTGCGCAGCTGATAGAAACCGAGCAGCAAGTCTTCAACGACGTGGTGAATGTCTATCTGGGCGTAATCCGCAGCGAGCAGATCCTCCAGATCAATATCAATAACGAGCACGTCCTTGAGGAGCAGCTGAAGGCGACGCAGGACCGTTTCCAGCAGGGCGAGATCACGCGTACCGATGTCGCTCAGGCACAGGCTGCTTTGGCAACGGCTAAGGCAACACGCCAGCAAAGTGAGGGAACGTTACGAGCAGCGCAGGCGACATATCTTCAGATCGTCGGCGTTCCTCCTGCGCCGAATCTGGTCGCACCCCAGCCTTTGGCGCTGCCGGTTAAAGCGGAGAAGGACGTTGTTGCCGAGGCGACCCGCAACAACCCTCAAATCATCAATGCTCTGTTCATTGAAGCGCAGCAGAAAGATAATTTCTCTGTACAGCTGGCCCAGATCCTCCCGAAGATCTCTGCAACGCTTGGATACTCATATATCAAAAACCAAGGCTACGGAAAAATGGTCACCGACAATAAGTACGGTATGATCAATTTCAACGTACCTATCTATCAGGGCGGATCGGAATACGCTGCAGTGCGACAGGCACGACAGCAATATCTGGCGGCGCGCAGAGCGACCGAGATTGCCCGGCGTTCAGCAGCCCAGGATGCCTCCTCCAACTGGCAGCAATTCCGCGCATACAACGATTCGATCACGAGCAACCGTACGGCCATTGCAGCCAACGTCATCGCGCTCGATGGTGTCGAGCGTCAGGCCATCGTTGGCACCAGCTCTACGCTGGAAGTGCTTCAGCAGCAGCAGACCCTTCTTCAGGCTCAGACGGCTCTCGTGCAGAATCTGGCGGGGCTCGTGCAGTCGTCCTATGCTGTGGCTGCGGCGATGGGGCGCCTGACAGCTGTCGATCTCAAACTCGACGTGCCGCTCTACGATGAAAAAGCCTACTACAAAGCCGTCAAGGATCGCTTGTGGGGCATCAATGACTATGCCGTTAGCCAACCTGGACGATAATCTGGGAATCATGGGGTGATAATCGGGCGAGGCTTCATGTCCTGCTCAGGCCGAGAATCCCTGTCATTTCCAGAATCCGGGTACGCTGATTGAAACGAGGGGTTTGGCGAGGCGCAGTGTAAACTGTAAAGTGCTGTCATTGGACGTTCGATTCATATCCGGCCCGTCAGGTCCGCGGATATGGCAAGACAGGTGACAGGAAGACAATGCTCGAAAAGACCTTTGACCCAGCGGCATGTGAAGCCCGCCTCTATGCCCAGTGGGAGGCAGAAGGTCTTTTTGCAGCGCATCCTGAAAAAGGGGGCGACGCTTTTTCGATCATGTTTCCGCCGCCGAATGTCACCGGCACGCTGCATTTCGGTCATGCGCTCGATTTCGTCCTTCAGGATATCCTGATCCGCTGGAAGCGCCTCGAAGGCTGTAATGTCCTCTGGCAGCCCGGCACAGATCACGCCGGCATTGCCACGCAGATGGTTGTCGAACGCGTGCTCGACAAGGAAGGCGTCAGCCGCAAGGAGATGGGGCGCGAAAAATTCCTTGAACGCGTCTGGGCCTGGAAAGAGCAATCCGGCGGCCAGATCATCAAGCAATTGCGTACGCTCGGTGCTTCGGCCGACTGGGAGCGCGAGCGCTTTACCATGGATGAGGGCCTGTCACGCGCCGTGCGCGACGTCTTTGTCACCCTGCATCAGCAGGGCCTGATCTTCCGTGCCAAGCGTCTGGTTAACTGGGACCCGGCGTTCCGCTCCGCCATTTCCGATCTCGAGGTCGAGAACAAGGAGACCAAGGGCTCCATGTGGTATCTGCGCTACCCGGTCGAGGGTGGCGGGACCATTGTCGTGGGTACCACGCGCCCCGAGACCATGCTTGGCGATACCGCCGTGGCCGTCCATCCGGAAGACGAGCGTTATACCGCGCTGATTGGCAAGTTCGTGACGTTGCCGCTCACGGGCCGTCGCATTCCTATCGTGGCCGATACTTACTCCGATCCGGAGAAAGGGAGCGGCGCGGTCAAGATCACACCCGGACATGACTTCAACGATTTCGAGGTCGGCAAGCGGCATGATCTGCCCATGCCGAGCATCCTGGACGAGGCAGCAGCAATCTGGCTGGATGAAATCGCGTCCGAGTTGCAGGAGATCGAGGGGCTTTCCTCTATCGACTTCGTGCGGTCGCTCGAAGGGATGGACCGTCTTGAAGCGCGCAAGCGTATCGTGGAGGAACTGGAACGTCTCGAGCATATCGAGAAAATCGAACCGCATACGCTTCAGGTGCCCTACGCCGAACGCGGCGGCGCCATTGTCGAGCCGCGCCTGACCGAACAGTGGTATTGCGACGCGGCAACCCTTGCTCAGCCTGCCATCAAGGCGGTTGAGGAGGGGCGCATCCGCTTCGAGCCCCAGCAATGGGAGAACACCTATTTCGCCTGGATGCGTGACATCCAGCCCTGGTGCATCAGCCGTCAGCTCTGGTGGGGGCATCGTATCCCGGCGTGGTACGGCCCGGAGGGAAGCGTGTTTGTGGCACGCAGCGAGGAAGAGGCCCTTGCTCAGGCACGTGCGCAGTTCGGCGATGATGTCAGCCTGACACGTGACGAGGACGTGCTGGACACCTGGTTCAGCTCGGCGCTCTGGCCTTTCACAACGCTCGGCTGGCCAGACAAGACGGCGGAACTCGCGCGTTATTATCCGACGAGTGTGCTCGTCACCGGATTTGACATCATCTTCTTCTGGGTCGCCCGGATGATGATGATGGGCCTGCACTTCATGGATGACGTGCCATTCCGCACGGTCCTGATTCATGGGTTGGTGCGTGACGAGCGCGGCCAGAAGATGTCCAAGAGCAAGGGCAATGGCCTCGATCCGCTCGACCTCGTGGCCGAGTTCGGCGCAGATGCGACACGTATGGCAATCTGTGCCCTGACGGGTCCGGGGCGCGATATCAAGTTCGGCCGCAAGCGCGTGGAAGATTACCGCACCTTCATCACCAAGATCTGGAATGCAGCGCGCTTTTGCGAGATGAACGGCGTCAAGCCTGTGAGCGGCTTCGACCCGGCCAGCGTGCAGAGCGTGCTCGGACGCTGGATCCTCGATGAAGCATCGAAAGCCGTTGCGAGTGCCAAGGCAGCGCTCGACGCCTATCGTTTCGACGAGTTCGCGGGCACATGCTACCGCTTTGTCTGGAACGTGTTCTGCGACTGGTTCCTTGAACTCGCAAAGCCTGCCTTTGCCGCGGAGAACACGCCGGAGCAGGATGAAATCCGTGCGGTCGCCGCCCATGTTCTCGGCGCTATCCTGCAGATGATGCATCCCGTCATCCCGTTCGTGACGGAAGAGCTCTGGCAATCCTTCGGGTTTGGCGGGAGTGTGGCACAGTCCGCCTGGCCGACCCTCGTTCCGCCGCAGGGAGCCGAAATCGCGTCTCATGAGATGGACTGGGTGATCCGTCTTATCAGTGAGATTCGTACCCTGCGTTCGGAGATGAACATCCCGCCGGCGCAGATGGTGCCTGTGTTGCTGCGTGATGCCACCCCAGAAACGCTGGAACGTGCCGAGCGCTGGGCCACGGTGATCGGGCGCATGGCGCGCGTAACATCGGTCTCCGCTCTGGCGGGCGAGCCCCCCAAGGCAGCCGCGCTGACGGTAATCGATGAGGCAACACTCGTCCTTCCGCTGGAAGGACTTATCGATATCGGGGCTGAAATCCAGCGTCTGGAAAAGGAAATCGATCGTCTGGCCAAGGAAATCGACAAGGTCGAACGCAAGCTGGGCAATGCCGATTTCGTGGCGCGTGCCAAGCCGGAGGTGGTCGAGGAGAATCGCGAGCGTCTGGCGAGTTTCACCCATGATCGCGAGCGCCTCCAGGCTGCGCTGGCACGGCTTGCCGGGGCCTGATCCCTCAAGCGTCACGCAGAGTGGCCGACGCGCTCTGCGCGATGACCCCCGCCTGTCCAACGTACCGTTCATGACAGGCAGGGAGGGTGATACCATGTTGGGGCAAGGGCCCAATTGGGTTTCGCCCAAGCCCGTTCCCTCCAGAATCGAGCACGTTATGCGAGAGATTCGCAGTTGCGTGAGGATACTTCAGCGCATAGAGCGAGATGGCTCCGCCTTTGCGGCGGCCTGACTACTCTGGGGGCGTACCCGTGCTGTCTCATCTCAAACGCCTCATATCGCGGCGGATAAAAAGGGGGACATCACCTCGTGATGACCGCCCCGAGTTGCCAGAAATGATCTGCGCTATTCGTGAGGCGGCTCATCAGGGGCATGTTGCTGCTCAGGTTCAGTGGGGCGATATCCTGCTTGAGAGTATCTACCTTCCGTCAGACCCGGTCCGGGCGAGACAATGGTACGGTATCGCCGCCTCCTCAGGCTATGGCCCGGCTCATAATATGCTCGGGCGCTGCCATCATTTCGGCTGGGGTGGCCCGGTCGATTTGCCCGCGGCTGCGACGCATTACGGAATCGCCGCCGCAAAGGGCGATCTCTGGGGCAACTATAATCTTGCAATCATGACCATGCGTGGCATCGGGATGACGGCCGATCTGCCGCGCGCGCTCGCCCTGTTCCGCACCGGGGCGGAAGCCGGGCATCCCAAATCGATGAATCTTCTCGCCCGTTTCATCGAGGAGGGGTGGCACACACCGCGGGACCCCGCCACAGCGCTTGTCTGGTATCGCCGAGCAGCAGAAGCAGGAGATTATCGAGGGCAGCATAATTACGCGACGGCACTTCTCGCCCTCGGAAAGCAGATGGAGGCGCTGGACTGGTGGGAGAAAGCGCTGGCTGATGCGACAACGGATGTGCTGCTCGCCATGCAAAAGAGGCTTCGCGCACTGGATGACCCGCGTGCGCGCGACCTTCTGCCTCGAGTCCACACCAGACTGGCGCTTCTCGGTGTGACGACGTCACCCGGCGGCGGATGACATGATGTGTCGCAGATAAGCAACACAAAGACATAAACACGCATGATGCAATTGCGAGACGATTGCAGGCGATAAAGCCGAAAGATAGGAACCATTCTCAATTGCCGGGAGCGAATCCCGCTACAGACAAGGAGAATGATCGTGTCGGCTAAACGGGTACGTCCCTCACATCCCCTGACGCTCATTGTCGGCATGACGCTCGCCTGCACCTCGGCGCAGGCTCAGGCGCAGTCTGTGCAGTCGGATGACGAGGCGGCGCCCCATGATACAGCACGTCACAAGAACGGGAATCGTGAGGGGGCTCACCGCAGTGCGGCCCGACGTGACAAGGCTCTTCATGATGGAGCTCTGCAAAGCAGGGCGGACAAGTCGGATCGACCGGACACGAGGGCGAGGCAGCCCGATTCAGCGGATGCCGTTCCCGGTAAGGGAGGCGAGGAGAATCTGCTGGTGCGTGGCACAGGCATGAACATCCTGCATCAGCCTATCGGTCTGGGTCGTATGCCCGAGGACATCATGCACACACCGCAGACGGTCAATGCGGTGCCCCAGATCCTGATGCAGCAGCAGAACGTCAAATCCCTCGACGAGGCGCTGCGAAACGTGCCGGGCATTACAGCGTCGGTCGGCGAGGGTGAGGGCGGTATGGCGGGTGATCAGTTCCTGATACGCGGTTTTGCGGCTCAGAACGACATCTACGAAAACGGCCTGCGCGATTTCGGCGTCTATACACGTGACAGCTTCGATTACGACCATATCTCGGTCATCAAGGGCCCATCTTCCGAGGTCTTCGGCAATGGTACCACAGGCGGTGCCATCAATATCGTGACCAAGGTCGCCCATCTGGGTGACAGCTATAACGCGCAGTTTTCCGGCGGTTCGGGCGAGTATTACCGCGGCACGCTGGACGTTAACAAACAGCTTGGCGACGCGTCGGCGATCCGGATCACCGGCATGGGCAACGAAAACAATGTTGTTGGGCGCGATAACATCTATTCGCATCGCTGGGGACTCGCGCCGTCAATCGGCTTTGGCCTCGGACGCCGCACGAGCTTTACCCTTGAGTATTTTCATCAATCCGATAACCGCATCCCGGATTATGGCGTGCCGATTGTCACGAAACCCGGAAGCACGGTCGGGCGCCCGGCTACGGAATACGGGCTGAACCGTCACAACTGGTACGGCACGAATTACGATCAGGACGTATCCAATGTGAATATGCTGACCGCGCGCCTCAATTCTGAAATCAGCCAGCACTTGACGATTTCCGACGATTTGCGTGGCGGGCTGTACGACCGTTACTTCTCGGCGTCGCAGCCCGGCTGCGACGCTACTTGCCAGAAGCTGTTTTTCACAAATCCCTTAGCCGCTCAGGTCAACAGGCGCGGTCATCTTGGCGGGCCCGAGCCCTATCAGCAGAATGACTGGTCCGTTCAGAACGTCTTCTCGGCGCGTGCCAACTTCCGAACGGGCTCCATCCGGCACCAGATCATTGCTGGCTGGGATGTTGAGCATATCTACGATCGCCGCAAGAACTACGCCTATAACTTCAACGGGCAGAACGGCACGCGCACCGACACCACAAGTCTGGTCGATCCCTCGCATGTTCAGCCGGGGCTGTTGCTGGGTGGCTTCGGGCAGTACCAGTACGACCTTGTCAATCTCTCCGGCGGGGCCGGACGCAAGCTTTACAAGACCGGCGATGCCACCGACGTCGGGGCATTTTTCTCGGAGCAGATGTGGCTCGCGCCGTGGTTCTCCATTCGCGGAGGCTTCCGCTGGGATCACTGGAACAGTCATTATTCTGCAACCGGAGGGGCGACAGCTGCCGATACGCGCCTGTCTCAGCAGCAGAACACCATCAATCCGACTGTCAGTCTGATGTATACGCCCAGCGACAACACGATGGTCTATTTCAACTGGGCGCGCTCAACCACACCGCTCGGGCTCTACGTGACCAATAGTGCCGAGCCCCTCAAAAGCTCTACACAGGGATTCAAGCCGGAAAAGGCGAGCCTGTATGAAATCGGGGTCAAACAGCAGTTCCTGCATGGCCGACTGGGCGCGACGGCCTCGCTGTTCCGCCTGGAGAAGGGCAACGCGCTGATGACCGATCCCTCTACCGGAAGTGTGTCGTCGTCGAGCGACAGCCAGCGCAATCAGGGCGTGGAACTCAGCCTTTCGGGCCAGATCACCCGCAACTGGAGCCTGATCGGCACTTATGCCTATTACGATGCCACGACGACGGGCTCGCTGACACCGGCCGATATCGGCAAGCGCATCCAGTATGCGCCCAAGAACATGGCGACGATCTGGAGCACCTATACGATTGCGCCAAACAAGCCATGGAACCTCACTTTTGGTGGCGGGCTGACATGGCGTGATTCTGTCTGGCTTGATGCAGCCAACACGGCGCGCGTGCCGCATACAACAGAATGGGATGCGATGGTGTCACACATGGTCGGCCATCGTTGGCGCCTTGCGCTCAACGGTTACAACCTTGCCAATCGTCTGAACTACTCCAACCTCTTCAGCGATCGCGCAACCCCGTCGGTCGGTCGCACCTTCCTGGGTAGCCTGTCCTTCACCTATTGAAGGCGGCTGCTCGACCCGGGTCCCGCAGGCAGGCAAGACCTGCGGGATCCTCCACCTCCGGGTGTGAGGGTGTTTGGGTATTCAGCCCTTGCGAGACAGGGCAAGAAGCGGCGTGAAGGCGAACATCGTCTCGAAACGACAGAACACTGGGGGCGGAATTTCGATGGTTCCCAGCTTCTCGGCTGTCACGCGGCGCCATTCATGGACAGCCTTGCGCAGAGGTGCTTTCTGCGTATGTGGGATATGGCGGATCTTGTAGCCATAGGTCGCGTGAAACATGAAGCTCATCAGGTTGTCCGGATGAAATCCGATCGCCTCGGCAAGTTGACGGCGTAAATCGTACAGGGCTGTAGCCATCGCGGCATTCGCTGGGCGCAGGGGCACACCAACCAGCGGCGCATGGAACCGGTCTGCGTCGATTTCTACCTCTATCTTCTCGGGAAACTCGAAGGCTTTCGATGCGAGACGATCGCGCAGGATCGCGGTTGTCTGCTCGATCGTGACCGAGGGGGAAATGCCTGATGGCCAGTTGTTCTTTGCCTTCTGCTCTGGGTCGACCCCACCAAGAATTGTCATATGGTAGCTCGATGGCGGGGTCGGCACGATATGGTCAGACCAGTCGCGGCGGATAAGGGCGTTCATGTCCAGCATGGCCACCGACAGGGGATGGGTCTCGGCAAAAGGGCAGATCGTCGTGTTGCCGGGCCAATACAGAGGCTTGCCCTGCGCATCGAACTTGCCCTGACGATCGCCTCCACCTACTGGAAGGGGCGGCCCGTCACAGCCCGGTTCTCTGTCTGCGGTAGAGGCGGGCGCCGCCCCTGTCAGAAAGAGCGCGCCCAGGCCCAGCAGGAGAGTACGCCGGTCTGAGACGGGCAGTGCGGAAAAGCGTTGCATGAGAGACATTCCGGAAGCCTTGAGCATGTCTGCGCAGGGCAAGTAACGACGAGGCATCTCAATGGCACGAAATGTCGCATTTGTGCATGACATGTTCGCTAAATGGCACTGACGCGTTTTCCTGCGGTACGATCCGGCATTGGGTTGGAACGGCGATGGAGTCCCTGGTTCAGGGCGTCGCGTCGTGCGCCAGTTGCCCTCCCAAGGCTACGGGTCGGCCATTTATGCCCTCGCGTGGCGTATCATGTACGGTTGCGATCCCCTCATGCGAGGCATCGAAATGGAGGCCGAGATCCGGCTGACTTACCTGAGATGTGCTCGGTGCGAAGAGAAACTTGCCATGGTGAAAGTCAATCAAGGCAACCTCGTGCTTGAAAAAGCTTGCGCCCAAGGCGCCGTCGAAAAGGTTTTCCAGCACGAGGAATTCCGTCGGTCCGAAGTCGCGCGTGCCAAGGCGCAGGTCATTGAAGCGATGGCGAACGCCTCGTTGCGTTGTCCCGAACTTCGTGACGACAGGCTGGTCCTTCTCCAGATCGGCAGCCGAAGCCAGTGTTTCAGTAACCGTCTCCCTTGGCAGGGCGCTACGGACCAGATCGGGGTCGAGCCTGATATGGACAGGGTGATTGTCGATGAAGGCTGTTATGCGGTCCTCCTGATCGAGATCGATGATCTCTGGCTTGCGTGTGAAAAGCCCCTCCGGCCCTGCGGCACATTGCGGCCCGCCTCGCCAGGCCAGCAGGCCCAGCTTCTCATGGGGAACATCCAGCATGAGCCGCAAATGCCGTAGAATTGGACGCCCGATGATACCAATGATTGGTCTGCCAGCCAGAGATTTGAGCGGGCCATCATCATAGCGCTCTGCGACGAGGTCGTGGAGCACGATCGGCCCGATCTCAAGTGTATCGACCCTTGTTGTCTCAGTCGGTGCGTCAGTTTGGGCCTGGGCGATCATCGGGTGGCTCGGTCCCTAGATGAACCAGATTGCCCCCGCATTTCTGACAAACAGATGGCCGAATAAGGGGCTCACATACATGGCTGCATCGTGCCCTTCGACCCGCACAGGTATGATGGGGGCGTCATCCGGACCGCCGAGCAAAGGAAGGATCGTGGCACCTTCGACGCAGTTCTGCGCGACGATTGCCGCGTTCACGATACGATCGGTTGTCTGGGCTCTGGCAACGCCGGTGCCAGCGAGCGCAATGAGGATCATGAGCGCTTGTATCGTCCTGGCAATTAGCATCGCACGAATCTCCCCGATGGGCGATTGCCGGTTCGGATCACGCAGACGTTGGGTGAAGTCCCAGGTTCAATCGCGCTCGGAGCAATCAGGACCTTACTGAACGAAGACAGGACCCTTCCGGTCTGACGGAAAGTCTATAATCGGGGAGAGAATGATATCAATTCGAAATGTTTTCGGCGTGGCAATACCGTATCGCAAAGCCACCAAGGATTCGAAAAGGGCAAAAGGCCTCTTCGGGCTGTCAGGAGCGCCAAGTGTTTTCCGCCTCGATTGCGGAAATCTTCTCTGCCGCAGGTGGCGATGTCCCGGCAGGGCCGCCAGCAACACGCGCGGGGTATGGGTGAGTCTCCGGTGCTTTGTCATGGCCCCACCATGATTGTCTTTCGGTGTCGCGATGACCCGTGATCTGTGGCAGCCCGGAACAGGTGCGTGAACGCTCTTGGACGCGGAGAGGACAGCCTATCATTCCGGTTAGGGAAGGGATGAACGGTCTGTTTCAGGATGTTCTTTTGCGAGAGGCCGCCTGTTGGCGGTTGCCTACCGGGGCGGGAGGCTCGCCTAGCGTTCTCTTACAGGGCACAGGTTTATCCTCAGATCTCAACGACACAGGTCAGCCCCTGCACTCCTGCCGTATTGATGCCTTCTGTTGCAAGCGTTTCCAGGCACGTCTCTACGGTAGAGCAGGCCATGATCCTCGGGTAAGCCGGAATCATGGCCAGTCGGTCAGCCCTTGCGCGAGATCTGGCTCAGATCGCGCACGGCACCATTGGCGGCGCTGGTGGTGAGAAGGCCATAAGCTCGCAGCGCCGGGGAGACCTCGCGCACGCGATCCGGGGTCCAGGCGGCATCCCCCTTTGCTTCCATGGCAGCGCGACGGGCTTCCAGCACATCAGCCGCCACCACGGCACGCAGCACGCGGTTCGGGATATCGATTTCGATCTGGTCGCCATCCTCGATCAGGCCGATCAATCCCCCTTCGGCTGCTTCGGGTGAGATATGACCGATCGAGAGCCCCGAACTGCCGCCCGAGAAGCGACCATCCGTGATCAGCGCACAGGTCTCGGCCAGACCCTTGGATTTTAGATAGCTGGTCGGGTAGAGCATTTCCTGCATGCCGGGGCCGCCCTTGGGGCCCTCATAGCGGATGACCACCACATCGCCATCGACGATCCTGTTTGCGAGAATGCCTGACACGGCGTCTTCCTGACTTTCGAATACGCGGGCCCGCCCGGTGAAGGTCAGGAGGCTATCCACAACGCCCGCCGTTTTCACGATGGCGCCCGCTTCGGCGAGGTTGCCGTAGAGCACAGCCAGTCCGCCATCCTGCGAGAAAGCATGGGTGCGATCGCGCAGCACGCCGTGCTGACGGTCGGTGTCGAGCGCATGATAGCGGCTGGATTGCGAGAAGGCCTGGGTGGTACGTACGCCGCCCGGTGCGGCCAGAAAGCGCGTGCAGGCGTCGTCATCGCCTTCAAGAATATCCCATTTCTTCAACGCGTCCTGGAGGGTCGGCGCATGGACGGTATGGGCGGTTGTATCGATGAGGTCGCAGCGGGCGAGTTCGGCCAGAATGGCCGGGATGCCGCCTGCACGATGCACGTCTTCCATATGCACGTCGTTCTTCGCAGGCGCGACCTTGCACAGATTGGGCACCTTGCGCGACAGACGGTCTATGTCGGCCATGTGGAAATCCACCCCGGCCTCACGCGCGGCAGCCAGCAGATGCAGAACCGTATTTGTCGAACCGCCCATGGCGATATCGAGCGTCATAGCGTTCTCGAAAGCTGCCTTGGTGGCAATGCTGCGCGGCAGGGCGGTTGCGTCATCCTGCTCGTACCAGCGACGGGCAAGCGAAACGACCAGACGCCCGGCCTCAAGGAAGAGTTCGCGCCGATCAGCATGAGTGGCCAGCAGGCTGCCATTGCCCGGCAGGGAAAGACCCAGCGCCTCGGTCAGGCAGTTCATGGAATTGGCGGTGAACATGCCCGAGCACGACCCGCAGGTCGGGCAGGCAGAGCGCTCGATGGCTTCCGATTCTGCATCCGACACCTTCGGATTGGCGGCGGCAACCATGGAATCCACGAGATCGAGCTTGCGGTTGATACCCGGGCCGTCCAGCTTGCCGGCTTCCATAGGCCCGCCCGAGACGAACACGACAGGGATGTTCAGACGCAGCGAGGCCATGAGCATGCCTGGCGTGATCTTGTCGCAATTGCTGATGCACACCAGCGCATCGGCGCAATGGGCATTGACCATGTATTCGATTGAATCGGCGATCAGCTCGCGCGAGGGCAGGCTGTACAACATGCCGCCATGGCCCATGGCGATCCCGTCATCCACCGCGATGGTGTTGAACTCGCGCGCAATGCCACCGGCTTCAGCTATCGCCCCACCGACCAGCGACCCCATATCCTTGAGATGCACATGACCGGGCACGAACTGCGTAAAGGAGTTGGCGACCGCGATGATGGGCTTGCCGAAATCCTTGTCCGTCATGCCCGTCGCACGCCAGAGCGCGCGGGCACCGGCCATGTTGCGGCCGTGGGTGGTGGTGCGGGAACGATAGGCAGGCATGAGACTGATCCGGGAGAGCTGGAGTGGGGGGGCGTGTTGCGCATGAAATGCAATAGCAACGAGCCCGCACGAGTATTTTTATTACCCTGTGCGAAATAACGTGGCCAATCGCTTGCCGCAAGGGGAAGTCTGTTCAATCATCGCGCCGCTTGTCATTGAACCAGAGGAAAAACCGCGTGCGCGTTGGCCATTTGACCCGATCCATGCTTCTTGTGACCTCCTGTCTGCTAGGGGCCTCGCAGGCCCTGGCCCAGGGAGGAAACGGTCTTTCTGTCACGCCTGATATGGTGCAGCGCGGCTCCGATATTCCTGCTCATGTCCAGATGCCAGAGACGGCGCGCGACTATATCAAGCAGGATGTCATGATCCCGATGCGTGACGGTGTGAAACTTCACACGGTTATCGTCATTCCAAAAGCAGCCAGGGACCATGAAGCCCCGATCCTGCTGACGCGCACGCCCTATCATGCTTCCGAGCGCGCTGATCGTGTCTCGGGCGCTGCCGAGATGCGCAACGTGCTGCCACAGGGTGACGGCGTCTTTGTCGATGGCGGCTATATCCGCGTCTTTCAGGACGTGCGCGGCAAATATGGATCGGAGGGCGATTATGTCATGACGCGCCCGCCCATCGGCCCGCTCAACCCCAGCAAGACCGACGACACCACCGATGCGTGGGACACGATCGACTGGCTGATCAAGAACGTGAAGCAGAGCAATGGCCGTGTGGGCATGACCGGGTCATCCTATGAAGGATGGACTGTGGTAATGGCGCTTCTCAACCCCCATCCGGCGCTCAAGGTGGCTGCCCCTGAAAGCCCCATGGTCGATGGCTGGATGGGCGATGACTGGTTCCATTACGGTGCCTTCCGTCAGGGTAGCTTCGACTACTTCACCATGCAGATGACGAAGAAGGGCGAGGGCGACGGCATCCCCCGCCAGAACGTCGATGACTACACGAACTTCCTCGAAGCCGGATCGGCAGGCGCTTTTGCGACCAAGGCGGGGCTCGACCAGTTTCCGTGGTGGCAGCGTACCAAGGCTCATCCGGCCTATGACGCCTTCTGGCAGGACCAGGCGCTCGACAAGCTTCTGGCAAAGCACCCTCTCACCGTACCGACCATCTGGGAGCAGGGGCTTTGGGACCAGGAAGATATGTGGGGCGCCATCCATAGCTGGATGATGCTACGCAAGGACCACCCCAAGGTGCCGAATATCCTCGTCATGGGGCCGTGGCGCCATAGCGGTGTGAATTACGATGGCTCGACACTCGGCCCGCTGCATTTCAACGGCGATACGGCGCTCTGGTATCGCAGCCATGTGATGCGTCCGTTCTTTGACCAGTATCTCAAGCCCGGCAGTGCCAAGGTCAATCTAGACGACGCGATCATCTACAATACGGGCGATAACCGCTGGGATCACCTGCGTGGCTGGCTGGGAAATTGCGGTGAGAGCTGTGTTGGTACAGGTGAGCGCCTCTATCTGGGTGAAGCAAACGGCTTGAGCTTCGAGCGTGCCAAGCCTGGTACCGACAGCTATGTTTCCGATCCGTCCCACCCGGTGCCATTCATGACGCGGCCGTATAGCTTCGCCGATGGCGCGCGCTGGAAGCCTTGGCTGGTCAGCGATCAGCGTTTTGCAGAATCCCGCCCCGATGTGCTGACCTATCAGACGCCGGTTCTGGATCATCCGGTGCGTGTATCAGGCGTGCCGACGGCGGATCTGTTCGCTGCAACAACAGGGACGGATGCCGACTGGGTGGTAAAGGTGATCGATGTCTATCCCGGCGTCACGGCGGATCGTCCCGAAATGGGCGGCTACGAGCTGGCAGTCTCCATGGATATCTTCCGTGGTCGCTACCGTCATGATTTCGCGCATCCCGAGGCGATCCCTGCGAACAAGGTCGAGGAATACAAGTTCACCCTGCCAGCGGTGAACCATGTCTTTCTGCCGGGACATCGTATCATGGTGCAGATCCAGTCGAGCTGGTTCCCCCTTTACGATCGCAACCCCCAAACCTATGTCTCGAACATCTTCGATGCCAAGGCGGCAGACTACAAAACTGCAACGCAGACCATCTCTCACGGTGGGGCTCAGGCCAGCAGCATCTATCTTCCAGTTGTAAACCAGTGAGGCGCGCATGAGCGAGGCAGTTGTGGAAAAAGCCCTGATCGGGGGCGGGTGCTTCTGGTGCACCGAAGCGATCTTCACCGGATTGCGCGGGGTCAAATCCGCTCAGCCCGGCTATGCTGGCGGCCGACGCGAGAACCCGAGTTACGAGCAGGTGTGCTCAGGCGCGACGGGCCATGCGGAAGTGGTGGAAGTCGTGTTTGATCCGCAGGAAATCAGCTACGGCGATATCCTTCGCGTATTCTATACCACCCACGATCCGACCCAGCTCAACCGTCAGGGCAATGACATCGGGACGCAGTATCGCTCGGTCATTTTTGCGCTGGATGAGGCACAGGACGCCATCGCCCGCGAGGTTACGCAGGAAATTGAGGCTTCAGGAATCTGGCCAGATCCGATCGTGACCGAAATTGCCGGCCCCGCCGTGTTCTGGGAAGCCGAGGAAAAGCATCACGACTACTTCGCGCGTAATCCCGAGACAGCTTATTGCAGCGCTGTGGTTGCCCCGAAGGTCGCGAAAGCCCGCAAGATGTATCGCGATCGTCTGAAGGCCTGATCAGAGTCATCTGACCCAACCGGCTCGCATATCATGGCGGGCCGGCTTGATGTCTCGCAGTGCGGGCCTCAAGCGGTATCGTCACGGCGCCGGGTGTCGCCGGAACCAATCTGAGGCTGATCGTTCAGTACCCGGTGGCCTCCCGATCGAGCATGAACTGATCGGCTTCCTCGTCGAAATCGAATAACTCGGTGTAGCGTGCCCAGTTGGTCGCCGTCATGAGCGTTTGCTCGGCGTAGCCCGGCGACATGGTGGTTTCCAGCTCTTCCCGGAAGCGATCCGCCCCGGTGCGATGCCCGGAGCGTTCATCGAGCACGGCGCGTATTGAACGGATGAGCGGGATATGATGAAGCAGCGCCGTGCGCATGATTTCCCGACGCTCATCCTGATCGGCCAAGACGAAACGGGCGCCCGCTTCGGTGATGAGAATGTCACCATCCTCGAGCTCGGCCAGTTCGAGAAGCTGCAGGGACTCACCGAGCGGAAACAGATCATCGAGCGCCATCTGAAGGCGCTCGGCAAGGTGGGGCAGATCGGCTCGTCCGTTGAGCGGGGCGGCTGCCAGCGATTCGAGCAGGCCGACAAGGACATTGATGGGGATGGGCGGAAGGACCAGCGCCATGGGATGGGGGGGCGGCGCAGCGGTGCCACTTTCAAGACTGGCTTCCGAGATGAGGGGCGCCCTGCGTGTCATGAGGGTATAGATATGATCGACGAAGTGCCGGAATGCGGCGTCGTCACGGTTGCGCGGATGGGGAAACGGTACCGTCAGCTCATGCGAGACTCGTCCCGGGTTGGATGAAAAAAGCAGGATGCGGTCACACATCAACACGGCCTCTTCCACGTTATGGGTCACGAGCATCATGGCGCGTGTCGGCAGTCTTTTCTCCGACCAGAGCTCGATCAGGTCCGTCCGTAAGTTTTCCGCGGTGAGCATGTCGAGCGAGGCAAAAGGCTCATCCATCAGCAGAAGGTCTGGCTGCATGACCAGAGCCCTGGCCAACCCCACGCGCTGCTGCATGGCCCCGGAAAGCTCCTTTGGCAACGCGTTCTCATAGCCATTGAGGCCGATGAGATCGATCATGTCATCGCAGCGCTGTTCACATTCGAGGCGCGGCAGACGCTTGGCTTCGAGTCCAAGCGCGATATTCTGCCGGACCGTAAGCCAGGGAAACAGCGCAAAGGACTGAAAGACCATGGCGATGTCGGGTGTCGGCCCGGTCAGCTTCTGGTTTTTCCAGAGAATCTCTCCAGCGCTGGGCGGGATCAGTCCTGAGGCGATACGCAAAAGCGTGGATTTGCCGGAGCCTGAACGCCCGACGAGCCCGACGATTTCACCCGCGTGGAGGTCAAAGCTGACATCCTCAAGCACGGGGAGGTCGGTGCTGCTCTCCTTCTGATAAACCTGCAGGCAATTGCGGATCGAGAGCAGGCTTTCCTGCATGACGGGCTCCATGCTCATTTGGCGGGTGGGCTCAGGGATGACGGGATACGGCGGCGGATCTGCAGGCGGATGGGATGCCAGACCATGAATTCGCCCAGCGCAATGCACAGGGTGATAACAGCAGCCCCAAGCACGACGCGTGGCAGATCACCATTCTCGATGGCTCTGGCCACATAAGCCCCAATGCCGCCGCCATCCTCACCGTGAAGGGCCCAGGACGAACGTTCGGCAAGGATCAGAATGGTCCATCCCGTCATCGAAGCCGCGCTGACGGCCTCAAGCAGGATGGGGGCGATGCCGGGCAGAATGATCTTGCGCCACCACAGCCAGCCGCGAATCTGCATGTTCTGGGCGGCTTGCAGCAGATCCACCGGGAAGCTCCTCATACCGCGCAGGATCTGGGCCAACAAAAGCCACTGGATGAAGAAAAAGCACAGAACAAGCGGCCAGACGAACCGAGACAACCCGAGCAATGTCAGGCCGAGGCACAGCAGCGGGAACAGGATGTTTTTTGGATAGAGCGCCAGAAAGCGCGTCACCATGCGCGCGATCTCGGCGCGCCGTGCCGTCAGGCCGAGCCAGACACCCAGCGGCAGCCACAGCGCAAGAGCAAGGAGGAGGGCGAGCGTCATACGCAGGGCCGAGACAAGGCTCTGCTCGGCCACGACGACGAGATCATGCAGCCCTAGCGCATGATGGCGGTAGAAAAAGCCCATCACGATCAGCAGGGCAAAAGCGAGCGATGAGAGCCCGATCAGCGGTGAGGCCGGATGTGTCGCGCCAGAAGGGCGGAAGCCACGACGGCCGATCGGCATATCGCCCAGCCATGCAAGACAGCGCCGCATATGCTCACCGGCGATCTTGAGCAGGCGGGTACGGCGCCAGAGTTTGAGCATCCAGGGATCGGCCACATGCTCAAAAACCGGGCGCAGGCGATATCGATCCGCCCAGATCTGCCAGGGAAAGACAAGGCAGCTATCGTAAAGGAAGGCAAGAACACCGATAAGCCCGGCCGCCAGCAGGCACTCCCAGAACGACCCCAGAGCCGCGGCCTGCGCCGCGTGGGTTCCAAGCCCGGGGCGTGTCGGCAATGTGCCGTTTACCGGCAGCATCTCGGCAGCCATCAGAAGCGACCAGGCCAGCGGCATGGTGCGGGCAAGGGCCGTCACACAATCCGGGATGGCATAAGGGGCTTCAAGCCGCCAAAGACGCTGCCAGCTTGTCAGACCAAGCCCTCTGGCCGCTTCATCGAGCGCGCGGGGAATTGTGCTCCAGGCACCCAGGGCTGCACTGGCAATGGGGGCAGCAAGGCAAAGCGCGGTGATCCCGATCGCGGAAACCTCGAAGCCGAGAAGATGCAGAAAGGGCAGGAGGCAGAGAAGCGGAACCATATGCATACCGCCCAGGGCGGTGAGCACTGCACCGCGCACAGGCGGTGTCTTTGCTGCGGCAAGGGCGAGGCATGCACCCAGCAGGGCGCCGGCCACGGTAGCCGCTATCATCCGCAGCGTCGTATGACCCAGATCGCCCAGCAATACCCCGAGCCCGGCCAGAGAGCGGAAATGGGGCGTTGTCACGCTGTGATGCTGGAAGGCCGCCAGCTGCGCGGGAACCAGGCGCGAGACGAGAGCCAGCGCCGCCACCACGACGAGGATACCGACAAGCGATGCTGTCAGTCCTGCCTTACGATCCGGCCCGCGTGTGCCGCGTCGCGCCTGAAATGGCGACATGCTCTCCTTCCTCGCGTCAGAGGCGTATTGGTGATGTCAGGGTGTGCGCAGGATACCTGTGCTGCCAAAACCCCCGGTGCCACGTGCCGTCTCATCCAACTCGGAAACCTCGACCCATGTCAAACGAATGACGGGAGCGAGAACAGCCTGGGCAATGCGCATGCCACGTGTCACGACGAAATCCTCGCGGCCAGTGTTCAGGATGATCACCCCGATCTCGCCACGATAATCCTCGTCGATCGTACCGGGTGTGTTGGGCAGGGTAATGCCATGCTTGAGCGCAAGACCTGATCGCGGGCGTATCTGCAGCTCATAGCCAGCGGGCAGGCCGATTTTGAGACCTGTCGGCACGAGGGCGCGTTCCCCGGCGCGGATAATCATATCCGAATCGATGGCGGCCAGCAGATCCATGCCCGCAGCCCCGCTGCTGGCATAATGGGGAAGGTCGAGCCCCTCGGCATGAGGAAGCCTGACGAGTTCAACGGGAAGCGGAGACATGAAACCTTACCTTGAGGCAGAGGAAAAATGGTCGGCGATCAGAGCGGCGAGTTTCGCTGCGACATCGCGCTTGGTCATTTCGGGCCAGTAATCGGGCGCGGCATCGGACAGAAACAGGATCCTGTTGCGATCCCCTCCGAAAATGCGGTGATCCGCACCGACATCATTGGCCAGCAGCCAGTCGCAGTTCTTGCGCGCCCGTTTGCTAAGGGCATTGTGTTCGAGGTGCTCTGTTTCGGCGGCAAAGCCGATCACGAGTTCCGGGCGTTGCGGTCTGGTCGCCGAGAGTGTCGCCAGTATGTCCGGGTTTTCGACAAGGGCAAGTTTCTGAGGCTGGCCGGGTGTTTTCTTGCGCTTTTGCGTGGCGATGTCTTCCATGCGCCAGTCACCCACCGCAGCCGCGCAGATTGCGATATCGGCTGGCAGGGCCGCTTCGCACGCCGCCAGCATTTCGCGTGCTGTCTGCACATCGATGCGTGTCACAGATTCGGGGCAGGGCAGGTTTGTCGGCCCACTGACGAGCGTGACCCGCGCACCAAGCCGCGCACAGGCCTCTGCCACGGCGTAGCCCTGCTTGCCCGATGAGTGATTGGCGATGAACCGTACGGGATCGATCGGCTCATGGGTCGGCCCCGCCGTGACGAGCACATGACGGCTGGCGAGCGGCGTATGGGGAAACAATGCGGCCTCGATCGCCGCATGAATGGTCTCCGGCGTGCTCAGGCGACCAGGACCAAACTCGCCACAGGCCATTTCGCCGTCATCCGGCCCGACAAAGAAACAACCATGCTGATGCAGGGTGGCCAGATTGGATTGTGTGGCCGGATGTTGCCACATGCGCACATTCATCGCCGGGGCGACCAGCACCGGGGTATCGGTCGCAAGCAGTAGTGTCGTGGCGAGATCATCCGCCAGACCGTTCGCCATGCGGGCCAGCATATTGGCGGTTGCAGGACAGACGACAATCAGATCGGCGCTGCGGGATAGCGCGATATGATCCATCTGGCTGTCCTCGGCCAAGGAAAGCAATTCGGTATGCACCGGCGCCCCCGAGAGAGCCTGCACGGCGAGCGGCGTCACGAAATGCGTGGCCGATTGCGTCAATACGCACTTGACCGCGATGTCGCTCCGGCGCAGCAGCCGGATCAGTTCCAGTGATTTATAGGCAGCAATACCACCGCCAATGATCAGGATGACCCGGGCGCGCATGGAAAATCAGAGCTTCCAGCCGGAATGGATGGCTGCGATACCGCCAGAGAGATTCTGATAGCTGACCTTTTCAAGACCGGCATTGCGCATCATCTCGGCAAGCACCTCCTGCTCGGGGAAGGTGCGGATGCTTTCCGCCAGATACTGATAGCTCTCGGAGTCCTTGGCGATGATCTGGCCCATCTTGGGCAGAACGCCAAACGACCAGGCATCATAGATCGGGGCCAGAGCCGCCACCTGCACATGGGAGAATTCGAGGCAGCAGAACTTGCCACCCGGACGCAGGACGCGGCGGGCCTCGCGCAGGACAGCATCCTTGTCGGTGCAGTTGCGCAGCCCGAAAGCGATCGAAACACGGTCGACGCTGCGATCGGGCAGGGGAATGGCCTCGGCATCGACAACCGAGAACTCGATGTCTGTCAGATAACCCTTGCTGGCAGCGCGTGACCGGCCAACCTCGAGCATTGAGGCGTTGATGTCCGTCAGCAGGACAGGGCCGCCATTGCTGCGCAGCCAGCCAAAGCTGATATCGCCGGTGCCTCCGGCCAGATCGAGCAGCTTCAGGTCGCGGCGCGGTGCGAGCGTGTTGATGAAAATGCGCTTCCATACGCGGTGGATACCAAGCGACATCACATCGTTCATGACGTCATAGCGACCCGCCACGCTGTCGAACACGGCGCGCACCAGAGGTTTCTTTTCAGCCCGCGGGACAGAGCGGTAGCCGAAATCGGTGGTTTCGTCCCTGTCGGCGTACGCTGATTCGGGAGGGGGAAATGATGCGTTGTCGGTCATGTCTCTCTGGATATAGTGTCGGCACCCAAGATGCCAGAGCTACCAGAAGTTGAAACCATCCTGAATGGATTAAGATCGGCGCTTGCCGGTCGCCGTATCATCAGCACCGAGGTGCGTCACGATCTGCGCTGGCCGGTGCCCGATGATCTTTCGATCAGGGCGGATGGCAAGAAGATCCGTGATGCAACGCGCCTGGGCAAATACATGCTGATTGCCCTCATGCGTGGCCCGACCATATTGATACACCTTGGTATGAGCGGACGGATAAGAATCACGCCCGGCTCAGCAAAGGGTAGAGCCTATCAGCCTCAGCGCCACGAGCATGTCACCCTCAGGCTCGATAATGGGACACATATCGGCCTTGTCGACCCAAGGCGTTTCGGTTGCTTTCTGCTGGCCGATGCAGGGCGGGAGCGAGGGCACCCCCTGCTGCGACAGCTTGGCGCTGATCCGCTTCAACCTGGCTTTGATGCTGCCTATCTTCATGAAAAGCTTCATCGCAAGCGCGCGCCCATCAAGACAGCCTTGCTCGACCAGCATGTCGTCGCCGGGCTTGGCAATATATATGTATGCGAGATCCTGTATCGCGCCGGGATTCATCCCGAACGTCTGGCCTCGTCTCTGGATGAAACGCAGATTGCCCGTATTGCAGAGATCATCCCCGCCGTGCTGCGCGAGGCAATCGATGCGGGGGGATCCACCTTGCGCGACTATGTGGATGCCGAAGGGAAAAAGGGGGCGTTTCAGGATCTGCATCAGGTTTATGGCCGCGAAGGGGAGCCCTGTCCCGAATGTCCGGGCTTTCCGGCGTGCGGGGGAATCCGTCGTCTGGTGCAGGCAGGGCGGTCAAGCTTCTATTGTCCGCGGCGTCAGCTGCCACTTTCTTTAGAGGACGCTTGACTGGCAGCGTGAAACTAGACTAAAGGCGAGCCCTCCGCTGGCTCTGCGTCTCTTTTAGAGATGATTGGCCGGTATGCTTTATTGTCGTTGCAAGACGACCTAACAAGCCGAACAGAACAGGGCTGAAGAGTAGAAATGGCTAACACCGCCTCTGCGCGCAAGCGCATCCGTCAGAACGAGCGTCGCCGTGAGCGTAACGTTTCCCGCATGTCCCGCGTCCGTACCTTCGTGAAGAAGGTCGAGAGCGCCATCCTTTCGGGTGACAAGGCTGCTGCAAACGACGCTCTGCGTGCTGCCCAGCCGGAAATGCAGCGCGCTGTTGGCAAGGGCGTTCTCGCTGCCAACACCGTCAGCCGCAAGCTGTCGCGCCTCTCGGCTCGCATCAAGGCTCTGGCTTCGGCCTGATCAGATAACAGGGTGGTACCTCTTCCGAGGCACTCCCCGGTCTGAGCCTACAGAAAGAACGGGTGTGGTCACGCGACCATATCCGTTCTTTTTTTTCGCCGGTCGTCCCGCTTTATGACATCCGGTTAAGCTTGCCTGTCGCGCGCTGTTTGCCCTATTCTGTCCGCCCTTTAGCCGGGGATCAGGAAGGTCATGCCTCATTGCACGTGATGGCTCCTGTCGTGTCTTTTGTTACAACTCGGGGGAGTGATGGCAGACGAAGGGTCTCATACGGATCTTCCTACAGTGACGGAAACGGTTTCCTGCACCAGTGGAACCGATCCTGTCCTTGCTTCCCAATGGGTCAAGGTACGCGAAAGACTGCGTGTCGAGGTCGGTGACGTTGAGTACCGCACCTGGCTGCAGCAGATTGTGCTTGGCCCGCTGGAAGAGGATGAAATAACCCTCTTTCTGCCAACGCGCTTTCTGCGTGACTGGGTGCGTGGCCAGTATGGCGACCGCCTGCAAGAGCTATGGCGTAACGAGAGCCGCGCCGTTCACCGCGTTGAGCTTCAGGTCCAGCGCGTTGGCGATGGGCTTGCAACGCCGGTTGCCGTCGAGGCTGCGGCTCCAGTGGTCGAGATCGAGGCCCCTGCGGCTCCGGCTGTCGCTGTGCAGGACGCGCGACACGATCTGGCAGCGCCACTCGATCCGCGCTTTACCTTCGACAGCTTCGTTGTGGGCAAGCCCAACGAGTTTGCCTATGCCTGTGCCCGCCGTGTGGCTGAAAAGCCGTCCAGCCCAGGGTTCAACCCGCTTTTTCTCTATGGCGGTGTCGGTCTGGGCAAGACGCACCTGATGCACGCCATTGGTTCGGAACTGACAAGTGGCGGGCGTGTCTCGGTCGCCTATATGTCGGCCGAGAAATTCATGTACCGCTTCATTGCGGCCATTCGCTCGCAATCGACGATGGAATTCAAGGAGCAGCTACGCTCGGTCGATGTGCTCATGATTGACGATTTGCAGTTCCTGATCGGCAAGGACAATACGCAGGAAGAGTTCTTCCATACGTTCAATGCCCTGGTCGATGCAGGACGTCAGATTGTGGTCAGCGCCGACAAGTCGCCCTCCGACCTTTCGGGGCTGGAGGATCGCCTGCGTACCCGCCTGGGTTGCGGTATGGTGGCCGATATCCACGCGACAACGTTCGAGCTGCGTATCTCCATTCTGGAAGCAAAAGCGCTTGCCTCGGGTGTTGCGGTCCCTGCCAAGGTGCTCGAATTCCTGGCCCACAAGATCACCTCGAATGTGCGTGAGCTTGAGGGGGCCCTCAATCGCTTGATTGCCCACGCCAATCTTTTTGGCCGCCCTGTCACGCTGGAAAGCACGCAGGACGTGCTCCATGACATTCTCAAGGCGCATGATCGTCGTGTGACCATTGAGGAGATCCAGCGCAAGGTGTCGGAGCACTGGAATATCCGCCTGACCGATATGTCGTCGGCGCGTCGCGCACGCGCTGTGGCAAGACCGCGTCAGGTCGCCATGTTCCTTGCCAAGCAGCTTACCAGCCGCTCCCTGCCGGAAATCGGCCGTAAATTCGGCAACCGTGACCATACAACGGTCATGCATGCTGTTTCGCGCGTGCAGGAACTGATGGAGCGTGATGTGGCCTTTGCAGAAGACGTGGAATTGCTGCGTCGTATGCTCGAGGGCTGATCTTTGCCGCGGCAAGCGGCTCTGCTAGACTGTTTTTTTGTTTTTCGGGTGTTCGAGGGTCTACGATCATATGAAATTCCAGGCTGACCGCACAACGCTGATCCGTGCCCTTGCCCATATCCAGAGCGTTGCGGAAAAGCGCAACACGATCCCCATCCTGGCCAATGTCATGCTCTCCATCGAGGGCAACCTTCTGCGTCTGACCGCTACCGACATGGAAATTGCGGTCGTCGAGGAAGTAGCTGCCGAAGGCGCCCGTGACGGTGCAGTGACGGCTCCGGCCAGTGTGCTTTACGAGATCGTGCGCAAGCTGCCGGACGGCTCGGTGGTCGAGCTTGATCACGGTGGCGGTGATGCCCCGCTGGCGCTGCGCGCCGGACGTTATGCTACCAGCCTGAATGTGCTTCCCGTTGAAGATTTTCCCTCAATGGTCGCCGGTGATCTGCCCTGCGAATTCTCCATCCCGGCTGCGGTGCTGCGTGGGCTGGTCGATCGTACCCGCTTCGCTATCTCGACCGAAGAAACGCGCTACTACCTCAACGGCATCTATTTCCATGTCGCGAAGGATGGCGAGACGAGCAAGCTGCGTGCCGTCGCAACGGATGGCCATCGTCTGGCCCGCGTCGAGACTGATCTGCCCGCCGGGGCCGCCGATATGCCGGGCGTCATTATTCCGCGCAAGACCGTGGCCGAACTCCGCAAGCTTCTCGATGAGGGCGCTGGCACGGTGCAGGTCAGCCTGTCCGATACCCGCATCCAGTTTCGCGTTGGCGCTGTGATGCTGACCTCGAAGCTGATTGACGGAACGTTCCCGGAATATGAGCGCGTCATTCCCAAAAACAATGACCGTTTCCTGAAGGTGAACAAGCAGGCGTTCGCAGACGCTGTAGCCCGTGTCGCGGCGATCAGTCAGGAGCGCTCGCGCCCGGTCAAGCTTGCGGTGCAGACAAACCTGCTGACCCTTTCCGCCATCAGTCCGGATCAGGGCATGGCCAAGGAAGAACTGGACGAGACAAGCGTATCCTATGATGGCCCGACGCTGGAAATCGGCTTTCAGGCGCGTTATCTCAATGACATCACAGACCAGATCGACGTCGAGGCCGAGTTTGCCTTCGCTGACAGTGCGGCGCCGACCCTTGTGCGTGATACCAATCTGCCGACAGCACTTTACGTGCTGATGCCCATGCGCGTCTGATCAGGGAGCGGGCCGCCTTCTTGCGTATCAACAGGCTCGTTCTCACGAATTTTCGCAATTACGAGCGTCTGGTCTGGACGCCGCAAAGCCGCCTCGTTGTGCTCACGGGTGAGAACGGGGCGGGCAAGACCAATCTGCTTGAGGCGCTCTCGCTTCTTGCCCCAGGGCGTGGATTGAGGGCAGCTTCCAACGCCCAGATCCAGCGCCAGGATGGTGGCCCATGGGGCGTTGTGGCCCGCCTGAATGATGTGGCGGGTGAGGGCATGGACCTCGCCACCGGTACCGACCCGGCTAATCCGGTCAGACGTGTTTTCCGTCTTAATAACGAGGTGATCCGCAATCAGGGGCAGATTGCACCCTACTGCGCAGTCACATGGTTGACCCCACAGATGGACCGCCTGTTCAGCGACCCGGCTTCCGGGAGACGACGGTTCTTCGACCGCCTTGTACTGGCCCTCGATCCCAATCATGCGCGCGAGAGCGCAGCGCATGAGCGTGCCGTAACCCAACGCAACCGGCTTCTCGCGACTCGTCCGGATCAGAAAAGCTGGCTCGATGCCCTCGAGGACAGTATCGCGCGCCATGCGGTGGCGCTGACCGCATCGCGCATGGCTCTTGTCGATGCGATGAACGCGACTGCGCTTACAGATGACACGGGGTTTCCCATCGCACGGGTGGCGCTGGAGTGCGAGATTGCGGCTGAACTGCATCGCAGGCCAGCGCTTCTGGTTGAGGATGGCCTGCGGGGGAAACTGGCTGCAGCGCGCAGCGAAGACGCGCAGCGCAGTACCACGAGTGTCGGCGCGCACAGGACCGATTTTGGCCTTCAGGACGCCGCCAGTGGTCGATCGGCAGCCCTGTCCAGCAGTGGTCAGCAAAAGGCCATGCTGGTTCATGTCATTCTCAACCATGCCGGTTTGACAGCATCTCGGACAGGCCGAGCCCCATTTATTCTGCTTGATGAACCTCTAGTTCATCTCGATTCCCGGCGACGGGAGGGCTTACTCGGTTATCTGCGTGATCAGGCCTTTGAGGTGTTCCTTACCGGGACGGATCGCGAGCAGTTCGCGGCGCTGGGGGACGGGGTGGACTATCGTTGCGTGACCGCCGGTCGGTTCTCCGCCTGATGAGGTGGTTATTTTGTCACTGAATTGTAACAGGTGAGTGAGGCTTCGTTTCATAATTGTCGTTTCCGACAAATGCGCAATCCGGCAATTGTAACAATAAAAGCGGATGTCATTGTCGCGTCGCTTCATGACATAATCCAGATGCCGGTTTTTGATGTCATTATGAAGCACAATATGAGCCGACTATGTAAAATAGAACATGATACTTCATGTGGGTGAGATAAAGCGCCGATAACTTTCATATAATGCAGCGTAACGTGCGATTTATCCGGAGAATTCACGTTCGATCTTGGGCGTCCTGCCTCAGTTCGCCTTTAAGCGCCACAATCTGGACAATTCGAGAATTACATTGTTACTCATTGTTATGAAATTCTCGCGTATGACGGGCCTGTATTGTCCAAGCTGCAGGAGTTGAGGCCCCGGATGAAAATAGCGTTCCTTTACGTGGCTGAGCCCTATCAATGCTATCACGTAGCCGCTGTTTCCTCTGCCCTGTCGCAGCTTCCCAATGTCGAGGTGACGGAATTCGTCAGCTTCCCCGAGACCGCGCAGCATCTCGATCGTATACGTGAGACGAACCAGCTGGGTGGTCATATTGTTCGCGGCACCCTTAGGGTGCCCGCACGAGCCTCGCTGCTACGCCGTCTTCGCCGTCTGGACTCTGAGCGTGAAGTCGTCATGCGCGCCAACGTCGCTCAGCTGGAGGCCTTCGATGCCGTTGTCGCGACAGAATACTCGGCCGGGTTACTGCGTGAAATGGGGCTTAGACGACCCGCTCTGATCCTGATCCAGCATGGTGCGGGCGATCGTGAGGTCAATGACGAGCACCTTATCCGCCAGTTTGATCTCTCTCTTGTTTCCGGACCTAAAATCGCTGAGGCGTTTCTCGCCAAAAAGCTTGCGACGGCAGCACAGACCCGCATCATCGGCTACCCGAAATTCGATGCGGTCAATGGTGATCGGATCGTTCGTGGCTCGGAAAGCAGCGCTAGACCACTGGCCCTCTACAATCCCCATTACAAAAAGGGACTTTCGTCCTATCGGGATTATCTCGCGCCGCTTGCGGAGGCCGTTAATCGTCTCGACCGATACGACCTGCTTGTTGCACCCCATGTGAAGATTTTTCACAAGGACTTTGGGCGGCGGCGCCGGCAGTTTGAGAAAGTTGTGGGAGGAAGGGTGCGGCTCGATACAGCTTCTTCCTCAATGCTCGATATGACCCACACCGCGCGGGCGTCACTCTATATCGGTGATGTCAGCTCCCAGGTTTACGAGTTCCTGATCACCCCGCGACCCTGTGTTTTTCTCAACCCCCATGGGGTGGCGTGGCGGAACAATCCGCATTTTCGTCACTGGACATTAGGGGACGTGGTGGAGCGCCCGGAGGACATCTATCAGGCACTGGCGCAGGCGGAATCGCGTCACGTGCTTTACAGGGCGCGTCAGGAACGCGTCATACAGGAGACTTTCGGCTCGCAGCCCCGACGCGGCGCCTCATTCCGAGCCGCACAGACGATCCGGGACTTTCTTCGTGGCGAGGCTTCGCCGGTCGGTGCCATCGCAGCAGCCTGAACCTGGCCCGGCTCACGACAATAAATCATCAACGTTGAATCGAGGCTGGTGCGCCGTCGATAGTGCTGTCGGCATGCTGTGTCGTGGATGGCAAACAGGTTAAATTTGCAAAGGCTCGCGCATTCTCCTGTTTTCAACACGGACCGCTTTGGTCTAAGAGGACGCGCCAACGGTGGGAAAGCCGCGGGCTTTCCTGATTGATATGCGGGGAGGCTGCGGCACATGACCACGACCAATGAAACACCAACCGGAATGGCTGGCGAACGGGTTGGTGACTTTGCCTCGCGCAGCGTGTCTCATGACCGCATCCGCGAAGCCCTGGCTTTCGATGACGTGCTGGTTGAGCCTGCCGCATCGGACGTGCTGCCTGCCCAGGCTTCCACGCGCACCCGCCTTACGCGGTCGATCGAACTGAATATTCCGCTTTTGTCCTCGGCCATGGATACCGTGACCGAGGATGCGATGGCCATTGCCATGGCGCAGCAGGGCGGCATGGGCGTGATCCACAAGAACCTGTCCGTCGAGGAACAGGCGGAGCATGTGCGCCGCGTCAAGCGCTTCGAATCCGGCATGGTTGTAAACCCTGTCACGGTCGGGCCTGAGCAGACCCTGCGCGATGTGCATGCCATCATGGCCCAGCATGGCATCAGCGGTCTGCCGGTTGTGCTGCCGGGCAGCGGTGAACTGGTTGGTATTCTCACCAATCGCGACATGCGTTTCACGAGTGATCTGAACACGCCCGTGCGCGACATGATGACGCGCGAAAACCTCGTGACCGTCCGTCACGGGGCTGATGCGGCTGTGGCTCAGGATCTGCTGCACCGCCATCGCATCGAGAAGCTGCTGGTGG
Source organism: Asaia sp. SF2.1 (assembly GCF_000505765.1). Taxonomy (NCBI): domain Bacteria; kingdom Pseudomonadati; phylum Pseudomonadota; class Alphaproteobacteria; order Acetobacterales; family Acetobacteraceae; genus Asaia; species Asaia sp. SF2.1. Next base: position 288,278 of record NZ_AYXS01000001.1, on the reverse strand, counting down.
TGGATGACCAGAACCGCTGCATCGGTCTGATCACGGTCAAGGATATGGACAAGGCCGAGGCTCATCCCCTCGCAATCAAGGATCAGTTTGGCCGCCTGCGTTGCGCCGCCGCTATCGGTGTTGGTGCCGACGGGCTGGCCCGTGCCGAAGCACTGGTCTCGGCTGGCGTGGATATCGTGATTGTTGATACCGCGCATGGTCATTCGCGCGGTGTGCTCGACACGGTGGCCACCCTGAAATCCCGCCATGCCGGTATTCAGGTTATTGCTGGCAATGTCGCCACTCCGGAGGCTGCCCTTGCTCTGGCCAATGTTGGCGCCGATTGCGTCAAGGTCGGTATCGGTCCTGGCTCGATCTGCACCACGCGCGTTGTGGCTGGTGTAGGTGTGCCGCAGTTCTCAGCCGTCATGGAAACGTCAGCCGCCTGCCACGAAGCCGGTATCTTCGCTATTGCCGATGGTGGCATCCGCACCTCGGGCGATATCGTCAAGGCCATTGGTGCCGGGGCGGATGTGGTCATGATCGGTTCGCTGCTGGCCGGTTGTGAGGAAAGCCCGGGCGAGGTGTTCCTGCATCAGGGACGCTCCTACAAGGCGTATCGTGGCATGGGCTCGCTGGGGGCCATGGCGCGTGGGTCGGCCGATCGCTATTTCCAGGCCGAGGTCAAGGACTCGCTCAAGCTCGTGCCGGAAGGGATCGAGGGTCAGGTGCCTTACAAGGGCAGCATGGCGGCCGTGGTGCATCAGCTCGTGGGTGGCCTGAAGGCGGGCATGGGCTATACCGGCTCGGCCACAGTGGCCGATCTGCAGGTGCGTACGCGGTTCCGGCGCATCACCAATGCTGGTCTGCGCGAAAGCCACGTCCATGACGTGACCATCACGCGCGAAGCACCTAACTATCGCCAGGACTGACAAAAACTTGTAAGCGCGGGAGCATGACTCCCGCCGCCAGACTTTCTGCTGCCATCGATCTGCTTTGCGCCATCGAGGCTGCTCCCCGCCGTCCCGCCGATGCAACGGCCAATAACTATTTCCGCGAGCGCCGCTACATCGGTGGTGGTGATCGTCGGGTCATCTCCGCTCGCATATGGGATGTGCTGCGGCAGTGGCGCCGCCTGCACTGGCATCTACGCGACATCCCCGGTGGCCCGTCACCCCGCACGCTCTGTGCGGCGTCGCTCATTCTGGGCGGTGAGGAAATCGGCACTGTGCGCAATCTGTTCAACGGCGAGCGCTTTGCCCAGTCACATCTGACATCACGTGAGGATGCCGCCCTGGCTGCCCTCGGCGGGCGGGAGCTCAATCACCCCGACATGCCCCAGCCGGTGCGTCTGGAATATCCTGACTGGCTTCAGCCCTATCTCAAGCGCGCTTTCGGCGAGACGCTGGAGGCGGAGATGGCTGCGCTCGACAACGCGGCCCCGCTCGATTTGCGCGTGAACCTGCTCAAGGGACATCGCGACGAAGCCATCCGCGCGCTCAGAAACGAGCAGATCCAAGCGTCACCCACACCGCTTTCTCCCTGGGGCCTCCGCCTGCCGGGGCGCCAGAACGTGACTGCCACGCAGAGCTTCCGTGAAGGCATCATCGAGATACAGGATGAGGGAAGCCAGCTCATCGTCGGAACGCTCGATGCGAAGCCGGGCGAGCGCGTTGTCGATTTCTGTGCAGGCGCGGGTGGCAAGACGCTTGCTATCGCCATGGGCATGGAGAACAAGGGCCAGATCGTAGCCTGTGACGTATCGGCACCCCGGCTTGAGGGCGCGGTCAAGCGTCTGCGTCGTGCGGGCGTCCATAATGTTGAACGTCATCTGCTGACCAGCGGCGATAAGTGGGTCAAGCGCCGTGCCGGCGCCTTTGATCGTGTGCTGGTGGATGCCCCCTGTTCAGGCACAGGGACTTGGCGCCGTAACCCTGATGCCCGTATCCGGCTCGTGGAGCAGGATATCATCGAATTGCAGGCCAAGCAGGCCGATATTCTTGATCGCGCCTCGACACTGGTCAAACCCGGCGGGCGTCTGGTCTATGCAACCTGCTCGCTGCTGGCCGAGGAAAACGAAGCGCAGGTTGCTGCGTTCCTGGCGCGCAATGACCAGTTTGAGCGTGTCGCTGCGGGGGGTGACATGCTTCCCGAAAAGCTGCGCGGTGAATCCGGTTTTGCCCTGACCCCCTTGCGCGATGAGACGGACGGCTTCTTTGCTGCCGTGCTCCAGCGCAGGGCCGGCTAAGGTTTTCCAGATCGTCTCATCATACGACCGGGCAGGGGTGAACGGGTTATCATGGCGCTAGCAATGTTTGTCGGGCTGCTTCTGACACTGGGGGCCGGGATCGGGGCGCAATGGGTGGCGTGGAAGTTCCGCCTTCCCGCCATTGTGCTCCTTTTTGCCCTTGGCCTCATTTTCGGGCCGGGGCTCGGGATACTTCATCCCTCGGCGGCTCTCGGATGGATTTTCCGCCCGCTTGTGTCCCTTCTGGTTGCCATCATCGTGTTCGAGGGCGGCTTGCTCCTCGACTTCCGCCAGCTGCGCGAGGCAGGCGAGGGGGTGACGCGCCTGACCATGCTGGCTCTGCCTATTTCCTGGGTTCTGGGCTGGTCGGCAGCGCATTACATCGCGCATATGGAATGGGGAGTGGCGGCGCTGTTTGGTGCCATCATTACCGTTACCGGCCCGACAGTTGTGCTGCCATTGCTGCGACATAACAAGCTGCAACCCCGTGTCGCCGCCTTTCTGCGCTGGGAAGCCATCATCAATGACCCGATTGGCGCCATTTTGGCGGCCGTCGTGTTGCAGGTGGTGGCGACACGCGTGCCGATTGGCACGGATGTCTTTCTCACCACGGTTCTGCCCGATCTTCTGGCTTCGACGGCGGAATCCCTCGCTGTCGGTATCCTGCCGGCTTATCTGGTGCGGTATCTGTTTGTGCGCGACCTCATGCCAGAGCCGCTCAAGACGCCTCTGCTGCTCACGCTGGCGCTGCTGATTTTCAGCATCTGCAACATGAGCATGGAAGGCGCAGGCCTTGTGGGTGCGACCGTCTTCGGGATGGCGCTCACCAATCTGCATGTTCCCGGCCTGTCTGAACTGCGACGCATGAAGGAATCTCTGGTGGTTCTGGTGGTGGCCGTGCTGTTCATCATGCTGACCGCCGATCTGCATCGCGAGGTGCTGGCGCATCTATCCCTGCCAATCTGCCTGCTGACCGCCGCTGTCATGTTCGGCGTGCGGCCGCTTGCCATTTTCCTCTCCACCATCGGGACGGGGCTCAAATGGCAGGAGAGGCTGTTCGTCGCCTGGATCGCGCCGCGCGGTATTGTGGCCGCCGCTGTGGCTGGCGCCGCGGGGTATCGTATGACCGATGCCGGGTATCACAGCGCCGATCTGATCATGCCCGCCGTGTTCGCCATTATCGGCGGAACCATGATCTTTCACGGCTTCTCCCTCCGGCCGATCGCCCGCTATCTCAAGCTCACCCTGTCCAACGAACCGGCCCTTGCCATTGTCGGGGCCTCACCCTGGTCGATCGATCTCGCGAAATGCCTGAGCAAGAACGGTATTCCGACCCTTCTGGTCGATAACCGCTCCAACACGCTTATCTCCGCCATGCGTCAGGGCGTGCCGGTCCTGAGGGCTGAACTGCTGTCACAGTACGGCGAAGAAGCCCTAGAGGAGCGTCCGGCGGATTATCTGATCTCCACCACGGCGGATGCCATTTATAACGGGCTGGTCTGTGCCCATATGGCGCCCCATATGGGACGTCAGCGCGTGTTCCAGATCAGCCCCGGCGTGGCGCGCCTCGATTTCTATCACGGCCTCTCACGCGATGCCCGAGGCAAACTGCTGGGTGATCCCTCATGGAACTTCACCCTGATCGACATGCTGTTTGACAAGGGGTGGCGGTTCGCAACGGCGATGGCCGACGAGGCGAGCGCGGCAAGCTTCGGCGCCGTGTCGAACCGTCTCGATTTCCTGTCGATACGTCGCGGCCAGTCCATCACGATACGCTCGGCGGAAGATGAGTTCCCCGTCAGTCCCGCCATTGGCGACATGCTGGTCTTCATGACACCCCCTGCGCCGCCAGCCGAGGCGGAGCCCGTTGCCGTACCAGTCGAACGGACGCCGCTACCTGCATGACGTTTCGGCCCTGTGATAAGCAGCGCCGTAACACGCCCTAGTCCGGTCGGACTTCGATGCCAGCATGACCAGAGGCAATAATCCGGCGCAGCAGGCGTTCCTCGAGGGCGATACAGCCCTCCGTCGCGCCGCTGGTGGGGGGCAGGTGCAGGAAGATGGCCGAGCCGCGGCCCGGAACAGCCGGGCTGTCATTCCATCCCAGTACGACGCATAGATCGTAGCAATGATCCTCGCGCCACAGCTTCTCATGTCGCGCCGGGTGAGGCAGCGTGATCTGCCGGTTGTAGTCAGGGTGAGTTGGGTCATCGCACCAGCCATCATTCGGCGCGAGTGCCTCGATGCGTAACGCGGTGACAGGTCTCTCAACGCGATCAGCCCGATAGAAGACGTGCCTGAATGGAAGGAAGCCGATTGGCGTTGCCATGTCGCCTTCGCTCTTCTCCTGTCTTGTGCCAGCCCCGCCGATCATGGCGGGGAGGGGCTCTCCTTCAAGGAAAAGGGTCGCGCGAGACCCGTTTGCGTGTCGCAGGATGACAGTCATGTCACAAACCTCACGTCTGAACATTAATTTATGAGTAATTACCGTCTAAAGGCCGGTATCACGCCAGGGGAGGCGTCTGATCGGATTGGCGTTATCACGATATCCGTGTAAGGCTCACAGTCAAAACAAGGGTCTTTCTTCCTTGAGAAGTCAGGTCTTGGCTCAGGGGTGTCGTCCCCAGCTGGAGAGAGAAGGTTATACATGCCTGGTCCGCGTCCTGTCCTTATTGTTGACGATGACGATACGCTTCGCCAACTCCTGGTCGAACAGCTCAAGCTCGAAGGCGAGTTCGAACCGATCCAGGCAGTATCTGTTGCCGATGCCAAGGAAAAACTCGGCGTTCCCGATGTCCGTGTCGATGCGATCCTGCTCGATGTGACGCTTCCCGATGGCGATGGCCGCGATTTCTGCGCCGAGCTTCGCCGTCAGGGTATTCGCATGCCGATCATCATTCTGACTGGCTCGGACGACGAAGCCGATGTGGTGCGTGGTCTGGATGCGGGCGCGAATGACTACGTGGCCAAGCCGTTCCGTATTGCCGAGTTGCTGGCTCGCCTGCGTGCCCAGCTTCGTCTGTTTGAAAACAGCGAGGATGCCGTTTTCCCGATCGGGCCGTATCTGTTTCGTCCTTCCTCCAAGATTCTTCAGGAACCGGCCAAGAACCGCCGTATTCGCCTGACGGAGAAGGAAGCCGCGATCCTGAAATATCTGTATCGTGCCGGGCATCGTCCGATTGCCCGTCAGGTGCTCCTCAACGAGGTCTGGGGCTATAACGCAGCTGTCACGACCCATACGCTTGAGACGCATATCTATCGTCTGCGTCAGAAAATCGAGCCTGATCCGGCAAACGCATCGCTGCTGCTGACCGAGGGCGGTGGTTATCGCCTCAACCCGGAAGGCAGTGATGTGCTGATGGGCTGAGAGTCCTGTCTGCATAACACGCGATTCAAAACCCCGGTCCTGCAAAGGCCGGGGTTTTTGTTTAACGCTCTGGTGGGGCGCGGGCTGTGCCATGCGAGGGGCCTCCCCGTCGCGAGGGAGGCCCGACCGGTTATCCTGGGGTCATGCGGCAGACAGATCGAGATCGAACACTACCGGGACATGATCCGATGGGCTGTCCCAGTCTCTGACGTCTCTCAACACGTTGAGGTTCTTGAGTGCTGGCTGCAGATCTGGCGTCATCCATACATGGTCGAGGCGCCGCCCCCGGTTTGAAAGCTTCCAGTCGCGATTGCGATAGGACCACCACGTATAGAGTTTCTCCTGGGGCGGGACGACCAGCCTCATGGCGTCAACAAACCCGGTCGCCGCCCAGGCATTGAGCCGTTCGATCTCGGGTGGCGTATGACTCACCACGGTCGAAAGCTGTTTGTGGCTCCATACGTCATGTTCGAGCGGGGCAATATTCAGGTCACCAACCACGATGGACCGTATCGGCGGGTTTTCACGAAACCAGGCTGTCACCTCATCGAGAAAAGCCAGTTTATGGGCAAATTTGTCGTTGACCGCCGGATCGGGAATGTCGCCACCCGCTGGGACATAGAAATCATGGAGCATGACAGGGCCGGTTGTGGTGTCGATGACGACACCGATATGTCGTGTATCGCTCTTGCCGCACCAGTCGGGCGTCGCTTCGACCGGCCTGATGGGATGGCGCGAGAGAATCGCGACCCCGTTATATCCCTTCATGCCCAGAAAATGCTGATGAGCGTAGCCGAGCTCACGCAAGGGGGCCGCCGGAAACAACGCGTCTGGGACCTTTGTCTCCTGAAGGCAGATGATATCGGGTGCCTGTTCCTCGCCAAGGCGCTGAAGCAGGGGCAGCCTCAAGCGCAACGAATTGATATTCCACGTCATCAGCCGCATGGCGCAGTGTCCTTCAATTTGGCAGGAAGTGCAGCAAAGCCTCTTGCTGTGCGGCTGCAATAAACCATTTAAACAGGCATGACACCTGCGATTCACAAGTCTCTCCTGACGCTCGACTCTCACATTGATATTCCGTGGCCCGACCGGGGCGATTTCGCCACCGGGTCACCTGATCGCCAGGTCGATCTGCCAAAGCTGCGTGAGGGCGGTCTCAAGGCTGTCTGTCTGGCCGCCTATATCCCACAGACTGTGCTCGAGCCGGCAGAGCGGCAGGCTGCCTGGGAGCGGGCCCACGCCATGCTCACTGTGATCAACGGCCTTTCAGGACCCGGCGTTGTGGTTTGCCGGACGGCATCCGCGATCAAAGAAGCGGTCTCAGGGGGCAATGTCGCCATCGTGCCCGCAGTAGAGAACGGTCATGCGGTGGGTGGTGACCTCTCCCGCATCAGTGCGTTGGCGGCACTGGGCGTGCGGTATATGACGCTCACCCATAACGGACATAACGATCTGGCGGATGCTGCCATTCCCCTGCCTCCTCTGGGGAACGACAAAAGCCTTCATCACGGACTTTCCCCCCTGGGACGCGAAGCGGTTGCCTTGATGAACGCACATGGGATCGTGGTGGATGTCTCCCATGCGGCAAAGACGACCATGATGCAGGCGACTGAAATTTCGGCTGTGCCGATCGTGGCGAGCCATTCCTGTGCCCGCGCCCTTTGCGACCATCCACGCAACCTGGATGACGAGCAGCTTCTGCGGTTGCGTGACACGGGTGGTGTGATCCAGATCACGGCCATGTCCTCGTTTCTCGTTCCCGCTGCCACCGGCAAGGCGGGTGTTGCCGAACTGGCGCGTCACGTGCGCTATGTTGCGGACCTGATTGGCGTGGAGCATGTGGGGGTGTCCTCCGATTTTGATGGTGGCGGACGCATTCAGGGCTGGGCCGATGCTGGACAATCCCCGGCGGTGACCGAGGCGCTGGTCGAACAGGGGTTCAGCGACGCCGAACTGGCGAAGATATGGGGCGGCAATTTCCTGCGCGTTCTTGCGCAGGCTGAGCGGGTCTGAAGGCAACTTCGAACAAAACAGGATCGTTCTAGCCGAAGCAGCCCGGAAATTTGTCCACTTTCAGGGCAGTTCCGGGATTGACTCCCTGTATTTCCAACGTCTTGGCGCTGTTTCTTCGATCCGGATAGGCAAAATTGTTGATTTTCAACACCTTAGCATTAAATGCCCAAAAATTAGGCAAAGCGTCGCAAAGCGCGCCAAACTGCGCCCGTCATCAATTTGTCACGCGATGCCCCACAGACTTATCCACATGTTCCGTGGATGAACTTGTGCTCAGCCGTGGCAATGGTATCCTGTCATGAAGACCACGCAAACTGACCCCTCTGTCCACGACGATCAGGCTGTCGGTACTGCTGACCGGCCAGCGCGGAAGGAGGGTGCAGAGGCTATAAGAGAAGCACTGAAAACCATTCCGTTCACGCCCGGCGTCTATCGCATGCTGGGAGAGAAGGGCGAGGTGCTGTATGTTGGCAAGGCGCTAAGCCTCAAGAAACGTGTGTCGTCCTATCTCCGGCTCAATCAGTTGCCGGAGCGGCTACGTCGTATGGTGAGCCTTACACGATCGATGGAGATCGTGACGACGCGCACCGAGGCCGAGGCGCTGCTTCTTGAGGCCAACTACATCAAGAAGATGAAGCCACGCTTCAACATCCTCCTGCGCGATGACAAATCCTATCCCTGGATCATGCTGACCGAGGGGCATGAATTTCCGCAGATTACCAAGCAGCGTGGCCGCCCGGTCAAGAATGCCACCTATTGGGGCCCGTTTGCCTCAGCCTGGGCCGTCAACCAGACGCTGAACCTGATCCAGCGCAGTTTTCTGCTGCGTTCCTGCAGCGATGCCGTCTTATCGTCACGCACACGACCTTGCCTGCTGTTCCAGATCCGTCGGTGTTCCGCACCCTGCGTGGACAGGGTGACACCGGGGCAATATGCCGAGCTGGTGGATGAGACGAAACAGTTCCTCTCAGGCAAGAGCACGGATGTGCACAGGACGCTTGTCGAGGAGATGGAGAGAGCCTCTGAAGCGCTCGAATTTGAGCGTGCAGCGGCCATACGCGATCGTATCCGTGGGTTCTCCAGCATGCAGGAATCGGGGATTATCAACCCGGCCTCGATTGGCGATGCTGATATCATCGCGCTCTGGCAGGAGGCGGGACGGACCTGTATCCAAGTTTTCTTCATCCGTAATTCCCGTAACAATGGAAATCGGGCATTCTTCCCTGATCATGCGGAGGAGGAGAGTGCGGCAGATATTCTCGCAGCCTTCCTGCTGCAGTTCTATGACGACAAACCCCCGCCACCCCAGATCCTGCTCAACAGCGACCCTTCGGAGCTCGACCTTGTCTCAGAGGCACTGAGTCTCAAGCGCGGGCGCAAGGTGGAATTGCTTCAGCCACAGCGTGGCGAGAGGCGCGACGTGGTTCGTCACGCCGAAACCAATGCCCGCGAAGCACTCGAGCGGCGACTGGCAGAGAGCGCTGGTGTCAGCAAGCTGCTCAACGGTGTGGCGGGCGTCTTCGGGCTGGCAGAGCCGCCGAAGCGGATCGAGACCTATGATAACTCACACATCATGGGGCAGCATGCTTATGGTGTTATGGTCGTGGGCGGGCCGGAAGGGTTCGTCAAGCGCGCCTACCGCAAGTTTGCCATCAAGGGGCCAGTCACGCCGGGTGACGATTTTGGCATGATGCGTGAGGTGATGGAGCGGCGCTTTGGCCGACGTGATCCCGAATCACCGGAGGCCCGCCCGGAAGACTGGCCTGATCTCCTGCTGATCGATGGTGGGCTGGGGCAGTTCAATGCTGTCCGGGCCGTTCTGGAAGATCTGAATGTGCGCGATATTCCTATCGTGGCCATTGCCAAAGGGCCGGACCGCGATGCGGGGCGTGAGTGGTTCTTTCAGGAGAGGCGCGCGCCATTCCAGTTGCCGCCGAATGATCCGGTTCTTTACTACCTTCAGCGCCTGCGGGATGAAGCGCACCGCTTCGCCATCACAACGCACAGGGCAGGGCGTAGCAAGGCCATCAAGGTGTCGGAGCTCGATAGCGTGCCGGGTGTTGGTGCCGTGCGCAAACGCGCCCTTCTGACGCGGTTCGGCTCGGTGCGTGGCGTCCGTAGCGCCAGTCTGGAAGAGCTCGTGTCGGTATCGGGAATCAATTCAGAGACTGCCCGCACGATTTACGAGTTTTTTCACCCGCAATGATGCGCGAGAAGCTATGAAGAACCACCATGAGCGTCCTATCATGGTGCGTAATTTCATCTCCATGTGTTTTCTGACTTGAAGGCAGCTCCGGGAAAGATTCATGCTGACAGATCTGCCCAATATCCTGACCCTGCTGCGTATCGCGTCGATCCCGGTGCTGATCGCCCTGATTGCGTTCAATAATGCTTGGACGGACGGGATTGCCTGCGTGCTGTATATCGCGGCTTGCATCACCGACTACTTGGACGGGATGCTGGCGCGTCGCTGGAAACAGGGGTCGGAACTGGGTCGCATGATGGACCCGATTGCGGACAAGCTGCTCGTGGGGGCCCTGCTGCTCGCTCTGGCGGGGTATGGCAGGCTGGTGGACGGTGCCTTGTTTGCAGCGATTATCATTCTAGTGCGGGAGATCATGGTAAGTGGTCTGCGCGAATTCATGGCCAGTCAGCGCGCAACACTCCCTTCGACCCGCCTCGCGAAGTGGAAAACAGGCATCCAGATGGTCGCGATCGGCTGCCTGCTGGCTGGGGACGTCATGCCTCGACAGATCGGGCTCGGTGCGATTTCCTTTACTCATCTTGGTGCAGTGATGCTCTGGGTTTCGGTGGTACCGACGGTGATGAGTGGGTGGGGCTATCTGGTAACCGGTCTCGCAAAAATGCTTGGAACCGGCACAAACGGTTCTTCAGCCAAACTCACGCACTAGTATTGTGCGCTATACATGTTCTGTATCTGGCATTGTCGTCAGGGGCGTCTTAAAAGGGGCGCAAAGACATCCCTGGAGTAGATGATGAGAAAGGCCGCTCTTTTAGCGATCCCAGTTTTGTTGAGTGGCTGTTCCGGTCTCGGGAAATCCCTCCATGACACGGCCACCTTGCCGGGTGCCAATCCAAACATGCCGGAGGGCATTTCGGAGAATATGGAGAAGGTGCGCGGGCACGCCTACATGGCGATGCCGCTACTGCCCGAAAACGGAAATGTCTGGCCCGGTGCTCCGCAACCCTTGCCTACCTTGCGCGACGTCGAGGCCTCGCCTAACGGCCTGCGGGATGCTCTGGCAGACACCAACAGCTACTTCGGCTCCATGACGAAAAGCCATGGTGCGAGTAATGGGAGCAGCATCCAGCTCGGTGACGGAGGCACCATCGAGATGGGTGAACATGATGGCGTCGTGAATGGCGTTCGCTCTGCGTCTCGCCCGTCGCTCTCTTCCTCGGTTGAGGATAATGCTCACAAATATCTTGCTCCGAGCCATAGCGGCACCATCGTGATCCCGAATGGTGACGGAACAAGCACGCTAATATCGCCGGATGGCTCTGTGCGCGTCACTAAGGATAAGGCGGCTCACTGACCGGACAATCGGCCTGACCCTGGGTGATCTCCAGGTAAGAAACAGGGCAGGTCGAGTGAGGGTTGCCACATGCTGGATTTATGGCCTGTAGAGTGCGCCCCGGTCGGCAACAATTGCGAACTCCCGGCATAGTTCAGCGCGGCTCAGAGAGTGATCAGACAACTCAACGACTGGGGCGGGCCATAAACCTGCTGCGTCAATCACAGGGCGATACGGCGACATCGGACCACTCGCAAAGATCAGAAATTGCCTCTCCATTCAGTATTACTTCGGGTTGGCCATGATGCTGGGAAGGGCCGAGTCTTCGCGGCGGCATGCGGTAGGGGTGCCAGACGGATGGTTCGGCCCAATAAGCTCGGAAGCTCCTCGCGAGAGTCCCTTCCTGCGATCAGAAGTAATTCGGCGGAATAGATGGGTGAGACGTTGTTTTTTTGCTGGGTAACGTCTGGTAAAATACTCGGACCCTGATGGGCTAAGGCTACTGACTATCAAAAGAAGTACGCCTCCGCCTGACGGTGACACACTGAACTTCATCCACTGTGGCGAAAGGCTGCGCTGGCGCTTGGTGCTAACAAAGCGCTCCATGGCGCAGCGAAAGATTGCGACGAACCCGTTAAGTTGCCGCACCTACGTTATTGCGAGAGGCCTTGCCGCCATATCCTGCTTAGTTTCCGCGCACCTGGCCACGCTCAAAGCTTTACTTCAGCAGGAGGGCAGAGATCTCTGCATCGAAGTTCCTCCACCCCGACACCGGTGCGCGCCCCGCGTTGCCCCACGAGGCCTGACGCGACCCTGGCCCTTCAGCAAATGCACGCCTCCTGAGCCCGCAAGACTTCATGATTACCCGCCATATCTCTGTTCGAAGTCTGGAGCGATGTACACTTATCCTGGACCGAAGCCCTTTCTTGTCAGGGTCGGAAGGCAGACATCGCTAAGGGGCCGGGCGGTTATGAGAACGGTCAGTTGTACTGACGGTAAAGCCCGATCAGTACGCCCTGGATGCGGACACGGCTTTGCGGGAATATCTGCGTCTCATAGGCGGAATTGGCAGGCTCCAGAGCAATCGACTGGCCCTTCTGGCGCAGGCGTTTGAGTGTCACCTCCTGACTATCCACCAGCGCCACAACGATCTTGCCGTTCTCCGCCGTCTCGGCCTGGCGAATGATGACGATATCACCGTCGAGGATGCCAGCCTCGATCATCGAATCACCTGACACATGCAGGGCGTAATGCTGCCCGTTAGTGAGTTGCGCCGCGGGGATATCAATCTGCTCTCCCTGATCGCGGAATGCCTCGATTGGCAAGCCGGCGGCGATACGGCCATAGAGCGGCACACCCACGACAGAACTCTGCGAGTCAGCCAAGCTGGAGGCCAGCGGCTTCGCCTGACTGTGAGCAAGGCGGGGAAAAGGACCAGATTCTACGAGAGTATCACTCGTCACGGCCGTCACAGGCTGCGCCTCAGTGACAGGCAGACGCAGTATTTCAAGCGCACGGGCCCGGTGATGATGGCGCCGCAGGAATCCACGCTCCTCAAGTGCTGAAATCAGCCGGTGAATGCCGGATTTGGATCGGAGTTCGAGCGCCTCCTTCATTTCGTCAAAAGAAGGCGAAAATCCTGTCCGCTTCAGATAGCCGTCGATATAAAGCAGGAGCTGGTGTTGCTTGCGTGTCAGCATGGGGTCCCTCTCTCCGTGGCGGGGGCGGCACTCGACCGTAACTGCCCGGAATCACAATGTTCTTATTAAGTTCTTGGTTCGATCACTTCAAGATTTTTTCCCCGGAACATCAAAAATTATCCACCGTTCGAGCGGAAACACTTGACCCGCAGGCGTAATAGAAGCATTTATGCGCCCAGCTTGAAAACGCTGCCGTTCATGTCGCGCGCAGCGACAGATCAGTTTGCGAGGACCCAATGGCCAAGACCAACGTCATCCAGATCCGTCTCGTTTCGACCGCGGATACCGGATATTTCTACGTCACCAAGAAGAACGCCCGCTCGGCGACCGGCAAGATGGAAGTGCGCAAGTACGACCCCGTCGTCCGCAAGCATGTTGCGTTCCGCGAAGCCAAGATCAAGTAAGATCGGCTGACGCTCACGGAAAAGAAAAGCGGCCTTCGGGCCGCTTTTTTTGTGCCTGCTCGCTGTCGATCGGGGAGAGGGGCGGTGCAGGTTTCATGCGAGGCCGTGACTCACCCAGTCGACGCCTGTTCCGGCTTGATGACCGGTATCCAAAAAGGGAAGTTGGGGAGCACCCTTTTACGAGCAAGGTTGCCGATGCATATTTCGGCAACGATACGGTAGAAGTGCATGCAGGTCGTTGGGTAAGGCCGCCGTGTTTGATACGGGCACGTGGGCGTTCGTTGAGCCGAGATGCACGGTCATTCCAGCCCGAGGGCGAGAGCATGACAGGACCTGCGCTGTTCGGCGTGTTGTCACGAACGACCCGGCAGAAGAAACCCGTATGTGGTGGCTTTCAGTAAAGCTTTTCGTGCGGGCCATACGGAATGACCGTATCGCCATTGCGGGCCAGATTCAGCATGGCGCGTGAGCGCTCATCCAGCATATCGGCGTCCAGGGCGCGCTCGTTCAGGCTGCCGATACGACGCTTCCAGACGGCTTGTTCAGCGTCCGCATCTTTCTGGGCCTGAAGCGCCTGATCCATCAGATTGAGCTGCTGGTGATAGGCCTTGATTCCGTGGTCGCCCTGAAGCGCGTTCCAGCCGAAATAGGCTGTGAGACCGAGAAACAGAGCCGGAGGGACAACGGCACGTACAAAACGACGGATAGCACGAACGATCTGCACGGGAACTCCATCAATCCAGTCACAACCAGCCTGAGCTAGACTAGCCTCAGCTTGCGATCGCTGACAATCGTGTAAACGCAATGAGGGAGAGAATGACTCTCTCCCCCATGCTTGCGTAGTGCAAAAAGGCTCAGGCGCGTGGGAGGATCGAGCGGCCTGCGTAACGGGCGGCGGTTGCCAGCTCGTTTTCAATGCGGATCAGCTGATTGTACTTTGCCGTGCGATCCGAGCGGGACAGCGAGCCCGTCTTGATCTGACCGCAATTAGTCGCCACGGCGAGATCAGCGATGATCGAATCTTCAGTCTCACCCGAGCGATGGCTCATGACGCACTTGTAGCCGGCGCGATGCGCGGTTTCCATGGCGCGGAGCGTTTCGGTCAGCGTGCCGATCTGGTTGACCTTAACCAACAGGGCATTGGCCGTGTTGCTCTCGATGCCACGCACCAGACGCTCGGTGTTGGTCACGAACAGGTCGTCCCCGACGAGCTGCAGCTTGTGGCCAAGCTTGGCGGTCAGCTCTGCCCAGCCTTCCCAGTCGTCTTCTGCAAGGCCGTCTTCGATCGAGACGATCGGGTAACGTGCTGCGAGATCGGCCAGGTAGTCGATCATGCCCGAAGAGTCGAGATCGCGGCCTTCACCGTCCATCTTGTAGCGGCCATCGCGATAGAATTCGGTGGCAGCACAATCAAGCGCGAAGGTAACGTCTTCACCGAGGCGGTAACCAGCACCTTCGACCGACTTCGAGATGAAGCCAAGCGCTTCGTCTGCCGACTTCAGACCCGGAGCAAAGCCGCCTTCATCACCGACATTGGTGTTGTGGCCCGCTGCATGCAGGTTCTTCTTCAGGTGCGCGAAGATTTCCGATCCCATACGCACGGCGTCCATGATCGTCGGTGCGCCGACCGGCTGGATCATGAATTCCTGGATGTCGATGGGGTTATCGGCATGCTGACCACCATTGACGATGTTCATCATCGGCACGGGCAGGGTGTGCGCGAAAACGCCACCGACATAGCGATAGAGCGGGATATCCAGCTCAAGCGCGGTCGCCTTGGCGGTCGCTAGCGAGACGGCGAGGATCGAGTTGGCACCCAGACGCGCCTTGTTCGGCGTGCCGTCCAGCTCGATCATGGCTTCGTCGATGGCGATCTGATCCGACGATTCGGCGCCCTGCAGGGCGTCAAGGATCTCGCCTTCAGCGAAGGCAGCAGCTTTGAGAACGCCCTTGCCACCATAACGCGACTTGTCGCCGTCACGCAGCTCGACAGCCTCATGGGCACCGGTGGAGGCACCGGACGGAACAGCAGCGCGGCCCTTGGCACCCGAGGACAGTTCAACCTCGACTTCTACAGTCGGATTGCCACGGCTATCCAGAATCTCGCGAGCAATGATATCAATAATGGCGCTCATTTGGGGGCTCCCTGTTTGAACGTTCGAACTTCGGGCATCACAAGGCGTCGAGACACCGGCGCTGTCAACTGGCGTTATGTGAAATGAGGATGGATATTCCGTGAGACCCCTGTCACCGCTTGTCATTTTCCTTGGTATCGCCGGTCTGGTGCCATTTATCACCCTCGCCATGGCGGCTTTGTTCTGGGGTAGTCTGGGACCAGTCACCCATATTGGCGTGGCGATGCTAGCCTATGGCGGCTGCATCCTGTCGTTTCTGGGGGCGGTTCACTGGGGGCTGGCGCTTGAGCAGCCTGCCATCATGCCAGCACAGGGCATGGGAGCGATTAACCGACGCAGGCTGTTCCTCGGTGTCATGCCGTCGCTCTGGAGCTGGATCGCCATTTATGCAGGCGTCGTCTGGGCACCGCGCGGCGGTATCCTGATGGAAATGATCGGCTTTGTTCTGGTGTTGATGGCCGAGCGTGCTGCGTATCGCAAGGGCGCCCTGCCTGCTGGATACTTCCCGTTCCGCGCCCTGCTGACGGCTGTCGTGGTGCTTTGTCTGGCCGCCTGCCTCAGCGCACCGCTCCAGCCTTACACGATCTGAAAGACAGGCTCGCAGATCACGGGGAAATTTACCGAGCGGGCAATGAAGCAATGGGCATGAGCCTGATCGTGCAGGCTTTGTGCCTGCTCGACCGAACTTCCGCTCGCCAGAGTGATGACGGGGCGCAGAACAGCGCTCTCGAATTCACCATCCCCTTGCGCGTTCTCCATCATCACGGCTTCGGCGGCGTCGCGATAGGCCGTCACGACAAGGCCGGCACCTGCAGCAAGACCGAGATACCAGAGCTTGTGGCAGGCACTTAGCGAGGCAAGGAGCAGTTCACCGGGATTCCAGCCCGTCGGATCACCATGAAAGCTGGGATCTGCCGAGCCGTGAATCACGGGTTTGCCTTCCGCCGCAATGTCATGGTTGCGGCTATAGACATGCCATGAGCGCGTCCCGAGTCCGTGATTGCCGGTCCATTCGGTCTGAACCGAATAGACGTGTCGCTTAGAACCCATTGGACTTGGCAAGTCTGTCGAAAGCCTGAAGCGTCTTCAGGAGTTCGCGCATCTCTGAAAGCGGCACCATGTTCGGGCCGTCACTTGGTGCCTGGTCGGGGTTTTCGTGCGTTTCAATAAACACGGCGGCAACACCGATAGCCACAGCGGCACGGGCGAGGGGAGGCACGAATTCACGTTGCCCGCCTGACGCACCACCAAGGCCGCCCGGCTGCTGAACAGAGTGGGTGGCATCGAAAACAACCGGATAGCCGGTGGAGGCCATGATCGGCAGGCCGCGCATATCGCTTACCAGCGTATTATAGCCAAAGCTCGTGCCGCGATCGCATAGCATAATCTTCTCATTGCCAGTCGACGCGATCTTGGCAGCAACGTTGGCCATGTCCCAAGGGGCGAGAAACTGCCCCTTCTTGACATTGATGGCCCGACCCGTCTCGCCAGCCGCAAGCAGCAGATCGGTCTGACGGCACAGAAAGGCAGGGATCTGCAGCACATCGACAGCTTCGGCAGCAGGCTTGCACTGTTCCGCGCCATGCACGTCGGTCAGTACCGGACAGCCGAATTTCTCACGGATACCCGCCAGAATATCGAGCCCTTCGGCAAGGCCGATCCCTCTTTGCGCCTTGAGAGACGTCCGGTTAGCCTTGTCGAACGAGCTCTTGTAGATCCAGCCGATGCCAAGATCGCCACAGATCTCGGCAAGACCGGCCGCCATGTCGCGTGCATGAGCGCGGGATTCAATCTGGCAGGGACCGGCAATCAGCGTGAAGGGGTGCTTGTTGCCAATGGTGAGCGAGCCAAGGGTGATATCATTCATGCGAGGCGAGCCTTCTTGACGGCAGCCTCGATGAAGCCGGCGAAGAGCGGATGCGGAGCGAAAGGCTTGGACATGTATTCCGGGTGATACTGCACGCCCACGAACCACGGGTGATCCGGATATTCGACCACCTCCGGCAGAACATCATCGGGTGACATACCCGAGAACACGAGGCCAGTGGCTTCGAGCTGCTGACGATAGTGCACGTTCACCTCGTAGCGGTGACGATGCCGTTCACGCACTTCGGTCGTGCCATAGATTTCGGCAGCGCGTGAACCGGGCTTGAGCTTGGCCGGGTAGGCGCCAAGGCGCATCGTGCCACCCATTTCACCATGCTCACGGCGGCGCAGCATCTCGTTGCCACGTGCCCATTCGGTCATGAGACCCACCAGCGGCTCATCGGTCGGGCCGAATTCCGTGGAGGAGGCCTTGTCGAGACCAGCCAGAGAGCGGGCGCACTCGATAACGGCCATCTGCATACCGAAGCAGATACCAAGGAAGGGCACGCCGTTTTCACGGGCATAGCGCACAGCCTCGATCTTGCCTTCGGAGCCACGCTCGCCAAATCCGCCCGGCACAAGAATGCCGTCGACCCGACCGAGCGCTGCGATCGATTCGGGATTCTTTTCGAACGTCTCGGATTCGACCCATTCGAGGCGGACCTTGACGCTGTTGGCAATGCCACCATGCAGGAGTGCTTCGATGAGCGATTTGTAGCTGTCGAGAAGCGCAGTGTACTTGCCAACCACGGCAATACGGACCTCGCCATCGGGATGACGCAGCGTTTCGACAATTTTGGTCCAGCGGCTCAGATCGGGCTCGCCATCCACAGGTAGGCCGAAATAGCGCAGCACCTCATTGTCCATGCCTTCCTTGTGGTAGGAAATCGGGCAGGCATAGATGGTGTCGACGTCCAGCGCGGCAATCACGGCCTCGGGACGCACATTACAGAAGCTGGCGATCTTGCGACGTTCATTGGTTGGAATTGCTCGGTCCGAGCGGCAGATGAGCATCTGCGGCTGGATACCGACATTCTGCAGTTCCTTGACCGAATGCTGGGTCGGCTTCGTTTTCAGTTCACCGGCTGCGGGGATGTAGGGCAGGAGGGTGAGATGCACGCACATGGTGTGCGCCGGGCCCAGATCGTTGCGCAGCTGACGGATCGATTCGAGGAAAGGCAGGCTCTCGATATCGCCCACAGTGCCGCCGATTTCGACCAGCACGAAATCATAGCCATCCGTGCCAGCCACGACGGCTTCCTTGATGGCGTCTGTGATATGGGGAATGACCTGCACGGTCGCGCCGAGATAATCGCCACGTCGTTCGCGGGCAATCACTTCAGAATAGATGCGTCCCGTCGTGGCGTTATCGGCCTTTCGGGCATGAACCCCGGTGAAACGTTCGTAATGGCCGAGGTCGAGATCGGTCTCGGCCCCGTCATCGGTTACGAACACTTCGCCATGTTGATAGGGACTCATGGTCCCCGGATCCACATTGAGATAGGGGTCGAGCTTGCGCATGCGGACCTTGTAGCCGCGCGCCTGGAGGAGAGCCGCAAGAGCCGCAGAAGCGATGCCCTTGCCGAGAGAGGAAACCACGCCACCGGTGATGAATACGAACCGAGTCATGGAAGGCTCTCCTACACCGGATCGTGTTCCGAGGGAACGAGAAGAATGCCGCCCGAGGACCCGGGCGGAAGAAATTTTTCGTTCTGTTGCGTTACTGCTTCGCAGGCGCCGCCGGAGCAGGTGTCGTGGCGGGCGTCTGAGTGGTCGCGCTTGTGGCCGGTGCGGCAGGTGCCGTCGGCGCAGGGGGCTGCGCCAGAATGTCGTTGCCTGCGTTCGTCGAGGCGCCGCGGTTCAGTACCGCGAGCAGAAGGCACAGCACCATGAAAACGCCTGCGAGCACTGATGTGGTGCGTGTAAGCAGATTGGCCGTGCCGCGCCCTGTCATGAACGATCCCATGCCCTGGCTGCTGCCAATGCCAAGACCACCGCCCTCGCTACGCTGGATAAGGATCACGCCGATCAGGGCGATAGTCACAAGGAAATTGAGAACGAGCAGCAGCGTGGTCATGTCCGGCTTTCATGTAAACGCAATATATATGCCGTCAGGACGCCGACGAGAGACCTGCCTTTGCGATGCCGAGAAAGGATTCGGCAGACAGGCTGGCTCCGCCGACGAGCACGCCCCCCACACCGGAAACAGCGAGGATGGACGCGGCATCTTCGGGCTTAACTGAGCCGCCATACAGGACCCGTGGTGTTTTGTCATCCGTTTCCAGATGACGACGCAGCACCTCATGAATCAGCGTCATGCGGGATTTGATATCCTGTTCGGTTGCCGCCTTGCCCGTGCCGATGGCCCAGATCGGCTCATAGGCCACGATGCCCTGGAACGTTCTGGGCAGACATTCCACGATCTGACGTGTCAGCCAGGCCTCGGCCCGTCCATCGCGTTTCTGGGTTGCGCTCTCTCCCACGCAGATGACCGGGCAGAGACCGAATCTCTGTGCGGTCACGGCCTTGCGTCGGATGAGGGTGTTGTCTTCGTGATGATGTTCTCGTCGCTCGGAATGACCAAGCAGCACGTGTCTGACGCCAAGATCTGCCAGCATGGGGGCAGAGATATCGCCCGTAAAGGCTCCTTCGGCTTCGGCATGGCAGTCCTGCGCTCCAAGCCCGATGCCAGTCGATTGCAGGATGGGGGCAATGAGAGCTGTCAGGGTAAAGGGAGGGGCAAGCACGACGTCGCGCTGCGCCACAACGGGACTGATTGAGTCTGCAATTTCGGTAGCAAGTTCCGAACCCCGACCGCGAAGGCCATGCATCTTCCAGTTACCCATGATCATCTGGCGCATCATGTATCCTTCAACGATCCTGCATTAACCGGCGAGCGATGTTCCTGCTTAGCGGATGTTTTCCGACCGGAGACAGAGGGGAACGGCGATTGTTCGCCATCTTTGCATCATCTTATCGTCAGATGAGTGACAAGCGTTGCATCGGGCATGGGCGCTTGATGTCTCCCGGGCAAGGGCGCCGTCTGGTCAAGTGAAGCGTGTCAGACTATGGTCCTGCCAATCAATCCCTGGCGAATTGCGGATCCTGGACGCGTATGATTTCGACTTTGCGGCATCTTGTTGTCGATTCCTGGCTTGGGCGCATCATTGCGCTTCTCATTTTTCTGGCCTTCGTTGGCTGGGGCGTCGGCGATATGGTCGGCAGCTATAACGGTGATCAGGCCAATATTGCCGTGAAGATCGGGACCCGACAGATCGGGGCCCAGGATCTCGCCAATGCCATTCAGAACGAAATGCCGCGTGTTGCGCAGCAGATGGGGCTGAGCAATCCGTCCCAACTGACCCCGGCTGTGCGTGAGCAGGTTGCCCAGGGTGTGCTTCAGCGCATGCTGGCCCAGAACGAGGTTCTGGCCCTGGCGGACCGCAACGGCATGAAAGTGCCCGATGCTCTCGTTCGTAACGAGATCTTCGGCATGAGCGTGTTTCATGGCACGGACGGGCAGTTCGACCGCAAGCTCTTCAATAGCAAGCTGAGCCAGATTCATATCACGGAGCGTGATCTTCTGGCGAAGGTGCGTGATGATATCGGTGCGCGTAACCTGCTCGAAGGTCTTGGCAACGGCATGAAGGTACCGGGCTCGGTGCTTGATCAGCTGCTATCCTACAATACGTTTGCGCATCAGGTGGACCTTCTGCGTCTCGACAGCGCCTCTGTCGCCGTGCCGGTCGCCCCCGAGGAGGCACACCTTCGCCGCTTCTATGATCTGCATCCTTGGCTTTATCGTTCGGCAGAATATCGTCATGCCAAGCTTGTCCTGCTTTCGGCAGAGACGATTGCCCGCACGCTCACCATTCCTGATGCCGATCTCAAGCGTTTCTACGAATTCGAGATCCAGAAATACGACGTGCCGGAAACGCGTAGTCTCGAGGTGCTGACTCTTCAGAGCCGGGCGGCTGCCGAGGCCGTTCTGGCAGCCTGGAAAGCCAGTGGCGATTACGCCGCTCTTCAAAAGCAGAATCCGGCCGCAGCAGCTGTCGCCTTCCCCAATGCGCGCAAGGCCGATATCCCGAGCCCTGAACTGGCGAAGGCTGCCTTTGAAGCGCCTTCCGGCGTGATCGAAGGGCCGATCGAGAGCCCCGCAGGCTGGATCGTTTTCCGCGTCACGGCAATCAATACACCGCACAAGACCGATTTCGACCATGCGAAAGCCGATATCCGTGATGAAGTGGCCCGCTCGCAGGCCCCGCAAATTCTCGGTGGACGCGTGGCTTCGTTGCAGGATGCCATAGCGGGCAGCGCGGACCTCGAGCAGATACCGAACGATATCGGCGCCGTGCCGGCTCAGGGGTCGCTCGATGCCCAGGGCCTGACGAAAGATGGTGAGGTTGCGCCTCTGCCGGGGAGCGATGCCATCCGCAAGGCCATCATCGCGCGCATCTTCAGTCAGAAGGAGGGCGAGAAGCCCTCGCTGGTCAACGGCCCGGACGGTAGCGCCTTTGCTGTGCTCGTGGACGAGATCGAGCCCGGTCATGTGAAGCCCTATGACACCGTGCGTGAGCAGGTGGGGCATGACTGGCTTCGCGAGCGTCAGATGCATATGGCAGACGAGCGTGCCACCACGCTCATGCAGGCCGCCCGCAAATCGGGTGGTCTCGATAAGGCCGTGGCGGGCACGACCGATGAAGCTCAGATGCAGAAGGATCTGATGATCTCGCGCATGCAGAATGGTAACCTGCCATCCGCTCTTCTTTCGCAGATTTTTTCGACCCCGGTTGGCAAGACTGGCATGATGGCCGATGGTGACGCGCTGTATGTGTTCACGGTCAAGGCGACCAAGCCCGCAAGCCCTGAGAGCACCAAGGCGCTTCGCGCCTCCATGCAGTCCCAATTGCAGGACACATTGCGCGCTGATGTGCCGGTGGTGTTTGTCCATTCGCTGGAAGGGCAGATCAAGCCAGTGCCGAACATGCCGGTGCTCCAGCAGGCGCTCAAGGCGGGAACCGGACAGGAATGACGACCGAATTTCTCACGCGTATCGAGGCTGCCGACCTTCTGACGCCGGTCGCGGCTTTCATGAAGCTTTCCTCGCTGGTGCCCGCTCAGGCGGGTGGCGGTGAGGGGCGTCCATATCGTCTGCTGTTCGAAAGTGTCGAAGGCGGCGCCGCGCGTGGGCGATATTCGGTCATTGCCCTGCTGCCGGATCTCGTCTGGCGTTGTGCTCATGGCGTTGCCTCAATCAACACGGCGCCGCACGACGCAGGGTCGGTATTTACCGAAATTAACGAGGCACCGCTGGTCTCCCTGCGTCGTCTCATCGATGAAAGCCGCGCCGAGTTGCCGGATTCACTGCCCACCATGATCGGGGGCATTTTCGGCTATCTGGGCTATGACATGGTCCGGCAGATGGAAATCCTGCCGAATGCGCCGCAGGATGATCTGCATCTGCCCGATGGCGTGATGATGCGCCCGGGACTGTTTGCCGTGTTCGATTCGGTGCGGGACGAGCTGCACCTTGCCGTGCCCCTGCGCGAGGGCGGGATGAGCCGCGAGGCAGGTCAGGCCCTGCTTGAGCGTGCAAGCAGGGCGCTCATTGCAGCCCCTCTCGACACGGCGCCTGAGCTGCCGGAAGGCAGCGTTCTCGACGCTCCGGTTTCGACCATGACGGCAGATGCGTTCATGGACAAGGTGCGCAAGGCTCAGGATTATATTGCAGCGGGCGATGCGTTCCAGATCGTGCCGAGCCAGCGTTTCGAGGCGGCGTTTCCTCTGCCTGCACTGGCACTCTATCGTTCCCTGCGGCGTGTCAATCCTGCGCCGTTCCTGTTCCTTGTCGAGATGGATGGCTTCTCGCTCGTCGGTTCATCTCCTGAAATTCTCGTGCGGCTGCGTGATCAGGTCGTGACCGTGCGTCCCCTTGCCGGAACCCGTCCGCGGGGTGCGGATCGCGAAGAGGATGAACGCCTCGAAGCCGAGTTGCTGGCCGATGCCAAGGAACGTGCCGAACATCTGATGCTCATCGATTTGGGGCGTAATGACGTGGGTCGTGTGGCACGCATGGGGTCGGTCACGGTGCCGTCGTCCTTCGTGGTCGAGCGCTATAGCCATGTCATGCATATCTCTTCCACGGTGCAGGGCACGATTCGTCCCGAATGTGACGCGCTGGATGCGCTGTCCGCCGCTTTCCCGGCGGGAACATTGACGGGTGCTCCCAAGATCCGCGCCATGGAAATCATCGACGAGCTGGAAGTGACCCGGCGTGGTCCCTATTCGGGCTGCATCGGCTATGTCGGCGTTGACGGCGATATGGATACCTGTATCGGCCTTCGCATGGCGATCCTGCACAAGGGGCGGATGTATGTGCAGGCCGGGTGTGGTGTCGTGGCCGACAGCGATCCCGCGAGTGAGGAGATGGAGACGCGACACAAGTCACGCGCCATTTTCCGTGCGGCGGAGCTGGCCGTGATCCAGGCCAGCGGGGGTGGTGGCTGACGGGCAGAACCGCCGGAAAGTCAGGCATTGTAACGGAATTTGACCTTCACTCGAGACATCGCCATCTTAGTGCCATGATATTGCTGATCGACAACTACGACAGTTTCACCTTCAACCTTGTCCACCATTTCGGGGCACTGGGAGAGGCCTGTGACGTCCGTCGCAACGATGCCCTGAGTGTTGAGGAGGCCCTTGCCCTCCGCCCGGAAGTCATCGTGATTTCTCCCGGCCCATGCTCGCCCAACGAGGCCGGTATCTGTTGTGACCTGATCGCAGCGGCGGCGCCGCATGTGCCCGTGCTGGGAGTCTGCCTTGGACATCAGGCGATCGGGCAGGTTTTTGGCGCGACGGTCGTCCGTGCGCCTGTGCCGATGCACGGAAAGGTCGACGGCATACGTCATGACGGCACCGGCCTGTTTCATGGTCTAGCCAGCCCGACACAGGCGACACGCTATCACAGTCTTACCCTGGCGCCCGAGACGATACCCGACACCCTTGTTGTCAATGCCCGGTCGCAGGATGGTGTGATCATGGGCGTGCGTCATAGGACCCTGCCAGTCCATGGCGTGCAGTTCCATCCCGAGAGCATCGCTTCAGAAGATGGCCAGATGATGCTGGCCAATTTTCTCAACATTGCCCGTGCTGCACGCCAGAAGTCCCAAGCAGCCTGAATGACAATGCAGTCTGGTCGTCTCAAACAGGTCATGGGTCGGCTCGCCGAGGGGCGGCGTCTCTCGGGGGAAGAGACCGAAGCACTCTTTACCCTCATCATGCGGGGCGAAGTGCCCGGCGAGCAGCTTGCAGCCATTCTCATGGCGCTTCGCTTGCGTGGCGAGACTGTCGACGAGCTGAGCGGTGCGGTGCGTGCCGTCCGGGCCTGCATGACAGCCCTGCCCAATGCTCCGGAAGGGGCAATGGATGTCTGCGGCACAGGGGGGGACGGGCTCGGCACGCTCAATGTTTCCACCGCCGTTGCTTTCGTGCTTGCAGGTCTCGGTGTGCCGGTGGCCAAACACGGCAACCGCGCCCTGTCGTCCCGGGCGGGAGCAACAGACACGCTCATGGCACTGGGGATCGCCCCGTGCGAGGATCTGGACGAGCAGGCGCGCCGCTTGCGTGAGGGCTGTCTGGCTTTTCTCGCGGCCCCTCTGCATCATCCGGCCATGCGCCATGCCGCGCCGGTCCGAGGAGCACTCGGTTTTCGCACGATCTTCAATTTGATCGGGCCGCTCTGCAATCCGGCTGAAGTCCGCCGACAGATGATCGGTATCTACGATCAGCGTTGGCTGCGCCCCGTGATCGAGACACTGGCATCGCTCGGTGCGGAGTGCGTGTGGGCCGTACATGGCGAGACCGATCTTGGCGGAAGCGACGAAATCACCCTCGCGGGCCTGTCGCATATCCATGCCTGGGATGATGGGCGCTTTCTCGATCTTGTCCTGACACCGGATATGGCGGGACTGCCGCACCGCCCCATCGCAGCTATCGCAGGCGGTGACCCCGCCCTTAATGCCAGCAAACTGCTCGACATGCTCTCCGGCCAGGAGGGCGCGTATCGTGACACCGTGCTCCTCAACACGGCTGTCGCCCTGCATGTCTCTGGCCGTTTCCCCATTCTTGAAAACGCGTCGATCGTCCCCACTCTCCTTCGCAGGAATGTCGAGGTCGCCGCACATGCCATCGATACAGGGTTGGCCCTGTCGGCCCTCGTTCAGGCGCAGAAGCAGGCGCCCGATTCTGCCGTTGCGGTGCACCCCTCCCATTTGATCCAGACGTCAGGCTTGAAATGACCGATCATTCGTCCACTCCCACGCATGACACGCCCGCCGGCTTTCCTGATGTCCAGGTGCCTGGAACCATTGTGCAGGAAGAGACCGCATTGCCCGTTTCCGGCGTGGACATGCCGGATGTGCTGGCGCGTATCTGTGCCCGGACGCGCATCGATGTCGAACAGCGCTCACAGATCATGCCGCTCAAGGAAATCACGGCACGCGCCCGCGAGGTGAGTGTGCCTACGCGCGGTTTCGGCCAGGCGCTCAAGCAGATGGCGGCCGATCGTCGTGTCGGGCTGATTGCTGAAATCAAGAAAGCCTCGCCTTCGGCCGGGATTCTACGGCCGGATTTTGATCCGGTCGGCATTGCGAAGGCTTACGAGGCGGCGGGCGCGATCTGCCTTTCGATCCTGACCGAAGGCTCGTGTTTTCATGGGTCGATCGAGGATCTCAAGGCAGTCAAGGAAATCTGCCCGTTGCCGATCCTGCGCAAGGATTTCATCCTTGAGCCCTGGCAGGTGCATGAAAGCCGCCTGATCGGTGCGGATTGCATCCTGATCATTCTCTCGGCCCTGACCGATGCCGAGGCTGCCGAACTCATCGCTCTTGCCCGTGGTCTCGATATGGACGTGCTGTGCGAGGTGCATGACGAAGCCGAACTCAATCGTGCCCTTGCGCTCGACACCTCGCTTATCGGGATCAACAACCGTAACCTGCGTACGCTCGTGACCGATCTGGACACCACAGCCAAGCTTGCCCCGCTGGTGCCGCCCGATCGTATCCTCGTTTCCGAGAGTGGTATCCGCACACTCGAAGATGTGACGCGTGTGGGTGAGGTAGGGGCCAGCGGCGTGCTCGTTGGCGAAAGTCTCCTGCGCGAACAGGATCCTGGCATCGCCGCCCGCCGTCTGCTCGGCACGCTCTAACGCACATATTAACAGCCCGGGTTGTGGACTTGCTCAACGGGACTGGTAAATACCGGTCCCTGAGTTGTGCATGACACAACGATCTGGCCCAGGAGATACTCAGCATGTCCGGCAAAGCCCATAAGGGAGCGGCTCAGCCGCTCGCCGATCACAACGGACCGATCCTGCCACTGGAGACCGTGCGCACGGCATATCGCGATATGCTTCTGCTGCGCCGCTTCGAGGAAAAGGCCGGACAGCTTTACGGCATGGGTCTGATTGGCGGTTTCTGCCATCTCTATATCGGTCAGGAAGCGGTTATCGTCGGTATGTCGCTGGCGATGAAGCCGGGTGACAAGATCGTGACCTCCTACCGTGATCACGCGCATATGCTTATGATGGGCATGAGCCCCGGCGGTGTGATGGCCGAGCTGACCGGACGCAAGGACGGTTATTCGCATGGCAAGGGCGGCTCGATGCACATGTTCTCGCGCGAGAAGAATTTCTATGGCGGTCATGGCATCGTGGGCGCGCAGGTGGCCATCGGCACCGGTCTGGCCTTTGCCAACAAGTATCGCGGGACCGATGAAGTGGGCGTTGCCTATTTCGGCGAAGGTGCCGCTCAGCAGGGGCAGGTCTATGAGAGCTTCAATCTCGCCGCCCTGCACAAGCTGCCTTGCATCTATGTGATCGAAAACAACCGCTATGGTATGGGCACGAGCGTCGAGCGCTCCAGTGCTGCGGCTCACAACCTGTCCGAAATCGGAGCGCCTTGGAAGATTCCGGGCCGCAAGGTGGATGGCATGGATCTGTTTGCCGTGCATGAGGCGGCTCAGGAAGCTGTAGCGCATTGCCGTGCAGGCAAGGGGCCGTTCCTACTCGAGATGGAAACCTATCGCTATCGCGGCCACTCCATGTCTGACCCGGCGCGTTATCGCGACCGCTCGGAAGTCGAGGAAATGCGCCGCACGCGTGATCCCATCGAGGCGCTCCACAAGCTGCTATCCGAGAAGGGTACGACAGACGAGGCGTTCAAAGAGATCGATGCCGAGGTGAAGCAGATCGTCAATGACGCTGCCGAGTTCGCGCAGAACAGCCCCGAGCCTGATCTCTCTGAACTTTGGACCGATATTCTGGTGGAGGCGTAAGTTATGGCCGCTCCTGTTCTCATGCCGGCTCTTTCGCCTACCATGACCGAAGGCACGATTTCGAAATGGACCCGCAAGGCGGGTGACAAGATCAATTCCGGCGACGTCATCGCCGAGATCGAAACCGATAAGGCTACGATGGAAGTCGAGGCGGTCGATAGCGGTATCCTGGCAAAGATCCTCGTGCCGGAAGGCACCGAGAACGTCGCCGTGAACACGCAGATCGCGATCATCGCGGAAGAGGGCGAGGATATCTCGGCGCTGGAAAACGGCCCGGCCCCTGCCCAGACGACCCCGGTTCAGACCGCGGTTGAGGAAAAGGCTCCTCAGAAGCCGCAGGAACTGGTGGCGACACCGGACCGTGAATGGGGCGAGACCTCGGTTATCACCGTGCGTGAAGCCCTGCGTGATGCGATGGCCGCAGAGCTGCGTCGTGATGACGATGTGTTCCTGCTCGGCGAGGAAGTCGCCCAGTATCAGGGCGCCTACAAGATCAGTCAGGGTCTGCTCGACGAATTCGGTGAGCGTCGCATCATCGATACACCGATCACCGAGCATGGCTTCACCGGTATGGCCGTCGGTGCCGCTCTGACAGGCCTTAAGCCGATCGTGGAGTTCATGACCATGAACTTCGCCATGCAGGCGATCGACCACATCATCAATTCCGCCGCCAAGACGCTCTATATGTCGGGCGGACAGATGGGCTGTCCCATCGTGTTCCGCGGCCCGAACGGCGCAGCAGCGCGCGTGGGTGCGCAGCATTCGCAGTGCTATGCCAGCTGGTACGCCCATGTGCCCGGTCTGAAGGTCGTTGCCCCCTGGTCATCAGAGGATGCCAAGGGCCTTTTGCGTGCGGCCATTCGTGACCCGAACCCGGTGATCGTGCTCGAAAACGAGATCCTGTACGGGCAGAAATTCCCCTGCCCGGTGGATGAGGAGTTCATCCTGCCCATCGGCAAGGCAAAGATCGAACGCGAGGGCAAGGACGTGACCCTTGTGGCGTTCTCGATCATGGTCGGTGTGGCGCTCGAAGCCGCTGCCAAGCTGGCCGAGCAGGGTATTGAGGCGGAGGTGATCAACCTGCGCACCATCCGTCCGCTCGATACCGAGACGATCATCAACAGCGTCAAGAAGACAAGCCGTATCGTATCAGTTGAGGAAGGCTGGCCGGTCGCTGGCATTGGCGCCGAAATCTGTACGGTGGCCTGTGAGCAGGCGTTTGATTATCTCGATGCCCCGCCTGCGCGCGTCTGTGGTCTGGATATTCCGCTGCCATACGCCGCCAATCTCGAAAAACATGCGCTTCCGCAGCCTGACTGGGTGGTGGACGCGGTTCGCAAACTGTTCTGAGGGGCTGCGACCATGGCTACCAATATCCTGATGCCCGCTCTTTCTCCGACCATGACCGAGGGTACGCTCTCGCGCTGGCTGAAGAAGGAAGGCGATACAGTCAAGTCAGGCGATCTGATTGCCGAGATCGAGACCGACAAGGCCACGATGGAAGTCGAGGCGGTCGATGAGGGAATCCTCGGCCGTATTGTCGTGCCGGAAGGCAGCGAGGGGGTGAAGGTCAATTCGCCCATCGCTATTCTCGTTGAGGAAGGCGAGGCTGTGCCTGACGTCGTTGAGTCGGCGCCGGCGCAGAAAGCCGCACCTGCCCCCGATACGGCCTCACAGACCGCCGTGCAATCGGCTCCCGCCCAAGCCCCGGCTGCTGCGCCCGCACAGTCTCAGGCCGCGCCGGTGGCTGCATCCCACGGCAAGCGCGTTTTCGCCTCACCGCTGGCACGTCGCATTGCCGCACAGAAGGGTATCGATCTCGCTGCGCTGAAGGGAACAGGCCCTAACGGCCGTATCCTGCGCCGCGACGTCGAGAACGCGAAGCCTGCTGAGGCTTTGGCAACGGTGACGGCTGCGGGTTCCGCTCCGGCTGAAGCCAGGCGCGTGCCGAACTCGTCCATGCGCAAGGTCATTGCGCGTCGTCTCAGTGAGTCCAAGCAGAACGTCCCGCATTTCTATGTCTCGGTCGATATCGAGCTTGATGCGTTGCTTGCCCTGCGTAGCCAGCTCAATGCAGCATCACCCAGCGAGGGTGAGGGGCAGTTCAAGATCTCTGTCAATGACATGATGATCAAGGCTGTGGCCCTGGCGTTGCGCGATTGCCCCGGCCTGAACGTCCAGTTCACCGAAGCCGAGACGCTGCATTTCCCCGACATCGATATCTCGATGGCGGTCTCGATTCCTGATGGCCTGATCACACCGATCATCCGTCAGGCGGATCGCAAGACCCTGCGTGAAATTAGTGAGCAGGCGCGTGATCTGGCCAAGCGTGCCCGTGACGGCAAGCTCAAGCCGGAAGAATTCCAGGGCGGCACGTTCTCGATTTCCAATATGGGCATGTTTGGCGTGCGTGAATTCGCCGCCATCATCAACCCGCCCCAGGCCGGTATTCTGGCCATTGCCGCTGGTGAGAAGCGCGCCGTCGTGCGTGGCGATCAGCTTGCGGTTGCCACTGTCATGACAGCCACCCTCTCTGTTGACCATCGTGCGGTCGATGGAGCACTCGGTGCGAAATGGCTCAATGCCCTGCGTGACGTCGTGCAAAACCCCTATCGACTGGTGATCTGACCCATGGACAAATTCGATCTGATCGTCGTGGGCGGCGGGCCGGGCGGCTATGTCGCTGCCCTGCGCGCCGCGCAGCTTGGCAAGAATGTCGCTGTGGTCGAAAGCACCCATCTGGGGGGCATCTGCCTTAACTGGGGCTGCATCCCGACCAAGGCATTGCTGCGGGCGTCCGAGCTCAATCATCAGTTGCACAATCTTTCCGAGTTCGGCTTTAGCGCCGAAAAGGTGAGCTTCGACATCGAGAAAGTGGTGGCGCGCTCGCGCGCCGTGTCGCGTCAGCTGTCGCGCGGTGTGGCCGGATTGCTGAAAAAGGCCAAGGTCAAGGTTTACGATGGCCGCGCCAAGCTCGCCGGTCGCGATGGCAAGGCGCATGTCGTGGCCATCAGCAAGGATGGCAAGGAAACCGGTCGTATTGCTGCGCCCGACGTGATTTTGGCAACAGGCGCCCGCGCCCGCCATTTCCCCGGGCTCGAGCCCGATGGGGAACTGGTCTGGACCTATCGCGAGGCGATGGTGCCCAAGGAACTGCCAAAGCGTCTTCTGGTCATCGGATCCGGGGCGATTGGCGTCGAGTTCGCGTCGTTCTATCGCAATATGGGCGCGGAGGTGACCATTGCCGAAGTGGCCGATCGCATCATGATTGCCGAAGATGCCGAAATCAGCGCCATGGCGCAGAAGGCCTTCGAGAAACAGGGCATCAAGGTACTGACCGGCGCCAAGGTTGGCCCGCTCGACAAGAAGGATGGCACCGTCTTGACCCGGATCACGACAGCATCGGGCACGACCGATCTTGTTGTCGACAAGGTCATTCTGGCGGTTGGTATTGTCGGGAATGTGGAAGACCTCGGCCTCGAGCAGACCACGGTCAAGGTCGACAAGACCCATATCATTGTCGATGAGTTCTGCCGCACCGGCGAGCCGGGCCTGTGGGCCATTGGCGACGTGGCGGGTGCGCCATGGCTGGCACACAAGGCCAGCCATGAGGGTGTGATCTGCGTCGAGAAGATAGCAGGCCACGATCCCGAGCCGCTCCATCCGCTCAATATTCCGGGTTGCACCTATAGCCGTCCCCAGGTGGCGTCGGTGGGTTTGACCGAAGAAAAAGCCAAGGCAACAGGACGCAAGCTCAAGATCGGCCGGTTCCCGTTCCTCGCCAATGGCAAGGCGCTGGCCATGGGCGAGCCGGATGGCCTGACCAAAACCATCTTCGATGCTGAAACCGGCGAATTGCTGGGTGCTCACATGATCGGTGCTGAAGTGACGGAGATGATTCAGGGCTATGTGATCGCACGGACGTCCGAACTCACCGAGGCCGAGCTGAAGGAGACGGTTTTCCCGCACCCGACAATCTCGGAAACGATGCATGAGTCGCTCCTTGCAGCCTGGGGTGGAGCACTCCACTTCTAGTCATGACCATGCAGCGCATTACCATCGATCATCGCAAGCCAGGCTCGCTTCGCCATCCTGAAAAGGCCAACCGGCCGGACAACCCGATCCAGCGCAAGCCGGACTGGATAAGGGTGAGGGCGCCCAACAGCCCCGTCTATCAGGAAACGCGCAAGCTCATGCGCGATAACAGGCTGGTGACAGTCTGTGAGGAAGCAGCCTGCCCGAATATCGGTGAATGCTGGTCACAGCGCCACGCCACCATGATGATCATGGGGGAGATCTGCACACGCGCCTGTTCGTTCTGCAACGTCACGACAGGCATGCCTAAAGTGCTGGATGCCGACGAGCCACAGCGCGTGGCAGAAGCGGTGGCCAAGCTCGGGCTGCGTCATGTGGTCATCACCTCTGTAGATCGCGATGATCTGGCCGATGGTGGCGCGCTGCATTTCGCCCAGACGATTGCAAGGGTACGCGAAGCATCGCCGGAAACGACGATCGAGATCCTGACGCCAGACTTCCTGCGCAAGCCCGGCGCGCTTGAGGTCGTCGTCCGGGCTCGGCCTGATGTTTTTAATCATAATATCGAAACCGTCCCCCGGCTTTACCCGTCTATCCGCCCGGGCGCGCGTTATTTCCAGTCCGTGCGTCTGCTGGATGACGTGAAGTGGCTCGATGCCTCGATCTTTACCAAATCTGGGCTAATGCTGGGTCTTGGTGAGGAGAAGATGGAGGTGGCACAGGTGATGGACGATTTCCGTATCGCCGATGTCGATTTCATCACGATGGGCCAGTATCTGCAGCCAACGCCCAAACACGCTGCCGTGGCAAAATTCGTGCCGCCTGACGAGTTCGAGGAATTTGCCCGCATGGCTCGCGCCAAGGGCTTC
Source organism: Asaia sp. SF2.1 (assembly GCF_000505765.1). Taxonomy (NCBI): domain Bacteria; kingdom Pseudomonadati; phylum Pseudomonadota; class Alphaproteobacteria; order Acetobacterales; family Acetobacteraceae; genus Asaia; species Asaia sp. SF2.1. The sequence continues at coordinate 255,791 of NZ_AYXS01000001.1, read as the reverse complement.
CTGCAGGTCAGCTCAAGTCCGCTGACACGCTCGTCCTATCATGCCGATTCCGATTTCGCAGCGCTTCGTGAGGCGCGACAGAACAGGCTGAAGCAGGAAGCGCTCCAGCCGGAGAGACAGTAATGCCCACCCATGCCGAGCAACGATTGATCGCTTACAGTCCTGAGCAGCTTTTCGATCTCGTGGCCGATGTGGGTGCCTATCCCCAGTTCCTGCCGTGGTGCGTCAAGGCAGTCATCAAATCACGCACCGAACACGAACTGGTCGCGGATCTCACTGTTGGCTTTGGCCCGTTTCGCGAGACTTTCACGAGCCGTGTCTCGCTGGAAAGACCACACCGCATACGCGTGCGGTATGAGAAAGGCCCGTTCAGATATCTCAATAATGTCTGGACATTCACCCCTGACCCACGGGGCTGCCTTGTCGATTTTTTCGTCGATTTCGAGTTCCGGTCGCGCCTCCTGCAGAATGCGATCGGGGTGGTGTTCAATGAGGGCGTCCGGTTGATGGTCTCAGCCTTCATTAAACGCGCGCGTGATACTTACGGGGTATCGTCGCAGCCCGGTGCTGTGATCCGCCAGTAATCACGCGGACGTTTTTCGATTACACCGCAACTGCAACGCCTTCGTTACGTTTCCTGCTTAGAGACGGGTGTGGTTTGCGTCGCAATACGCAAATCCGGCCCCGATATCTGTGTATCAAGGAAGGATGAACGATGAAGATTTCTGCTCTGGGCGCCACGCTGATGGCCGCTACCTTTGCTGTTGCAACCCCGGCATTCGCCAAGCATACGGGCCACAAGGCTCATGCCAGCAAGACTGCCATGCACCACCAGAAGGCTGACAAGGGTTCGGCATCGACCGAAGACCTGAATGCGCGCAGCCTACAGCAGGCCCAGACCCCCGTCCCGGCAACCGCTCCGGCAGCCGCGCCGATGGCCAATGCCACTGCACCGTCTCCGGCCCCCATGCCGATGGACAACAACATGAAGATGCCTGCTTCAACGATGCCGGCGTCTTCAGGTCAGTAATTGATCCAGCGTTCCTTCCCGTGGTTCAGGTGTGAAGTCTGATTGTCATGGGAAGGAACAGCGGCTTTCCACCCTTCTCGGCGTGATGCATCTCTGCTGATACATCTGCCCTTTCTGGTGCGGAGGCTCTCAAACCCTGTCTCGAATGAGGCAGGGTTTTTTATTGCCGCGTTTGCGCGCATTGCGATCAGCCCCGACGATTGGGGGGCATCTGTCGCAGCCAAGGCCGCAGCCTAAATGTTCTGCAATCTGCCTCTCGAAACCCTATGTTTCGTCGTTTGCATTGCCTATATGCCCCCATCATGAGCGGTGTTGATAAAAAACTGGTGCGGGCCTGGGTGCGGCAATATGCGGGGCCAGCCAAACGTGCGGCCCTGCCCGTCGTAGCGATCGGTTGCTTCTCGACATTGGTCGGCATCGGTCAGGCCTGGTTCCTTGCATCGACAATCGGTCGTCTATTGGTCGGTTACGACCCGTCGGTTCCCGGTCTTATCGGGGCCTTCGCCGTGCTTTCCCTGCTGCGGGCAATCTGCCTGTTTGCGCAGGAGCATTATGCGGCCCGCGCAGGCGTTAAGTCGCGCGAACGGTTGCGCCGAACGGCGCTGAGTTCGGTTTTCAATGTCGGGCCAGCCCTGCTGCGCCGTCAGCACTCCGCCGAGATTGCAGCCCTGCTGGTGGATCGTATCGAAGCGCTGGATGGCTATTTTGCCCGTTGGCTGCCCGCCTCGATGACATGGATGGTCTTTCCCGCCATTGTTCTCGTGGCAGTGCTGGCGGTCGACGCCCGCGCAGCACTGATTCTGGCAATATGCGGGGCCTTCGTTCCGGTAGCGCAGGCTGTGTTCGGCATCGGTGCCGCACTGGCGTCACGCAACCAGTTTCTGGCCATGGTGCGTCTTCAGGCACGGTTTCTCGATCGGGTTCGCGGTATCGCGACCATAGTTCTCTCAAACGCAACGGACGCCGAAGCCGCATCTCTGGCACACTCAGCCGATGAGTTGCGCCGACGCACCGTCAGGATTCTGCGCGTGGCGTTCTTTTCCTCGGCAGCCATTGATGTGGCGATGGTCGTGGCGATCATTCTGATCGTTTTGACACAGGGTCATTTCATCCATCTCGTTACCGGCGTTCAGGACCAGCCTTCGACGGGTCATGTTCGACCTTCACCACATTTCGCTCAGACCCTTTTCGCGCTTTTTTTGGTCCCGGAATTCTTTGCGCCTTTCCGTGGATTGGCTCTGGCCTATCAGGATCGGGCCCAGGCTGCTGGCGCGGCTGAGGCGATGCATGGACTGGATGGGGAAAGCTCTGAAGCGGCTCAGGGCGCTGCCAACGCCGTTGTGCCGGGGCCTCTTACGGTAGAGGCGCAGCGTCTGGGCTACCGCTGGGCCGACGATCGGCCCGCGGTGTTCGACGATATTTCCTTCACGGTGCAGCCGGGAGAAACACTGCTGCTCGACGGGCCTTCAGGCGCGGGTAAATCGACCCTTATCGAACTGATCCTTGGTTTCATCCGGCCCGATCATGGAGCGATCCTTTTCAACGGGGAGGATATCGCGACGATGCGGGGGGCAGATATCGCCCGCCATCTTGCCTGGATTGGGCAGAAGCCTGTCATCTTCGCCGGTACCCTGCGCGACAATCTGCTTTTCGCCCGACCAGACGCAAATCAGGCGGCCCTAGATGTGGCCATCAAAGCTTCAGCGGTCGACACTTTTCTGCAGGACCTGCCGATGGGGCTGGATACCGAGATTGGCGAGGGAGGTTTCGGCCTTTCCGGAGGGCAGGCCCAGCGTGTGGCCATTGCGCGAGCCTATCTGAAGGATGCGCCGCTCCTGTTGCTGGACGAGCCAACGGCGCATCTCGATCCGGATACAGAGCGCAGTATCATTGCGGCCCTTCATGATCTGGCAAAAGGCCGGACGGTTATTCTGAGCAGTCATTCTGCTGCCATGCAGGCTTTCGCAACCATCAAGCTGCGCCTCGGTCCATCACCTTCAGCCATGAAACCGAGTACGTCCACGGTCCGTGTGAGATCGGAGATTCCCGCATGACCATGAGAGCGTCTCATCCTTCGCCCTCTGCTACGCCAAGTGTCGGGCAGGCTCTCGGGATCATTCTTCGGGTTTGGCGGCCCTACGGCGGCCGTTTGCTACTTGGCCTGATCCTCTCCGCACTCGCCCTGCTGAGCGGCATGGCGCTGATGTGGAATGCAGGGGCCAGAGTGACCTCGCTTGCGCTCGGAATGGGCGCTGGGCTCGGTTTGCTGAGGGCGTTCGGTGGTGCGCGTATCGTGCTGCGCTATGCCGAGCGCCTGTTTGCCCATGATGCCATGTTCCGCGCCCTTGCGGCGCTCCGGGTGTGGTTCTTCCGCACTCTCGCTTCCGGCGCTGCGGCAGGTCTTGGCTTTCGGCGCGCGGGTGATCTGCTGAATCGTCTCGTCGGCGATGTCGAACTGCTCGATAATCTTTATCTGCGTATCGCCATGCCCATGCTGGGTATCGCGCTGTCCCTGCCGGTCATTGCACTTGTTGCAGGCTATGCAAACTGGCGTTTCGGGCTGGCGTTGTCCGGTCTTTTTCTTGTCGCGGCCTGTGTCGTACCGGTCGTATCCGCTCGGCGCGCTGCATCACGCAGTGCAGTCATTCTCCATGCAGAATCGTCCTTGCGCGTCGCTGCGGTCGATCTGGCAACTGGCCTGCGCGAGGCACGGGCATTTGGCGGTGAGAGCCGTCTTGCGGAGCGCCTGACGGCCGAGGAGGCGCGGCTTCATGATGCCCAGCTGGATCAGGCGCGCGCCATGGCTGGTGCAGGGGCCGTGTCCTATCTATGCGGTCAGGCAGCGCTTGTACTGATCCTTATAGGTCTTGCCGGGTTCGGAAAGCTGACCCTCGATTACGTTTCCGGCATAGCGCTCATATTCCTTACCGGAATGATTTTCGAGAGCATCGGCACGTTGGCGCGCACCAGTGTGCTGGCGACGCAGGTTGGGCAGGCGGCCCAGCGTGTTGTCGAGGTTTCCGAGGCGAAACCGAGCGCGGCAGGCACTCACTGCCCGGCGCCTGAGGCTGGCGACCTTGTGCTGCGCGATGTGACCTTCGGGTGGGATCCGGCACGTGCGCCTGTCTTAAAAGGCGTCGATTTCACCATAAGAGCAGGCGAGCATATCGCTCTGGTCGGGCCGTCAGGCGCAGGAAAATCCAGCCTTGCAGCGCTGCTGCTCAAGGTGGCACGTCCGCAATCCGGACAAATCCTGTTTGGCGGTCATGATCTTTCAACGATCGATACAACGAGCCTGCGCGGACAGATCGGATGGCTGTCCCAATCGACCCATCTGTTTGCCGATACCATACGGAACAACCTGCTTCTCGGTCGTGAGGGTGTGAGCGATGAGGCCCTTTGGGCGGCCCTGGAGCGCGCCGAAATGGCCGAGACTGTGCAAGCCCTGCCCGATGGGCTTGATTCCTGGGTGGGCGAGGGCGGAACACGGCTGTCAGGCGGGCAGGGGCGTCGCATCGCTCTGGCCCGAACACTCCTGCGCGACACACCGATTGTCATTCTTGATGAGCCTGCGACGGGGCTCGACAGCGTGACCGAGCGCGCCTTTCTGCGAACGCTGGGTCGCACGATGCAGGGGCGCACTGTCATCCTCATTGTGCATCGTCTGACGGGGCTTGAAAACCTCGACCGGGCCTGGCGTATCGAGACCGGGACCCTCGCGCCATTGCCGCTCTAGGAAGCAAGTTGGGGCGTCTGCTTGACGGGCGGTAAGCCACAAGGCAGTGACATCGTCACGGCCCCGTGGATGTCACGGCGATTCGAGAAGGAAATAAAGATGCGTCGTCTGCCTGTGATGTTGTCGGTGTTCGCCCTGACGGGTCTCTCTGCCTGTAATGGCGGTGCAGATCGCGACCGTTACCCTGTTTTCTTCGAACCCGCCTCGACCACTGTTTCGGCCAGTGCCCAGAACATCATCGATCAGGCTGCTGCCGACGCGCGCGACACGCAGGCCAAGACGATTGAAGTGATCGGTCACGCCGGTGCCCACGGCAACCTCTCCGCCGATGAAATGCTGTCCGTCGAGCGTGCGAAGGTTGTCGCAGCAGCTCTGACAAAGGCCGGTGTCGGCGCCGCCCAGATTACCCAGATGGCGCGTCCGCCCAAGAATAACGAGGATGCCGCTGTGGCCTCGCGCGTGGTGACGATTGAAGTCGATCCTTCCACGCATTGAGAAGCTCCATCTGAACCTTGGATTTAACTGACCTCTCATCAATCGTCTCCGACGAACGCGAAACGCCCGACGCGGTACTGAACCGCGTTTTCGGCTTCTCGAGTTTCCGGGGGCAGCAGGCAGAGGTCATCGAAGCGGTCATGAATGGCGAGGATGTGCTCGTCATCATGCCCACAGGCGGGGGCAAGAGCCTTTGCTATCAGGTTCCCGCCCTGTGCCGACCCGGTATGGGTATCGTGATCTCACCCCTGATTGCGTTGATGGACGATCAGGTGGCGGCATTGCGGCAGCTCGGCGTCAATGCAGCAGCTTTGCACTCCGAGCTCGATCCGGACCGGCTTGAGCGCATACGCAGCGATCTGCGCGATGGTCGGCTCGATATCCTCTATATCTCGCCCGAGAGGCTGGTATCACCCGGTACAGCGCGCTGGCTCGCACGTAACCCGGTATCGGTCCTTGCGATCGACGAGGCCCATTGCGTCTCGGCATGGGGCCATGAATTTCGTCCCGAATATCGGGCCCTGGCGGATCTGCCAGAGATCTTCCCCGGCGTTCCCCGTATCGCCCTGACGGCCACAGCCGACTCACGAACGCAGGATGATATCCTGCTGGCGCTGGGCATGCCGCAGGCGCGTCGTCTCACATCGAGTTTCCATCGTCCCAATCTGTTCCTTGCAGCCTCTCCAAAGGGCTCCGAGACGAAGCAGGTGCAGGACGCACTCACCCGGCATCGCGACGATGCCTCGATTGTCTATTGTGGCAGCCGCAATCGCACGGAGCGCATGGCGAAAAGCCTGCGTGAGAGAGGCTTCAACGCCTTGCCGTTTCACGCTGGCCTGTCGCCACAGGAAAAACACGCAACGCTTCTGCGGTTTCGCAGTGGCGAGCCAATGGTCATCGTCGCGACAGTAGCCTTCGGTATGGGCATCGACCGCCCGGATGTCCGCTGTGTGGTCCATCTGGACATGCCTGCGTCGCCCGAGGCCTATTATCAGCAGATTGGTCGG